>JAEXGM010000007.1 GCA_023450835.1 Bacillota bacterium | reverse complement strand
TTGTAAAGGTGGCGAAAACTTGCAGCGAGTTGGAAAGGACAAGGTAATTCGTATGAAAAAAAAGTCTTTTATTAAAAAAATAATATCCTATATGATAATACTTATGGTCCTCCTTCTGCTGACCTTGTTGATATTCAGTGTATCTACCTATAATACACTGAAAAGTGAAATCAAACAGTCTTCGGAGAATTTTTTGAAGGTATATGGAAATGAACTGGAGAACAGAGCAGGAAAGATGGACGGACTGCTAAGGAATCTGATGACCCAGCGCACCAATCTGGCTATCTTAAAGAGCGACAGCGAGGCTGACAGGGTCTATGCAGCCCTGAAATTACGTTCCTTTATGGAGGAAGCCCAGTCCAATGACGGCAGTGCCGACCTGATTACGGTAGCGGACAGCAAATATGATATCTATCTGGATTCCTTTAGCCTGAATATTCTTTATCAGGAAAGAATGCAGATTCGGGAGTTCGTCGAGAAAACTGCCGGTGACAATAAAGACCATAAAGCTCTTTGGGAATTCGGTGAGTTTGCCGGTACCACCTATCTTTATAAGATATATGTGTATGATTCCAGGGTAATCGGTGTGTTTTTGCGCACCAGCCAGTTTCTGCACTCCATCCCTGCGGGAGACTATGGAGACAGAGGCTTTGTGCTTACGGATGCAGACGGAAAGGTAAAAGGCGTATTCGGAAGTGACATCATCAGTGCAAAGACAGAAAGTATGGCAGATTCCATTCCTTTAACCCGGGTGTTCCGGGTTAAAAACGAACTGCTTCAAAATCAGGCATTGTTATACTGTTTTGTAAGCAAGAACAGCGTCATTCGTCAGACTCAGTTCAGCATGATAATTGCTATGGTTATTATACTGGCAACACTGGTCTTTGCCGTATTTTATATTCTATATACCAGAAAAGAGCTGATTTATCCTATGAACCGGATGGTAAAGGGAATCGAGCGGATAAGGGAAGGTGATTATGAGCACAGAATTGAAGGAGAATACCGGTATGAGGAGTTCAGTCTTTTAAAAGATTCCTTTAACCAGCTGATGGATGAGATTATAGGGCTTAAGATACAATTTTACGAAAAACGGATTGAGCTGCAGGAAACAGAATTAAAATGTATACGCCTGCAGATTAAACCCCATTTCTTCTTGAATGCCATGACTACCATCTCCAGTTTAAGCAGCCAGGGAAAAGCAAAACAAATTAAGGAGTATATTGAAGCGTTGTCCAAAAACATAAGATATATGTTTAAATCCGGCTTTCATACCGTAACCTTAAAGGAAGAAGTCCAGCATGTGCAGAATTATTTTGAAATGCAGGAGATGAAATATCCGGGGTGCGTCTTTTATTATACGGATATACCGAAGGAATTGGAGGAATGGAAGATTCCCCAGATGGTAATCCACACCATCATTGAGAATGAGTATAAATATGCTGTCAGTATCGATGCAACCCTGTCCATTCTGATAAAAGTCAGTAAGGTGGTAAAAGAGGAAGAGGAGTTTCTTCTGCTTGAGATAGAAGATGACGGAAGAGGATATCCTGATTATGTACTGCAATATATGGGAAGAGAGGGGAAGAAGCCAGAAGCGGATGGAGGAAGAGTGGGGCTTTGGAGCATTAAACGGATGCTGGAGCTGATGTATGACAGGGAAGGGCTTTTTATTCTGGAGAATATCAAGCCCCATGGCTGTCTGAATAGAATATACGTACCGAAAAGTCCGATAAATGAGCTGGATACGGAGACCATACAAAACCGCCTCTGAAAAAGAGAGGATATAGGAAAGGCAGATGCAAAGGTGAAGGTATTAATAGTAGATGATGATATAGCAACGGTAGAGGTAATACGGGATACGGTAAAATGGGACATGCTGGGAGTGGATAAGGTATATACCGCCTATAATATAAGCAATGCGAAAATAATATTAAGAGAAGAAGAAACAGACATCGTAATCAGCGATATAGAGATGCCTCAGGGAAATGGAATGGAGCTGCTCCGCTGGGTAAGAGACCAGGAGATTAACTGTGAATTCTTATTCCTTACCTGCCATGAGAATTTTGATTATGCTTCCAATGCCATAAGTTTTAATGCGGCGGCCTACCTGACCAAGCCCTTTGACACAGATGTTATGGAATTTACCCTAAAGAAACTTATCCTGAAGATAATCAAGAACCATGAAATAATGAAGAAAAGTCAGTATGGCGAGTGGCTTTCCAAAAATTCCAGGCTGCTGAAGCTGGATTTTTGGACCTCAGTTTTAAATGGCCCTCTGGCCGGAGACAGGCAAAGGATAGAGGAAGCCATTAAGAACCGAAAACTTTCCGTTAGTTCCAAGGAGAAATATTATCTTATCGTGACAAAACTGACCAACTATGAGCAGGAAAAGGAGAAATACGGAGAAGGCCTCTTTGAATTTGTACTTCAGGGCTTTCACTCTGAAATTTTAAACAATCAGGTGCAAAATGAAAGTGTAATCAAATATATTGACGGAAGTAATTATTTTCTCCTTACGGTGTGTACACAGCAGGAGAAAGAAAGGGCGGAGGAAAATTGCAGGTATCTTACCCGTACACTTAGCAGACATTTTAAGTCCACCATTACCTGCTGTATCGGCAAGTTATATCCACTGGAGGAACTGGGGAACTCAAGAGTGAAAATAATACAGCTGGTAAAGCAGAATATCGCCTTTTACGGACAAGTGTTTACGGAAGAGGAGGCTATTGAAAACACAGCGGACAACAGCCAGATTATGGACCTGGATAAAATTACAAAGCTGCTTGCCGACAGGGATAAAAACAAAATCCTGAATTATCATAAGACTTTATACGATGAAATAGCGGGGAATAAAAAGCTCAATGAGCATGTGCTTTATCTGGTGAAGCAGGAAATGCTCCAGGTTGTCTATGCCCATCTCCTAAAGCGGGGAATCCATGCCACAAGATTGTTCCACGATGAAATTTCTATCAGCTTATCCGAGAAAGCCTCCCAATCCACAATGGATATGATGCGCTGGATTAACTATCTTTTGGAGAGAACCTTTCAATATGAAGAGGAAGTACAGAAATCCCACACTATTATAGAAAAGATTCAGGAATATATTCACAGCCATTACAAAGAAGAAATCGGAAGAAATGAAATTGCAGCAGTATTTTTTCTGGCACCGGAATACCTGGCTAAATTGTATAAGCGAAAGACCGGTGTTTATCTGAATGATTATATCAACGAATACCGGATTGAACAGGCAAAGCTGCTGCTACGCAAGGATGATACCAGAATCAGTGACATAGCAGAGGCGGTTGGATTTGATAATTTTTCCTATTTTTCTACCTTGTTTAAGAAACTGACCGGGCAGACACCTGTAGAATACCGAAAGCTGAAAAAGAATATGAAAAGGTCTCAAAATCAATAAAGGTTGGCTTGTTTTTGCAAGAAATAAAGACAAAGGACTGCTATACTTGGAGTATCAAAAAAGGGAGGTATTTACTATGAGAGTAGTAAAGAAGTTTATTTCAGCAGTATTGGTGTTTGTGTTAGTACTTGGTCTGACAGCCTGCGGCAGTTCTTCCGATGAGAACTCGTCCGGCAAAGACAGCAAAGGAGATACAAGTAAGACTTATCCTAAAATTGTGTATGCTTATGTATCTTTTAACAACATTCCGGAAGATACTTCGGAGGTAGAAGAAGCAATCAATAAAATTACCAGAGAGAAGATAGGGGCTGAGGTGAAACTGATGCCGTTATCCATATCAGAGTACAGTCAGCAGGTAAGTCTTGCCCTGCAGGGAGGAGATCAGATTGACGTATTCCATTCTTTGGGAGACTTTAACCAAAGTGTTGCAAGTAACCAGGCTTATGATCTGACCGATATTCTTAACAGTAGTGCACCGGAAACGAAAAAACTGATTGGGGATACCTGGCTGAAGGCTACCAGCAAAGATAACAAGATATATGGTATACCGGCTTATAAACCTATCGCATTGCAGCCTATGTTCATTTACCGCAGTGATGTTGCAGAGGAACTGGGAATAGATATGACGAAAGTAGCAAGCATTTATGATTTGAGTGAAGTATTCAAAACAGTAAAAGCTAAAAATCCCGACATGGTACCCTTAATTCCTGTTAACACAGGTGATTCCGGTATGACACGCTGTGTATCCCAGGTGGATTATTTAACAGATAATTATTTATCACCAAAAGGGGTGCTCATGAATGGTGATAAAACAGTAATAGACTATTATTCCTCGGATGAATTTAAGAAACTATGCGGTCTTACCAGAGATTGGTTCAATAACGGATATATTTTAAAGGATGCGGCAACTACGACCAGTACTTCCACGGAATTAATGTCCGCCGGGAATGCTTTTGGTTATATTGCATCTTACAGCTATCCGACAAAGGATACTGCCGTATCCCTGGAATCCCAGGTGGGCCAGAAGTTAGGAGCGGTAGCTATTGGAGAACCCTATCTTGACACCACCGCTATCAATGCCATAACCTGGATGGTTTCCTCTACCAGCAAGCATCCGGAGGAGGCATTAAAATTCCTCAATCTGACCTTTACTGACCCGGATATTGTTAATCTGATTATCTATGGGGTGGAAGGAACAGATTATGTTAAAAATGAGGATGGCTCTGTCAGCTATCCGGAGGGAAAGGATGCTTCCACTGTTCCCTACACCGCCCAGCTTAGCTGCGGTATCGTAGGAAATCAGTTTATCCAGTATTATATGAAGGGAGTAGACCCGGAATCTCTTAAATGGGAACTGGAACAGAATCAGAAAGCACAGACCTCCCCTGCCATGGGCTTTACCTTCGATTCTGCTAAGGTAAAGGTGGAATATACCGCTGTTGTAAATGTTATCGACCAGTATCTTCCGGCTCTCTCCTGCGGCAGCGTTGACCCTGAAACAGAACTGACAAAATTCACAGAAAGACTGAAAGAAGCAGGGCTTGACAAGATTATACAAGAAAAACAAAAACAGCTGGACGCATGGTTTGCGGCCACTGGAAAATAAAGGAGTGTAGAAATTATGAACGCAAAGAAAAGGAAGGCAAAGGGAGGATATGCCAAATCTGCACCTTTGCTGTTAATAGCCCTTCCAGGCATAGTGTATCTGCTTATTAATAACTACATCCCCATGTTTGGTATTTTTCTTGCGTTTAAGCAGTTTGACTATGTAAAAGGAGTTTTTGGAAGTGACTGGGTGGGCTTTGATAATTTTAAATTCCTTTTTCATACCAGGGATGCATTGATTATGACCCGTAATACCCTGCTGTATAATCTGGCTTTTATTATTATCGGTACGGTAATGGCAATCCTTGTTGCGATTTTCCTGTATGAGCTGGGGGTAAAGGCAAGAGTAAAGCTGTTTCAGTCCGCCCTTCTCCTTCCGAACCTGATGTCCTGGGTAATTATAGCTTTTATCGGGTTTTCCTTCTTGAACTCCGACAGCGGTTTTATCAACAATACGGTCATCCCGTTGTTAGGAGGGAAGGAGGTTGCCTGGTACTCGGAAGGGAAGTATTGGCCTTACATTCTTGTATTTGTATACCTATGGAAGAATACAGGCTATGCCTCCATTATCTACATGGCAAGCATTGCCGGTATTGACAAAGGTATTTTTGAAGCGGCGAAACTGGATGGAGCCGGGAAATTGAAGCAAATTCTCTATATTACGGTCCCTATGTTAAAGCCAACGGTAATTATTATGATGCTGATGTCTGTCGGAAGGATATTTTACTCCGATTTCGGATTGTTCTACCAGATGCCTATGAATTCGGGTGCCTTGTATGATGTTACCCAGACCATTGATACTTATGTATACAGAGGGCTGATGAAGCTGAATGACATCGGGATGTCGGCTGCGGCAGGGCTGTTCCAGTCCACTGTAGGATTTCTCCTGGTAATAACCGCCAATGGGATAGTTCGTAAAGCAGATAAAGAAAATGCATTATTTTAGAAGGAGACTGTCATGAAAAATAAAAAAATAACCAGTGAAAAAAAATTCGAGATAGTTTCAACGATTGTACTGACAGTCCTTACACTGATTGCATTATTGCCTATTGCGCTCATTGTGATTGCCTCCTTTACCGACGAACAGGCACTTTTGGCTAATGGTTATTCCTATCTGCCAAAGAAGCTGAGCTTGGATGCCTATTACTATATGGTACAAAAAGGAGTTATGATATCCAGGGCCTATGGGATATCGGGTATCGTAACTATTGGCGGGACGGTACTCAGTGTTATTATAACTGCCATGATTGCCTATCCTATGTCCAGGAAGAACTTTAAATACCGGAACCATTTGGCTTTCTTTGTATTCTTTACCATGCTTTTTAACGGCGGAATTGTTTCTTCCTATATGCTATGGTCCAGATTTTTTCATATTAAGAATACGATATGGGCTTTGATGCTTCCTAATTATCTGGTAACGGCTTTTAATATCTTTCTGGTTAGAAATTATTATGCCAACAGTGTGCCGGACTCTCTTATTGAATCCGCTCAGATAGACGGTGCCAAAGAGTTGACTATCTTTCGTAAGATTATGTTTCCTCTTGCTGTTCCTACGGTAGCGACCATAAGTCTTTTTACAGGATTGTTGTATTGGAATGACTGGATAAACGGCTTGTATTACATAACGAATCCGAAACTGTATGGTATTCAGAACCTTTTAATCCGTATTATGGATAATATTCAGTTTTTAAAGTCCGGTTCGGCCTCCAATCTTCTGGGGACCGCCTCGGTGGACCTGCCAGGAACGGCAGTCCGTATGGCTATGGCAGTTATCGGAATATTGCCTATTGTAATAATCTATCCTTTTGTACAGAAATATTTTATAAAAGGTGTGGTGGTGGGTGCCATTAAGGGTTAATATAGAAACAGGAGGGGCTGCTGCAAAAAGAAGCAATGCAACAGCCTGCCCAGTGTATTTGTGAGGAGGAAAGATATGTCACTTGCGGAAATTACATTTATGTCCGGCTGTTTAAAGAGAATGGTGACCTTTAAGGCGCTGATACCAAATGAGAAAGGCTTTCTGCCCGGTGAGGAGAGAAGTTTTTCAGCGGAAAAGTTCAAATCGTTATATCTTTTGCATGGCTATTCCGGTGATTGCAGCGATTATCTTTTAAATACCAATATCTCTTTTCTTTCTGCAGCCAATAATCTGGCGGTGATATTCCCAAGCGGAGAGAATTCCTTTTATTTGGAGGATGTGGACAAGAGAGAAGATTACAGCAGATTCATAGGAGAAGAGCTTGTCTTCTATACCAGAAGCCTGTTCCGTCTCTCTGAGAGGAAAGAGGATACCTTTATTGGAGGACTTTCCATGGGAGGTTATGGAGCTATGATAAACGGTCTCAGGTATGCGGATACTTTTTCCGGGATTATCAGTCTGTCCGGAGCTTATATAGAATTAGGCATAGCCGATGAAAAGAAATTCCTTCCGGATGGTATCTCGGACGAAGAATATCAGAACAGAGTCTTTGGGGCACCGGATAAACTCAGATATTCTGACAAGGACCCAAGATACTGTATGGAAGTGCTGGAGGAAAAGAAAAAAGATATGCCGCATATTTATCTGGTGTGCGGGGAACAGGACTTCCTGATTGAGCCCAACCGTAAGATGCATCAATTCCTGGCAGAGAAAGAAATTCCCCATTATTATGAAGAAGGGGAAGGAGTTCACAATTGGGCTTACTGGAATAAACACCTGGAGGCTTCTATTACTTGGCTTTTGGGCCGGAAAGACATTTGAAAGAGAGGTTAAGTTCATGACAGTAAAGGAAGTAACCGACAGGATAATAAAAGCTTGTGACGTCAAGCTGCCGTTTGTGCAGACTTGTGATACCCTCCATGCAGGTGATTACAGTTTGGAGGTTAAGAAGATAGGTGTCTGCTTTATGGCAGATATGGAAGTAATCCGTAAAGCCAAGGAAGAAGGAATCAATCTTATCATTACCCATGAGCCTACATTCTACAGCAGCTTTGATGATTATAAGTGGCTTGAAGGAAATCCTGTGTACGAGGAAAAGAAAAAACTTTTGGAGGAAGCAGGTATCAGTATCTGGCGCTTTCATGATTATATGCACTGCTATCGCCCGGATTTGATTTATGAAGGCTGGAAAAAAGAAATGGACTGGGAAGAGTATCTGGTCAAAAACGATGTGAGCGGTATGGATCATCATTTTTGTATTCCTGAAATAACTCTTGATAAACTGGTAGGATTCTTTAAGGAGAAGCTTTCCATGGATTCCATTCGTGTAATCGGAAACCCTTCCATGGTATGCAAGGATATCGCTGTACTGGTAGGAGGCGGCAGTCTTGGGCTGGGTGATGAGAATATGCCTGCAAAGATGCTTTCCAGAGACGATGTTGATACCCTGGTATGCGGTGAAATCATAGAATGGACAACTCTTGCCTTTGTAAGGGATGCCGTTATGCAGGGAAGAGAAAAAGCGGTTATCGTACTGGGACATAACCGTACGGAAGAAGCCGGTATGAAACATTTGCCTGCCTGGCTTAGACAGGTACTGCCGGAGTACAGCATTGATTTTATTCCTTCCGGAGACCCGGTGGAATACCGATAAGAAAATTACATAAAACATTTATTCGTAAAGAGGATTTTTTCTCTGCCGGTACTACTTGGCAGGAAAGAATCCTTATTTTAAATCCTTTCAGGAATATCAAATCTTCGATTTGATATTCCTGAAGACGTAGTTGAAAAAATTGCTTTTTGTTTTTCAACCTATCCTATGGAAAAGTGCGGGGTATTGCTATACAATAGTACTGTGAATAATACTGCTATAAAAAAATCAAGAGTTTGACATAATCCTGAAAGGCTTGTATATAATGTAATACAAGCCTGCTTGGAGCAAACAAGCAATATCAGCACAGGAATGGGGAATGGCATGAAGAAGAAGCTGTGGCTGTTAGGCATATGCGCAGCCGCCTTGATAGTTATATTTGTAGGAAGTGTAATTAAAAAATTATCAGAAAATACATACAATTCAGATAAAAAGAGTGTACAGGCAGACATCATTCCAAGAGATGGGGAAAGTATGAAAGAGGAGGAGGCGTTAAAGCTTCTGTCCTATCTTGGCATTGATAAGGACAAACTCCTTGGAGACGGGGAGGCTTCCGGAGTATTGACTTTTGGCAAGGCAGGTTCTTATCTTAAGACCATTGAAAGTATACTGGATATCAAGGAAGAAGCGATAACGGATAAATTATCTTTCCCGCTTCTTACGGAAGAAGCTGATAAGGCCATGCTTACGGCTGAATTTCTTGAATTCTACGAAGTACTGCTGAATAGTATTCCGAAAGAGAAGCAGACAGTATCAGAAGAAAAATTATATATACTGGCGGGAAGTGAAGCGGAGGACCGGACGGTTGCTGTTACCGATGGGGGCAATTTTACCTGTAAAGATACATTAAGTTATGAAGAATTTTATCAGGAGGGGAAGCTGGTCGGAGGAGAAAAGGCTGGCTCTCTTGCCTTTAAACCGGAAGATTATGAAGATAAAAGTGTTACGGCATATATAAAGGGAAATGAAATCATTTATATAAAAGGTACCTCGGAGGAAGAGACAGTTCTATCCAACCTGTGGATAGTCGACGGAAAAGGTACCACAGTAAAAGCCTTTATCAATGGTGTCACAAAGGAATTTCAGACAGAATATCCACTGTCTGAAGAGATTGGGAAGACTGTCTGCGACATTACCGTAAAGGATAAAAAGATTGTAAAAATTACTATGAAACCGGACACCATTACCGGCAAGGTGCTTTCTGCCGGTAAGGCCTCCATTGAAATACAGGGCTATGGCAAAGTTGCCCTGGAGGACAATTACCGTATCTATAAGATATATGACGAGCTTGCCATGGAGGTTACAAACAGCATACTGGTAGGCTACAGTACAACGGAATTTGTAGTAGCAAACGGCAAGATAGCGGCCGCCTTAATTACGGCACCTATCAAGGCAGAGAATATAAGAGTCTTGATTAAGACCGATAATTTCAGCAGTATGCTTCACGATAAAGTAGTTTTAACTGCGGATAAGGATTTTACGGTTACGGCAGGAAAGACTGTAAAACAGCATAAAGCCGGAGATAAGGTGACAATCAATCCGACCAATGCACTGTTTAAAGAAGGAAGACTGCGGATTGAAACGAAGGGGGAGAATGGCAAGATTACTCTATTGTCCGTACTCCGCCAGGGAGAGAATCCGAAATACAGGGGAAGTATAGAGGTTGCCAAGGAAGAGGGCGGTCTTACCATAGTCAATGAACTGTCCCTGGAGGAATACCTTTATGCGGTGGTTCCCAGTGAGATGCCTACTTCTTATAACATGGAAGCCCTAAAAGCCCAGGCAGTCTGTGCCAGAAGCTACGCTTATAATCAGCTTATGGCCGGGGCTTTAAGTGAATATGGAGCCCATGTGGACGACAGTGTAAATTATCAGGTATATAACAATCTGCCGGAAAATGAACAGTCCATTTTAGCGGTAAAGGATACTTACGGAAAGGTATTAAAATATCAGGGAAATGTAATCAATGCATATTACTTCTCCACTTCCTGGGGATATACGGCTTCCATAAACGATGTATGGGCAGGTGATGTGGCTGTCCCGTACCTGGCAGGAAAAGCCCAGGCAGTGTATGATCTGGTAGATCAAAAAGCAGTATATGCAGCCTCCTTCCACCCGGATACGGTTGATTATTCCGGAGAAACAGCCTTCCGAAGCTTCCTTGAGAAGCCGGATTATACTACCTATGACAGTGAATTTCCGTGGTACCGCTGGAATACAACCGTTACCTGGAAAGAGCTTACCGAGGTAATCAATAAGAATCTTAGCAGCCGTTATGCTGCAAATCCCTCCTTTATACTTACACTGACGGGAGGCAGCATTTCCGATAAGCCGGTATTCGAAAGCAAAGAAATCAGTACTATCGGAGACTTGAAAGACATAAAGGTAGCCACCAGAGAAAAGAGCGGTGTTGTTTCAAAACTATACCTGATTGGAAGCAAAGCCACCATATCCGTTCAGAATGAATATAATATACGAAGTCTGCTGGCCTCAGCCTCCACCGATATTAAAAGAGGTGATGGCAGCACGGTATCCGGTTTGAGTCTCTTACCCAGCGCTTATATCTGTTTTAATAAGGGAGAGAAGAGCTTGACTATTAAGGGAGGCGGCTATGGCCACGGAGTAGGTATGAGCCAGAATGGTGCAAAGGCAATGGCGGATTCCGGCAAGAACTTCGACGTTATCTTAAAGCATTACTATACCGGCGTGGATATTGGATTTATATATTAAGATTGAAATAGCATAAAACCCGTTATTCAGATTATCTATACACATTGTGTCAAAGGTTTTAAGGTTCGGATAGGTTGAAAAAACAAAAGACTGTTTTTTCAACTACGGATTCAGGAATATCAAATCGAAGATTTGATATTCACGAAAGGGATTAGGTTGAAAAAACAAAAAGCAGTTTTTTCAACTACGGATTCAGGAATATCAAATCAAAGATTTGATATTCACGAAAGGGATTAGGTTGAAAAAATAAAAAGCAGTTTTTTCAACTACGGATTCAGGAATATCAAATCAAAGATTTGATATTCCTGAAAGGAGTTAATATGGATAAAAGCTGATTTATAATACTTAAAAACGAGCAGTACGATTTCTCCAGGGAGAAATTATACTGCTCGTTTTTTATTGATTAACGAATTATTTCTTTGGCGATTTGTCCGGGATGTCTTTTTTCTTAGAGTGTTCCTGCATATATATCTGGTCAGCGGCCTTTTTCTTCTCCAGGCTGATCTCTTTTCTATGGTGAAATAAATATCGCATATAATAGACCAAATCACCGGAAGATAGTACCGTATTAATCTCTCCGCCGATAAAGAGAATGTGCATAATAAAGTAGAACCACAGCATAAAAAGCACGATAGCGGTAAGGCTGCCGTAGGTCTTGGAATAATTGCTCATATTGTCAATATAGAAGGAATAAAGGTAGGAAAAGCCCATCCAGCCGATGGCGGCAATTAAGGCACCGGGAAACTCCCGGTACAGCTTGGTGGAACGGTTGGGAATTACCATGTACACCATAAGGAAAAAAGAGGTCAGGATTAAGAGACCTGCAATTGTACGGATACTGATAATGACCAAAGCCAGGTGGGACAATACCGGTATTTTCTGTATTATCCATTGATAGAGCTGATTACCGAATACCAGTATGGATATGCTGACAATCAGAATAATGGAAAAGGCCAGGGTATAAAAGGCAGAGATAATTCGCAAAAGGAAGCCGTTTCTGCTCTCTCTTATTCCATAAACCGCATTTAATCCCTTTACAATGCCGAGGATTCCTCTGGAAGCCGCCCAAAGTGCGGAGACAGCAGCTGTTACAGAAATAAGGGTTCCGGAGTCATTGGCATAGATTTCATTTACCATACCGATAACCATCTCATCTATACTGTCTGGAAATAACTGATAGATGGTATTTTTAAATATGTTAGGGTCTATGGAAAAATACTGTATCAGGGTTAAGAAAAGCATGAAGAAAGGAAAAAAGGAGATGATTACAAAAAAAGCGGCCTGTGCTGAGAAAGCGGCTATATTGTCCTCTTTTACCTTCCTCCCGAAAGCTCGTATTATTTTATATATTGATATGATAATGTTCATCTTTACCTCGCAAAAGGCACCAAAAAGGTGCTTATGTACAGTTTATTATATGCGTATGTTCAGGATATTATTAGCAGATATGGATTTAGACCTTAAGTGATCTGCCTAATTATACCATTGATAATACTTGTTTTCAATCGAGTTTTGAATGAATGGCCGTAGAATAACTCTTGATGTTTAGAAAAAACAATATTAATCAATAAAAATGTAAAATTCATATTGAAATTTATTATTTGAGGTGCTATTGTGTAATGGAGTGTGTATGACAATGCTGTACAGACTTCTGACAGTCTGCTTGCAGGCTTGCGACATGCAATTGGAGCTTTGTTGAAAAAACCAGTTTTTCAACTATGGATTCAGGAATACCAAATCAGAGATTTGATATTCACGAAAGGAGTTATTATGGAGAACATAAAAGTAAGCGTCACAGAGTACAATAAGCCATTTATTGAGCAGAGAGCAGATCCGTATATATGCCGCAGCAAAGAAGGAACCTATTATTTTACAGGTTCTGTTCCTGAATATGATAGAATTGTTCTGCGCAGTTCCGATACGATAGAGGGGTTAAAAGAGGCAAAAGAGGAGGTACTGTGGAGAAAGCATGAAAAGGGGCCTCAGGGCTTCCATATATGGGCACCGGAACTGCATTATGTTATGGGGAGATGGCATATCTATTATGCGGCGGGAGATGCGGAGAACATATGGAAGATCCGCCCTTATGTTCTGGTCTGTGACAGCGAGGACCCTGTGAAAGGACCCTGGAGAGAGCTTGGCATGATGCAGGCAGCCGAGGAGGACGAGTTCTCCTTCCAGGCATTTTCTCTGGACGCTACGGTATTTGAACACAAAGGGGAATGGTATTACGTTTGGGCGGAAAAAACAGGGGTGGGTAAAGGGATATCAAATCTCTATATTGCCAAAATGGCCTCTCCCAACCGTCTTTCTACAGTCCAGGTACTGCTTACGACACCGGATTATCAGTGGGAAAGAATTGATTACTGGGTAAATGAGGGGCCTGCCATTATCCGGAATAACGGAAAGCTCTTCCTCACTTTTTCTGCCAGTGCCACCGGCGCCTGCTATTGTATGGGAATGTTGTATATTGACGAGGGCAGTGAACTGCTGGACCCTAACAATTGGAATAAACTTACCTTTCCGGTACTGCAGACGGACAGAGAAAAAGGAATTTACGGTCCGGGACATAATTCTTTCGTAAAAGGAGAGGACGGAATTACGGACCTGTGTATTTATCATGCCAGACAATACGAGGAAATACAGGAGAATCCTTTATATGATCCCAACAGGCATACGATGATAATGCCTGTAAAATGGAATGAGAAGGGCTTTCCCTGTTTTGAATATGTGGCCGGCAATGGATGGAGGAATAATAATACCTTATAGTTTAGAAAAATATAAACAATTAAAACAAATAGTAAAATATATGTGTATTATATACAATTTTAATGCTTAAAATTTGAACATAATGCATAAAAATGACTGTTAATATTAGAAAAAGCTAAAATAATATTGCAAACAGTAAATAATGGTGGTATAGTTAATTTGTTCTTAAATATTAGTTAGAAAGTAAAGGGTTTTACTAATAAGGTTTTTAAGGAGGAGAAGAAATGAGATTAAAAAAAGTAATTGCTATGGGACTGGCGATAATGATGACGGCTTCCATTGCCTTGACAGGCTGTTCATCCGGCGGGGACAAATCAGCAGGCGGCAAAGCAAAACTGACAGTTTTTGTCTACATGCAGGATCATGAAAAAGCAGTATACCAGAAGATGATTGACGAATTTAAAGAGGCTAATAAAGATACCGTGAAGGATGTGGATTTCCAGGTGACCACCCAGGATGAATACTCAACTACTCTGACCGGTATGATGGCTTCCGGAGATATGCCGGATGTCTTTTATGTAGGACCGGAATCTGTAGCTGATTACGTGAAGAATGGGTATGCTGCTTCACTGGACCAGATGCTTAAGGATAACAATATTTCGACAGATGATATGTATCAGAACGTTCTGAATGTTTATAAATATGACGGCACCACTACCGGCAGCGGAAGTCTGTATGCTCTTCCGAAGGACGGTTCAACCTTTGCTTATGCTTACAACAAGGATTTGTTTGATGAAGCCGGAGTAGAGTATCCGAATCCTGATAAGCCGTATACATATGATGAATTTGTCAAGGTGTGTCAGGCACTGACAAAGGATAAAGACGGAGACGGAGAGATTGACCAGTGGGGTGCAGGCTTTGCTGACGGCTTTATGCTCTATCAGTTCATCTGGTCCAATGGCGCAAGTTTCCTTAGCGATGATTATAAAACAGTAACCGTAAATACACCTGAGTTCATAGATGCTGTTCAGAAGTATGTGGACCTTACCTTAAAATATAAGGTAACGCCTACGGTAGAGCAGGATTCCTCTTTGGGAGTATACCAGAGATGGCTGGCAGGACAGGAAGCATTTTATGCCTGCGGTACATGGGATGTAGGCGCATTTATGGATAAGGAAACCTTCCCTTATAACTGGGATCTTTGCGCATATCCCACCCTTTCAACGGGAGTATCTACAACCTGGAACGGAACAGTAGGCTTCTGTATTTCCGATAAGAGCAAGAATAAAGATGCAGCGTTGAAATTGATTTCCTTCCTGACGACCAACCTGGAAGGACAGAAAGAATTATCGGGCGTGACCGGAGGAGAGTCCATCCAGCTGCCTAATATTCAGAGTTATGCACAGAATGAGTTTATCAGCGCTGTAAAGGACGGTACTGTAAAATATCCTTCCAATATAAATGTATTCTTCAATTACTTAAACGGAACGGATACTTATAAAGGTAAGATGATGGAAACCACCTATACGCCGAACTCAGAATGGTCAAGCTTATTCTTTGAAGGCTTTGCAAATGTGAAAAACGGCAGTGTAAGCGTAGCGGATTATCTTGCCCAGGTTCAGCCTAAAATGCAGGAATCTCTTGATAAGGCTTGGGCTAGTGTGAAATAAAGAACATTTCACATCCGGCACCTGGTGCCTCATGGCCAAATGTCCGTTAGTGTAAAATAATGTTCAGATAATTTGTATTAACTGGAATGGCTGGCTGGTAGCTGTCAGCCATTCCTTCATATGGAGGTAAAGATGTTCGGAAGAAGAAAAGAAGCCAGAAAAAGAATGACGGCAGCGGCTCTGAAAGAACAAAGATACGGACGCCTTTTTATTGCACCGCCTTTTATCGGATTCCTGATTTTTATGGCATTTCCGATTGGTTTTGCATTTGTTGCCAGTTTGACGGCCTGGACGGGGACCAACAATATGCTTGATAATTTTGTTGGATTTCAAAATTACATAGACCTGTTTCATGATGCGAAATTCTGGAAGTCTCTGCTTAATACGATGATTTACATGCTGGGTATCCCAATAGGAATGGTACTTTCTTTGATTTGTGCAGTAGGCATGAACCGTAAGATACCGGGGATTAAAGTTCTGCGTACCATGTATTATGTGCCGGTTGTCTCCTCTATGGTTGCGGTAGCTATTCTTTGGGCATGGGTATTCAATTACGATTATGGCCTTTTGAATATAGTGATTAAAGCAATCTCAGGGAAACACGGGCCTAACTGGCTGGGGGATGAAAGCTGGGTGAAGTTAGCCATGATCATTTTCATGGTATGGAAAGGGCTTGGAACCTCAATTATACTTTATCTTTCCGGTCTGCAGTCCATTCCCGGTTCCTATTATGAAGCAGCAAGAATTGACGGAGGAAGCGGATTTCAGCTGTTCCGGCATATCACCATACCTCTTGTGTCTCCCGTTACCTTTTACCTTCTCATAATGGGGTTAATCGGCGGATTCCAGGTATTTATTGAGGTCGTAGTAATGGTAAACAAAGGCGGAACGAACTATAGTGCCGCAACGGTAGTTTATTATCTCTATGATAAAGCCTTTGAAGGCAGACAGATGGGCTACGGTTCCGCAATAGCAATGTTACTGTGTATCATGATATTTATTGTAACGGCAATTAATTTCAAGGGTCAGGAGAAATGGGTAAAGACCATTGATTAAGGAGGAAAAGATAAATGGCGAATAAAGATGATGTCAGTTCATCAATTACATCAAAAAAGAGCAAGGTTATTAATGTCATTGTTTTCGTTGTACTCCTGATAGGTGCAGTTGCAATGGTATTTCCGTTGATTTATATGGTTCTGAGCTCTTTCATGACAAAAAACCAGATACTATCGGCGAACTTTTCTGTTATTCCAAAACCCTGGAAGTTTGGCAAATATGCTCAAGTACTTCAAAAAGGTGCATTTTTCCGCGGCGTAAGAAACACAATGATGATAGAGGTGCCGGTATTGCTGATTGGCGGATTCACCTCTTCACTGGCTGCCTTTTCTTTCAGCAAGCTGCAATTTAAGGGAAAAAGTATTGCCTTTCTGGCGCTGCTCTCTACCATGATGATTCCCTTTGCGGGAGTTATGATTCCGCAGTATGTAATGTTTACAAGGATGGGGTGGACCAATAGCCTGCTGCCCCTTATTATTCCTGGACTCTTCGGAAATATAAGCATTATCTTTTTCCTGAGGCAGAATCTGTCCAGTATTCCTACTTCTATAGCGGAAGCCGCCAAGATTGACGGATGCGGATACTTTAAAATGTACTATAGTATTTTTCTGCCTTTGATGAAAGGCCCTTTAATGACGCAGTTGATTTTATGGTTTATGGGAATATGGAATGATTTCCTGGCTCCCACAATATTTATCCAGAATGATGAGTGGTTTACATTGCAGGTAGTTATCCGTTCCTTTAATTCTTATTATGCAGTACAAAGCGATTACCCGCTTATAATGGCGGCTTCTGTAATCTCCGTCATTCCGACACTTCTGCTATTTTTCTTTTTCCAGAGATATATTATCGAGTCTTTGGCGGTTTCAGGCCTGAAAGAATGAAAAAAGAAAATGCCGGCAGGTATACTATAACAATTCAAGGAAAACCTAAAGATACTATTGCATATTACTGCATTGTTATGTAATATATAGTAATATCTAAATCAATTTTGAAATTGTTAAAAGGGGAGCTGCCAATGATACATATTAAAAGTTTGGATGCCGGATTGAACGTATTTAAAGCGCTGGGCTCAGAATTAAGAATTAATATAGTGAAGCTGCTGTTGGAAAATAAAGAAATGAATATGAAGGAATTGGCCTCCAGCCTGGGAATTACCAGCGGTGCCTTGACCAGTCATATAAAACTGCTGGAAGAAAGCGGAGTTGTTAACGTACTCACAGAGCACAGCGGACATGGTAATCAGAAGATATGCCGTGTGGATGTGGATAAGATATTAATTGAGATGGAGCTGGAAGATTCTGAGAAAGATCAGAATGTCTATAAGGTGGATGTACCCATAGGACATTATTCCGTTTATAATATTTACCCCACCTGCGGAATAGCGACCAGTAAGGCACTTATAGGTGTAGAGGATGATTCAAGATATTTTGCTCATCCTGACAGGGTAAATGCCGAAATCTTATGGTTTACAAAGGGATATATTGAATATATCATACCGAACCTTCTGCCTGTGGGACAGAAGGTCGATCGTATAAACTTATCTATGGAACTTAGCAGCGAAGCGCCGGGAATTAATAACGACTGGCCTTCGGATATCACGTTCCTGCTGAATGATGTTGAAATCGGAACATGGACAAGTCCTGGAGATTATGGAGATGTGAGGGGAATCTTTACACCTGACTGGTGGTTCCCTAACTGGAACCAGTATGGCTTGCTGAAAATGATTGAAATTAACAAAAAGGGAACCTTTATGGATGGTCTGAAAATATCGGAAACGGATATCAACCAGTTCGAGTTCAATTACAGCAGTACTATACGGTTTAAACTGATGGTCAAAGAAGATGCGAAAAATGTAGGCGGATTGACCATATTTGGAAGC
Organism: Bacillota bacterium; assembly: GCA_023450835.1. Classification (GTDB taxonomy): domain Bacteria; phylum Bacillota; class Clostridia; order Lachnospirales; family Lachnospiraceae; genus Anaerocolumna. Next base: position 7,813 of record JAEXGM010000007.1, on the reverse strand, counting down.
AACTTCGGCAATTATAATCAGGATATTCAGGTTCGCATCAAGTACTCTCCTATGTAATACTGTCAGTTGGCAGTAAAGGAGAACAGGTGAATAATAAAAGAGTATTATTTTTTATATTGGGGCTGGCTGGAATCTGCAGCCTTACAGGGTGTGGTGATAAGAGTAAACTCTCTCTGGCGAATCCGGTAGAGATAAATTTTAATGAAGTGTCGGTACATGATCCGGCAATTGTAAAGGGTGAAGACGGCAAATACTATATCTTTGGTTCTCATTTGGCAGTGGCGAAAACAGATGATCTTATTAACTGGGTTCAGGTAAATGCAGGTGTCAAGAACAACAATCCTGTCATTCCAAACGTACTGACGGAGATGAAAGAAGCCTTTGAATGGGCACAGACTTCCACCTTTTGGGCCCCGGATGTAATACGGCTGCAGGATGGAAAATACCACATGTATTATTGTAACTGCCAGGGAAGCAAGCCTTTGTCAGCCCTTGGAATGGCTGTTTCGGATAGCGTGGCGGGTCCGTATAAGAATGAGGGTATTCTTCTAAAATCCGGAATGGACAGCAATGAGCCGGATGAGGACGGGAATTTATATCAGGCAACAATAGACCCGAATACCGTAGACCCTAATGTGTTTTACGATAAGGACGGCCGGTTGTGGATGGTCTACGGCTCTTATTCCGGAGGCATCTTTATAAAGGAGATGGATACGGTAACGGGTCTGCCTTTAGAGAGCGGATATGGAAAAAAATTATTGGGCGGCAATCATCTGAGAATTGAAGCCCCTTATATTATTTATAATAAAGACACGGATTACTATTATTTATTCTTATCCTTTGGAGGGTTGGATTCAGACGGCGGTTATAATATAAGGGTAAGCCGTTCGAAAAATCCCGACGGGCCTTATACGGATTCCATGGGGCAGGATATGATAGATTGTAAAGGCCCTGACAACACCACCTTCAGTGATATTACAGCCATGAAATACGGAACCAAGCTTATGGGCAATTATAAATTTCTCTGGAAGGAAGGAGAAGAGGGCGAGGAACGAAAAGGGTATCTGTCACCCGGACATAATTCCTGCCTGTACCAGGAGGAAACCGGAAAGTATTTTATAATATACCATACCCGTTTTGAAAACAGCGGGGAAAAACATCAGGTAAGAGTCCATCAGATGTTCTTCAACAAAGACGGCTGGCCGGTTATAACGCCATACCGCTATACCGGGGAGACTATTGGTACCTATTCCGAAAAGAGTGTAGCAGGAGAATATAAATTTATTAACCATGGCCGCAAGATTTCGGCGGAAATTCAGGAATCAGAGCTTATTACTTTAAAGAGTAACGGGAAGATAACCGGAGAAGAGATGGGAACCTGGGAGTTCTCGGGAGATAATAAGATCACCCTCCATATAGAGGACCAGACCTACGAAGGTGTAGTATGCATGCAGTATGACGATGACGGAAAGAAATACGTTATGACCATTACCGCACTGTGCCAGGAAACAGGGGAAGCTGTATGGGGAAGCGGACTTAAAGCTTTTGAGGCCTTAAAATAAGGTGATTAGTATGGCAAACGGGCAGTCTTTCACAAGGGGACGGCAAATTACACAAAACAGTCTGAGAAAAGGCCTTCTAATACATTTCCATAGGCGCATTCCTTCTTCTGTTTTGTGTAATTTGCCTGTGTATGTATGAAATCAAGTCATTTGTTGGGCAGATCATAAGATGGTATTCTGAGAAGAGAGTATTAAGTGTTAGTATTTGTAAATTCCGATATGTAGATATCAAAATGTAAATGTCAAAACGTAAACACCAATATGTTAATATCAAAATAAAAGGCATATAAAACTTTAATATAAGTTTTATATGCCTTATTTTTATATAAGCTTTTTAGCTGTTCAGACTGAATTTCTCACCTGAGATTTCGAGGTCTTTTTCAGCCTCATTGGGAATATAGTGACGGAATACCTGAATAAATATGGTGGAGGTCAGGAAACCGGTCAGTCCGCCGCCGCATATCAATAGAAGGCCGATCATAGGCGGAAAGAAAAAACCAAGGATAACAATGCTTCCGACGATGAATAATAAAATCAGTGTCAGAAAGAAATGACGATAGGACATCAAAAATGCATTCTTAAAGTTATCCTTAACTGAATTTTTAAATTTTGCCTGAACAGGGAATATGTATAGTGTTACGAACAGGTAAGGAAGCAGAAAGATAATACAGCCTCCCATCATGATTTTTCCGGTAAATCCGCCGACAGAAGCGGCAATTTGAAAATCAAGATAGAAGAGGTAACCGATTACTAAAAGTATCAGCCAGATGATAGTCGACTGTTTTAGATTCATTTTAAAGGAATGAAAGAAATTCCCGGTGATATACCCCTCTTTGGTACGAATGCGCTTCATACAGGTGTAGTAAAGAGCAGTGGTAGAGGCACCGATTGTTATGACCGGCAGGCTGCACAGAAGCCATAAGAAATGCAGCAGTACCATATCTGCCACGAAATTTAAAACACGCATTAAGGAACTGTCATATGAAAAAATACTCATTTGTATAACCTCGTTTCGGTTAAAGATTATCAGCTTATTTTGTGTGAAATACTACTATTATTATGGAGGTAAAAGCTTCTGATGTCAATAAAAACAACAGGTTAATTGGAGTAAAATATTGAGAAAATTATCCTGGAACTGCCTTGCCCTGACCAAAATATCACACAGTAAAGATTTCGTGGCTTTACCGTAGGTAAAAAGCAGAATCAGCCTTGACAAGAACTAAAATTGTGCTAAAATGATTAATACATATATGTAAAGGCTATGAAGGTGACAGGAGTGTAGGAAGTTATAAAGCACTTCCTACCAGGAAGTTACAATGCACTTCCTACCAGGAAGTTATAAAGCACTTCCTACCAGGAAATCACAAGACATTTCCCACCAGGAAATCACAAGACATTTCCTGACCTGACCAGATAGTTATTTTCTTTCAGAGAGAGGAAGTCACCGGCTGTAAGCTTCCTTAAGTTCAGATAATTATTGATATTCACACCGGAGCCGCATCCTTGAACCTTAGTAGGGGATGACGTTTTGTGCACGTTACGCATTCTTAAGAGCCGTGTATTAGTTTACATGTAATTGATATCACAATTATTTGTAACCTGCTAACGGAATTAGGGTGGTACCGCGGAAGGTTCCTGTTTTAAGGTAAGCTTAAAATTAAGATATTGCTCCGTCCCTTGTGGGACGGAGTTTTTTTGCGTCCATGTATTATGAAGGAAAAGGAAAGGAGACAGGATATGCAGGAGAAATTAAAGGCAATTGTAGAAGAAGCCCTGGAGAAAATGAAGTCAGCAGAGAAGCTTGACAGTCTCAATGATATTAAGGTAGCCTATCTGGGTAAAAAAGGTGAACTGACTGAGATATTAAAGTCCATGAAGGAGGTATCTCCCGAAGACAGACCCAAGGTTGGTCAGATGGTAAATGATGCAAGAAATGTTCTGGAAGAGAAATTGGAAGAAGCCAGACAGGGTTTTGTAAGGAAAATGAGGGAAGAGCAGATAAAGAGAGAAACCATAGACGTTACTCTTCCTGCTAAAAGAACTCTTATGGGACACCGTCATCCCAACAATATCGCTCTGGAAGAGGTAGAGAGAATCTTCGTCGGAATGGGCTATGAAGTAGTGGAAGGACCGGAAGTGGAATATGATTATTACAACTTTGAGGCTCTGAATATTCCTGCAAACCATCCGGCAAAGGATGAGCAGGATACTTTCTACGTAAACAGCAACATCCTTCTTAGAACCCAGACCTCTCCCGTACAGGTGAGAATGATGGAAGAAGGAAAGCTGCCCATCCGTATGATCGCACCGGGAAGGGTATTCCGCTCCGATGAAGTGGATGCGACCCACTCCCCCTGTTTTAACCAGATAGAAGGACTTGTAATTGATAAGAATATTACTTTTGCAGACCTGAAGGGAACCCTTGCTGAATTTGCAAGACAGCTCTTCGGAGAAGGAACAAAGGTAAAATTCAGGCCTCACCATTTTCCTTTCACGGAACCCAGTGCGGAAGTGGATGTAACCTGCTTTAAATGCGGCGGTAAAGGCTGCCGTTTCTGTAAAGGCTCCGGTTGGATTGAAATTCTTGGCTGCGGCATGGTTCATCCTAATGTTCTTAAGATGAGCGGAATTGACCCGGATGAATATACAGGCTTTGCTTTTGGTGTTGGTTTGGAGCGTATCACACTCTTAAAATACGAAATCGATGATATGAGACTCTTATATGAAAATGATATCCGTTTCCTGAGGCAGTTCTAAGAAAATGAGGACTTGAATGTAAGAGCAGTGTGGGTGGTTAATAATAGATTAAATTGTTGATTGGAGGAAAATAAAGTGAATACGCCATTGTCATGGATTAAAGCATATGTTCCCGAGCTGAATGTAACTCCTCAGGAATATACTGATAGAATGACCTTAACCGGTACCAAGGTAGAAGGCTATGAAGAACTTGATAAAGATCTGGAGAAGATTGTAGTAGGAAAAATATTAAAGATTGAAAGACATCCCGATGCGGATAAATTAATCGTATGCCAGGTACAGGTTACGGAAGAAGGAGAAACCGTGCAGATTGTAACCGGCGCTCCCAATGTAAAAGAAGGAGATGTGGTACCTGTTGTGTTAGACGGCGGAAGAGTAGCCGGAGGACATGACGGAAACAAAACTCCCGGAGGCATCAAGATTAAGAAAGGAAAGCTGCGTGGAATTGAATCCTGCGGAATGATGTGTTCCATTGAAGAACTGGGTTCCAGCAGAGAAATGTATCCGGATGCTCCCGAGAGCGGAATTTATATTTTCAGTGACAATGAAGCATATAAGGATATAAAGATCGGCTCCTGTGCCGTAGAAGCCTTAGGCTTAAAGGATGTAGTTTTTGAATATGAAATCACCTCCAATCGTGTGGATTGTTTCGGCGTACTGGGAATTGCAAGGGAAGCCGCAGCAACCTTTCAGAAGGAGTTCGTACCTCCTGTTATCAAAGAGACAGGTAACAGCGAAAAGACTTCCGATTATATCAAAGTAGCAATTGAAGACAGCGATCTTTGCTCCAGATATGTTGCAAGAGTCGTAAAGAATATTAAGATAGCACCTTCCCCTCAGTGGATGCAAAGAAGACTTGCAGCCTGTGGTATCCGCCCTATCAATAATATCGTTGACATCACCAATTATGTTATGGAAGAATATGCACAGCCCATGCATGCTTATGATTTGGGACTGATTGCAGGCGGTGAGATTATTGTCCGCAGAGGAAAGGACGGAGAAGAATTTACTACCTTGGATGGTCAGGTAAGAAAGATTGATTCCTCTATCCTTATGATTTGCGACGGTGAGAAGCCTGTTGGAATCGCAGGTATTATGGGCGGTGAGAATTCCAAGATTACTGATGAAGCTACCACTCTTTTATTTGAGGCGGCTTGTTTTGACGGAACTAACATCCGTTTGTCCGGTAAAAAACTTGGTCTTCGTACCGATGCTGCTGCCAAGTTTGAGAAGGGCCTGGACCCCAATACGGCCATGGAGGCCATTAACAGAGCCTGCCAGCTCATTGAAGAACTGGGAGCCGGAGAAGTAGTAGGCGGTGCCGCAGACGTTTATCCTGTAGTCAGAAAGGAAACAAGAGTTCCTTTTGATTATAAGAGAACAAATAAAGTACTTGGAACAGACCTTTCCAAGGAGACCATGTTAGCTTATTTTAAGAAAATTGATTTAGGATATGATGAAGCCACAGATGAAGTAATTGTTCCAAGCTGGAGACAGGACGTGAATTTACAGGCAGACTTAGATGAGGAAGTCGCCAGATTCTTTGGCTATGACAACATTCCCACAACCCTTCCTACCGGGGAAGCAACCACAGGAAAGCTTCCTTTTAAGCTTCGCATTGAAAATGTGGCAAGGAATGTAGCTGAGCAGTGCGGTTTCTCCGAGGCTATGAGCTATTCCTTCGAAAGTCCTAAGGTATTTGATAAGCTGTTAGTTTCAAAAGAGGATGTAAAACGTCAGGCAATCGTGATATCCAATCCTCTGGGCGAGGATTTCAGCATTATGAGAACCCTGCCTTTAAATGGTATGCTTCTGTCCCTGTCAACGAATTTCAACCGCAGGAATAAGAATGTACGCCTGTATGAACTCTGCAACACCTATCAGCCAAAGGCTCTTCCTCTGACAGAGCTTCCGGATGAAAGAGTACAGCTGGTATTAGGTTTTTATGGTGAAGGTGATTTCTTCGAATTAAAGGGAGTCTTGGAAGAAATCCTTGTAAAGACTGGTTTAAAGAGCAGAGTTACTTATGACCCCGGCAACCTTAAGACCTATCTTCATCCCGGAAGACAGGCGGATATTATTTATGACGGAACAGTAATCGGGTATCTGGGAGAGGTACATCCGGATGTTCTGGAAGCCTATGATATCGGAGACAAGGCATATATCGGAGTTCTCGATATGCCGGAAATCGTAGCCCGTGCTTCCTTTGATATGAAGTACCAGGGAATCGCAAAGTATCCTGCTGTAACCAGAGATTTAAGCATGCTTGTGAATAAGGATATCCTGGCAGGAGAAGTAGAGGCGGTCATTCGTAAGAGCAGCGGGAATATCTTGGAGAATTGTGAACTTTTCGATATCTACGAAGGGGCACAGATTAAAGAAGGACATAAGTCTATGGCTTATTCCATTACCTTTAGGGCAAAAGAACGTACCCTGGAAGAAAAAGACATTACAGAAGTAATGAATAAGATATTAAAGAATTTAAGTAATATGGGAATTGAATTAAGACAGTAGGAACCTGAGAATAACGGGGTTGCTGTGTTTTTACAGAGTAAAATGATATATTTTATCTGAGCTCTGCAGAGCAGCAATCCCTTATTTTTACAGGCGAGCTGACACGGTTTTGACAATATTTTGACAAAATAAGCCATTATGATGTAGGATAACAGTAATTACTTTTATATGAGAACAGGAGGATTAAATATGAAAAATGGGATCAGAAAAGTACTGGCAGTATTTTTGATTACAGCTCTTTTATTGCCGATACTTACTTCTGCCGGTTCCCTGACTGTTAAGGCCGCCGCCGCACCGACTCTGTCCACTAAACAGAGGTCATTAGTGGGAATTGGCTCTACCTTTACCTTAACTGTTAAGAACCTGAGCAGTTCTACCGTAAAGACAAAGAAATGGACTTCATCCAACAGCAAGATTGCTACCGTAAATCCCAATACAGGTTATGTTACGGCAGTAGCCAAGGGAACCACCAATATAAATCTTAAGATAACCTATAAGAACAAAAAGACTACCACATTAAGCTGTAAGGTTACAGTTATGATACCTGCAACCAAGGTCGTAATTAACAATGCGACAGATACACCTGATAATAACAGCAGGCATCTGATGCAGGTCGGAGAAAAATATGATTTTAATGTGGATGTAACACCGGCAAATTCCAATAGTGTTATTACATATGGCATCAGCAATACCAGTGTTGCCACAGTGGACAAGAACGGTGTTGTAACTGCTGTCAGCCCCGGTTTTGCAATTCTCACTGCAACGGCATCCTTAACAGCGGCAGGAGCATCTACAAGTTACATTAATGATAAGATAATTATTGAAGTAGCAGCAAAGTCAGCTAAAGTGAAATCTGCTGTCATAACAGACAGTACGACACTGACAATTACTTTCGACAGTGCCGTTGATGCAGCTACAGTCTTTGATTCGAATAAGAAACTTCTGAATATAGTAGAGATTACGCCAAAGTATGATGCGAA
>JAEXGM010000256.1 GCA_023450835.1 Bacillota bacterium | reverse complement strand
GTAGTCTATATCACTCCATTTATTTCCGTCGATGTAGAGATAGTAGGCTCCGGTTTCGTTGCTCTTTACTTCAAACATATCGCTGCTCTTCTTAGAAAGGTCAATAATATCTATAACGGACAAGATAATTAAGGATAACATAATGTAAAATATAAAGGATATAAATTTGCGATATCTCTTTCCGGTTTTTTTTATTTTATTAAGTTGTTCTTCCATATTCATTTCTCCTTCCATTTATTATATGTATTATATATTTTTATCAATAAAATTTCAATAAATATTTAAAGCAATACTTTAAATATTTATATTAAATATCAATAAAATGCAAAGATATAATTTTCAGAAACTTTTAAAATGCAATTTTGTAAAATGGAAACACTCACATGAAATAAAAGATAGTATTTTCAATGATTTGAATAAGGGAAATTCAATGTGGATAAATATTCCACGTTCATGTTGATTTTTGTCAAATATTACAATAAAATATTCGTATGGCTTTTTTAGCTAAATAAAGTTAAGGAACGGATTATATGAAAAAATTTTTATTAATGATTTTGAGCATCTCACTTCTGCTATTGAGTTCATGCTCTCCTAAAGCAAGCAATACTGTTGATAATTCAGCTAATTATCTTTATGAAAAAGACCTCAAATTACAATTAGACGTTGGGGAACGGGATGGCGTGTATACTGGCAGTGTTAAGAATGGTCTTCCTGATGGTTTTGGAACTTTCAAAAGCCAGAGACCGGATGATGGTATTAACTGGGTATATTATGGGGAATGGAAAGACGGCCATTTTAGCGGTGATGGATTTACAAAGTGGGACGATGGCCAAAAATATGTCGGCGATTATAAAGATGATTATATGAATGGAACAGGAATATTAACTACCACGGATGGAGGAATCTATGTTGGAGAATTTAAAGATGGTAATTATGTAGGGCTTACTAGCACCATATATGATTTTTTATCTGAAAATTACCTAATAAATAAGTTTGAGATCCATCAAACAGGAGATATCGTTTATAATATTCCATCCACCTGGAAAGAAGTAGATGATGGCACCAGAACATACTATTATCCTACAACCGGCGCATTGACGCTGCAAATTTTTGATGCGAATTCTTCTGACCTCGATTCGGATCAGATTAAGGAGTTATTAGATGGTCTTGCTTCCGGAATTGCAGGGAGTTCTGCCGATTATTCCGAGATCAGTTCCGAATATACGAATATAAATTCCAATGTAATAGCCAAGAAACTATTATATAACTGCACTTATAATAATAGTAAATATGAGAACTCGGTAATAGCATTTTATTATAACGGAAATGTTTATTCTTATGCATATTCACAGCCGTCTGAAATAACAGATACTACTGTATTTGATTATATTATCAGCTCGATTGTTATGATAAAGTGACTTTTTCTTTTGTAAGCGTCAGACATGATTTTACTTGTAGATTCATTGGAATAGTGTTATTAATAAATTATAAGCATTACAAAAACACTCGGAGAAGGAGAAATCAATGAAATTAAACTACAAGCGAACGCTCTTAATCAGTCTTGCATTTATGTCAATCTGTGCTTTCTGGCAGTTGTATGACACTATCATTCCTTTGATCCTGCAAAACACCTTTAAATTTGGTGAAACCGTAACCGGAACGGTTATGGCATTAGATAATGTTCTTGCAATTTTTCTGCTGCCTGTCTTCGGCGCATATTCAGACAAAGTCAGTACCAGGTTAGGGAAGAGAACGCCGTTTATTTTAATCGGCACAATAACAGCGGTGGTCCTAATGCTGGTTCTCCCAATAGCGGATTTAAACGAAAACAGGATAGTATTTATTGGAGCTCTGCTGCTTTTGCTTATAGCAATGGGTTCCTACCGTTCTCCCGCAGTTGCTCTGATGCCGGATGTGACTCCCAAACCCTTAAGAAGCAAAGCCAATGCAGTTATCAACCTGATGGGAGCGGTGGGAGGAGTATTCTCCCTTGTAATGATTAAGGTCATGATCAAACAGGTGGATAAACCCAATTATTTCCCGGTATTTCTTGCAGTTGCCGTATTAATGGTGGCGGCAGTCGCAGTACTGGTGAGTACGGTAAGAGAAAACAAAATCGGAATTTACACAGAAGAGGAAGAAGATACAGAGAAAGTAAAGGAAAATGGAAGCAGTTCCTCGAAACTTCCCAAGGAAGTTATGAGAAGCCTGATCTTCATTCTGGCATCCATATTCTTATGGTTTATGGCATATAATGCAATCACTACGGCATTTTCCAGATATGCTGCTAAGGTATGGAACTTAAAAGGCGGCAGTTTTGCCAACTGCCTGCTGATTGCTACCATTGCCGCAATATTAAGTTACATACCCATCGGAGCAATCTCCGGAAAGTTTGGCCGTAAGAAAACCATTATCGGAGGAATCCTGCTGTTATCTGCTTCCTACTTTGCCGGAATGCTGTTCAGAGAGTACTCGGGAATGATTAACCTGGTCTTTGCAGTAACCGGAATCGGCTGGGCAGCCGTTAACGTAAATTCCTACCCGATGGTGGTGGAGATGAGTAAAGGTTCGGATGTAGGGAAGTATACCGGGCTATATTACACTTTTTCCATGTCAGCGCAGATTATTACCCCTATACTGTCGGGCTTCTTAATGGAACACATCTCATACCATACCCTGTTTCCCTATGCAGTGATATTCTCCCTGTTGTCCCTGTGTACTATGCTGTTTGTTAAACATGGAGATGCAATACCGGATAAAAAAGAAAGTCTGTTAGAAAATTTTGATTCATAAAGCAAGGATATAAGACCCCAAAAGGCATCTTCGAAGTGAACATCCATGTTATTTTCCATAACATTTGAGATTCACTTAAAGATGCCTCTTTTTTGTTGAGACCAGTGAGCCGGACAGACTTAAATCCTAGCTGGTAGCCTATTATATAATATGATTCGCCCGACAAATGGCATTCTTTTTAAATCGACATGGCAAATTGTACAATATATCTTTTAAAATCATAGTTGAAAATTCAGACAAACATGGTTTTTGATGATTTTTTTGCCATTTTTAAAAGAATATACAGTTTGTAAACATTAATGTTTTGTGCACTTTTTTTGAATTTTTAGAAAATGCCCCATTTGTCGGGCGAATCATAATATCATATGAGCGCAAAACTTTTATTTCAATATATTCACAGGCAATTTGCACCAAACAGAAAGAACGAATGCGCCTTGGCACCAGCGCATGAGTCTTTCTGTTTGGTGCAAATTGCCGTCCCATTGTGAAAGACCAGCCCTTTTATCAATTATATTGCTTTATTCAGCGTCAAATACTTTTTCAGCGCCTTATTCCAGGAAGTATATTCTGCCTGGTTGCGGTGATCGGGAAGGTTACTGTGCTTGGATAAATATACTCCCATAAAGTCCGTCACTTTCTTGGCGCCGTAATAATTCAGATGATTCCCTTTGTCACGGGTATCTTTTGCCCAGTCTAAGCCTATATGTTTCGTATGTAGGTTCATGTCAACATAGGGTAAAGAATTATCTCTGGCAAATGCAGCGGCCGAATTATGTTTCTCATAAGTCCAGCACAAAGGAGACGGAGTGCTGTATAGTATCAACTGGATGTTATTTTCCTTGCAGAGCTCTGTAATTTTGTTCAAATAGTATAAAGGCTGGTCTCCGATTTCCTGTACTTTATCAGTCTTGTGTACATAAGGACCGCCGACATAAGGCTTTGTAAGTGTTGTATAGTGAAAACCCTGGTATACTTTGGGAACTGCGGGACCCGGCTCTTTCTTTATTTCTTCTAATGTACCAAGGCTGAAGTTTTTCCAGCTGTTATGGTATTTATATACAGGTAAGATGTTTTGTGCGGCTTCATCTACAGCATCGGAAAGTGCGTTGCTGTATTTAAAATCACGGTAAAAAGCATTGGTCTCAAGGAGCACGACCTTTGGGGACTGCTTGGTTAATAACTGCTGCAGCAAATAGTAGGTATCCTGAAGGCGCTGCCCTGGAACACCGCAATCGAACCCGGCATAACCATACTTTCTCCATAATTCCATAGGGGATATACTGGTACTGCATTCACTGTCACCGAGTGTCACGTAATCAATTGTACCCTTTGGAGCATTTAAGACTCCGTTCATCTTCTTATAAGGCCCCTCATTTATACTGTTGTAGGGGAGAAAAAGGTTCGATAATACGTATAATATCAGAAACAGACCGGCAGTAAATAATATTGGTTTTAATATAATTTTTGATTTCATCAGAACCTCCATACTTCCGATAGTGTAGAAAAGATGTTTTTAAAAGCCGGCATAAATTAATTTAGCAGGTATATATCCGGCACCGTAAGCACCAAAGATAATTACGATGACAATGGCTGCATAAAGGAACCCCCAGCGGACAGCGATATTCCAGCCGGCAATCCTTTCCCGGATAGCAATTCCCTTTTCATGTAATATGCCAACGATTAGTACGGCGATAAGGCCGAATAATACTACGGCGAAATCTTTAAGGGACAGGCCCAGTTTTAACAAAGAACCGTCTGTAAGCGTGGACCACTGAAATCCGGTGAAAATAGACCCAAACATTTTAAATCCGACGCCTAACCCGTTGGCTCGAAAGAACAATTCTCCTGTAAAAATAATAGGCAATATCTTTATGGTCTGCAGTGTCCGGTAGTACCATGAGTTACGGTTGATTTTCAGGGTGTCTGTAATCTTTTGTATCATCGGCTCACATAGATTACCCAATAAAATCAGTGTAAAATAATACATACCAAAGAAAAGGTAATTCCAGCCGGTGCCATGCCATAGACCGTTGCAGACCCATACTCCAAGCAATGCAATGGAGGAGGGGATAATTTGCCCTAAATGTCTGCCGAATTTTGCCTTTGAGCTTTTGCCGAGGTTCTTAACGAATTTGGTTAAGGAAATAGGATAAAAGATATAATCCTTTAACCAGGCACCGAGAGTAATATGCCAGCGCCTCCAGAATTCAGAAGCGGTTTTGGAAAAGAAGGGCTGTCTGAAGTTCTCCGGAATGGTGATGCCAAACATTTCGCCGGTACCAATCGTAATATCGATACAGCCGGAGAAATCAGCATATAGCTGGAAAGTGTAAAGGATAGCCGCCGCTATTACCGTAATTCCGCTGTAGTGGTCAGGACCTGGCTTGTCAAACACTGTTACTACGAGCATATTTAACCGGTCCGCAATAATCAGTTTCTTAAAGAGGCCCCAAAGGATTCGCTGCATACCAAAGGTAATATTCCTGTACTCCAGAGGCTTTCCTGCATAGAGGGCTTCTGCTGTTTGGGAATAACGGCAGATGGGGCCTTCCATCAATCCCGGGAAAAAGGCCATGTACAGTGCCAGTCTTCCTAAATTATCGTCTGCTTCAATCTTGTGATAGTAAATATCCACCAGATAAGAGATTGCCTGCAGGGTATAAAAGGAGATACCGATGGGCAGAGCGAACCGGAAGGCAGGCAGAAGGACCGGTGCGGATACCAGTTTTAACAGACCGTTAAGATTGCCTGCAAAAAATCCGGAATATTTTAATACCAGCAGCATGCCAAGCTGCATTGCTATGCCAAAGAACAGAATGCCGCGGCTTTTCTTCGCGTAGACAGCCTTCAGTGCTTTTCGGTCTTCGGCAGTCTGTTCTTTTAGCGAGAAATTTTTCCTTGCAGAAGAAAGCCATAATCCTATGTAATGCATCGACAGGGTAGAGAGGAGCAAATACATTAGGAGTTTTCCGCTGATGGAACAGAAGAAAATATAGCTGGCGAGCAAGAGCACCTTTGGACGGTGTTTATCCGGGAAAAGGTGATAAAACAATAAAACTGCCGGTAAAAACAGTATCAAATAAAGAATGGAAGTATAAGTCATAGGATTATTCCTCTTGTAATCTGGTTATCATGCTCCATAAAGCTTGTGCGGAATTAAAATTAACCGGCACCAAATCAACAGGTGTAATTTCAATACCAAAGGCATCTTCTAATTCCGGTATAAGGGACAGGATAGAGAAGGAATCCAAAAGGCCTCCGTCAATAAGTCTGGTCTCTGTTTCATAGTTAAGATTCGGGTTGATATCCTTTAAAATAGCCATTAATTTTTCCATGTGTTTAATCTCCTTTGATTATTAGATTTATTTTGAATTTTTATTGGTCTGCTAATTTAAAAATGTGTTGTTTATCTGCGTAAACACTGTGCTTGTTCCGGGCCTTTGAATAAAAGGAACGAAGTGTATTTTTTAGGACTGAAGAAAATAATTTAAAAGGTCAGTAGGATAATTTCCTCTTGCCTGCCTTAGGTTGTCTTTTTTGGAATACAAGAGTACCTGCGGCAGTTCCCGGCTTAAGAAGAGGGATATGCCCTCTGTCACCGAATAAGCTCCGACCTTTTCAAAAATCAGCTTATCGCCGGTTGCAAGCCCGTGAAAGGGGTATTGCTTTACCAGCACGTCATTTACCGTGCAAAGGGAACCGCAGACAGTCCATTCTTCCTGAATGCCTTCTCTCTGATTCCAGTGAAGGATGGGAGGTTTCTTCATTGCCAGCATCTGACCGTAATAATTTACATGGTGCATGCCGCCGTCTACAATGCAGTAATTCTGCCCCTTATTATTCTTGGTATCCACAACACCGGTTACAAAGAAACCACAGGGAGCGGCGATAAATCGGCCCATTTCCAGAGAAATCTTACCGTTAAAGGCCAGTTCCCTTAAAGCATCAGCCAGGGCGGAGAGCATAGCCTCCCCTTCATCCTTTTCTTCTTCAAAATAGCCGATGGGAAGGCCGGGCCCGTACTCCAGCTTGTTAACGGTAAAACCATATTCCTCTTTCATAGCAAGACAGAGCTTGTCAAGCATAGCCAGTTCTTTTTTTAGTTTCTCCGGGACCTTCTTTTGAGTACCGGAGAAAAACTGAATTCCTTCGATGTCAACATAGGGATGGTCTGCGGACTTATCCGTAGTCTCTTTTATTATCTGGCGAAGGAGGGTTTCATCCATACCGAACTGATTCCCGGAGGTTAAGCGTAACAGTACCTTTATGGTAAGTTGATGGCTGTTCGCATAATCTTCTAAGATACGCCAGTGGGATAAGGATTCAACTGTATAAAGAATCTGATTTCCATGCTCTTTCAGCGCATAATGGATGTCTTCTGCATTCTTATACACACCGGACATCACGATTTTGTCCATTGGGATTGCCGCCCGCTCACAGATACGAAATTCGCCGGGAGAGCAGACTTCAAAGCTGTCAACGATTCCTTCCAGTTCCTTTATGAGAAAGGGATTCGCCTTCATGGCGTAACATAGTTCTATATCTGTTCCTATTGCTGTTCTTATCTTTTTTATTTGCTCCGCCAGTATGTCCGTATCAAAAAGATAAAAAGGCGTCTTATATTGGCTGATAGCATTTTCGAATTTTTTATCTCTCATTATTTCACCTCTTCTTTGCGCATGTTCTGCGCTTTATGAGTAATTCGGTCTTGCTCTTTACACTTTTCAATAATCCGAATTAACAACATGCCTGCTTAGCACATCGTAAGATTGGACCAAGGATTTTCCAGGTGTAATCGTATATGAAATTATTTAAAATTTTCACACAAGAGTTTCTTTCGGTCTATTTTACCGTTAGCGGTAATGGGAAGTTCAGGCAAGGAGTAAAATATCGTCGGTATCATGTAGACCGGCAAGGATTCCTGCATTTTCTGTTGAATCTCTTTTCCTTCCATACTTCCTACGTAAAATGCTGCAATCCGGTTTTTTGCCGTATCAAAGACGCAGCAGGCTCTTTGGATATCCGGATAACTGTTTATAATTAATTCAATTTCTTCCAGTTCAATCCGATGTCCCATATGCTTTATCTGAAAATCTTTACGCCCTGCAAACATAAGCTCGCCGCCCTCATTGTAGAAGGCAAGATCACCGGTCCGATAAATCGTTTCTAAATAATGAGTATTTAAAGGATTCTGTACAAAAGCCTTTCTCGTCTGTTCTGCATTGTTATAATAGCCAAGAGCCAGAGCAGTACCGGATACACAGAGCTCACCGCTTATTCCGGGGGTGGTAATTTCCTTCTCCTCTTCGTCCAGCAGAAAGACTTTTTCGTTGGGGAAAGCTCTTCCGATGGGAAGGCTCTCATCCAGCTCGAATTCTCTGGTAATACGGTAATAGGTACAATTACAGGTAATCTCCGTTGGGCCGTAGAGATTCACATAGGAAGCCTTTGGCAGGTACTTCTGCCAGATTTTTAAATGCTTTACAGGCATGGCTTCACCGCTGAAGAGAATCTTATTTACTGCTTCAGGGACCTTATAAGTAAGGCCTTTTAACTGTGTTATCATACAAAGAGCTGATACCGCCCAGATAAGAGTGGTCACCTTTCTCTCGCAGAGATAATCCAGGAGCTGCATAGGGATGGAGAAAAGCTTCTTCGGTATAATGACCATGGTGGCTCCCACTTTAAGAGTGGAGTAAATATCTTTTACGGATACATCGAAATCAAAGGGAGCCTGATTGCCGATGATATCCTCGCTTCCGATAGAAAAGAGAGAGGGAAAGTACTCCATAAAATCAATTACCGAGCGGTGGCTTACTAAAACTCCTTTTGGAACACCGGTGGAGCCGGAGGTGAAGTTGCAGTAAAGAGGGTCGATATCCTGTACCATATCTCTGATATGCTGCAAACAGCCTTCATCAATGTCATTTTTAAGCAGCTTATCATAGCTGGTGAGCTGTCCGGTAAATCCTGTCTTAAGAAGAAACTTTTCTGCGTTGTCAAGAGTGATGATACATTCTGCCCCGGACACCTGTAATATCTGCTGAATACGAAAGGGCGGCTGCTCAGGATTAATCAGAATATAAAAGCCGCCGGCATATACAATTCCCATAAAGGCGGTCAATGCTTCCACACTCTTTTCCATAAAGACTGCGACAGGCTTTCCCGAAGTTCCTGTTTTCGTCAGAGAAGTGCCGATGCGCTTGGCATTCTCTAATAACTCTCTATAGGAACATCGGCTGTTCATATCTTCTACAACTATTTTTTCAGGATATTCCTTGGCGGAATGCTCCAAATATTCCAAAATATTTCTCATACTAACCTAACTCCTTTAGTAAATATCAATTTTTCCTGTTAATTCGTTTAACCGGAAAGACAAGACGGACCTCAAATGCCAGGGGGGTCTTATTTATTAAAAAAACTCCATTCATCTGCTCTACTATTTTCTTACAGGTCTTTAATCCGATGTTGGTGCTTTCTAAAAAACCACTGTCAACTCGTATGGTGTTTGTTATACTGATTGTTAGCGTGGTACCTTCTATTTGACTGACAATAGTAATTTCTCCGTCAGGAGCTGCATATTTTCGGATGTTGGAGAACAGGTTGTCAAACAACCGTTTTAAATACTGTATGTCAGTGAATATGGTGCAAGACTCCTCCGGAAATTCTGTCTTCACCTGAAATCCGGAATTGCTTAAATCAAATACATGCTCACTGATTAGCTGCTGAAACAAAATGCCCACATCAAAGGTACCCATCTGCATAGATATCTTTTCCTTTCCAAATACCAGGAAGTACTGAAAGAGCTTATCGGAAAGGTCCTTTAACTGAATGGATTTTGTCTTGCAGCTTTTAATATATTTATTAAACTGCTCATTGGAGGAGTAGTTGCCGGATGCTAAAATTTCCAGGTATCCGATTAAAGAAGTGAGGGGGGTGCGGATATCATGGGACATGGAAGTAATCAGCTCACTATTAGCTTCCCAGGCTTCTTTCTCACTTTTATGCCTTGCAATGATGGAATGTCTCATATTGTCGGCGTTTATGGCAAGGAGAGAAATCTCATCGTTGCCTTTATGATATATGGGCTGTTCCAGGTCGCCTTTCTCTATGAGGGATACCTCTTTTGACAATTGCATAATCCGGGCAATTAACCGGTGATTATAAAGTATTAATATCAAAAACAAAAAGAAGAAAAAAACTGCCAGTGAAACAAAGGTCACGATATTAATCCATTTCAGTGCCGAGGCATCCATAATCGCCGCAAGGTATGTCCCGTCGCTAAAGGCAATATTATTTACCGTTCGTTCCAGGGAAGGAGTGGTACCGGTCGCGGTATTAACACCGTCAGTGGTTTCGGCAAGCTCGTAGGCAGAGTATTTATCATCCCAATATCCGGATTCATAGATGACTTCATTACCGTCATAAATAACCAGATAGACATAATGCTGCTTTTTTACCCATTTTGATATTGCACCCACATCTTTAATGGAGATGCGGTTACGTGTAATATAGTTTTCAAGAGAGTTCTGATAATGGGTCAGGCGTTTTGTTTCGGCATTTTCGTTCAGATACTTTTTATCGACCAGGAGGTTTCCAAAGCTCTGTACCAGAAAGTACATGCCGAGGCTTACTAAGGTACCTGCTATCAATATGAATATCTGTTTATACCTCAATGAAAAAATGGATTTATGCTTCATCGATTTGGTAACCCTTTCCCCAGACCGTGCGTATAATCGTCGGGTTGTTAAAGTCCAGCTCTAATTTCTTACGAAGGTTCAATATATGCACCATAATAGTATTGGTGGAAGCCGGAAGAAAAGCTTCGTTCCAGACTCCCTCATAGATGGACTGGGCATCCTTGGCTTTTCCCTTATTTCTCTGGAGGTACATTAAGACCTGAAATTCCGTATCGGTAAGGTCAATCTTTTGATTCTCTCTATAAACCGAATGATTGATGGGATCAATTAATATATCCTGCAATTGTATCTCTGTACTATTGGCAGCCGCTTCTGATTTTCCCTTATAAACAACATATCTTCTTAGAAGTGATTGGACCTTCATAAGGAGCTCTGCCTGGGAAAATGGTTTTACCAGGTAATCATCCCCGCCGTTTTCATAAGCTGCGGCCTTGTCACTTTCTTTGGACTTGGCTGTCAGGAACAGTACGGGGGCGGAGGATATCTTACGTATCTCTTCGCAGGCATCAATACCGGATAACTCGGGCATCATTATATCTAAAATAATAAGGTCAATATCAGGACTCAGAGAGACAGCCGTTACAGCTTCTTTTCCATTTACAGCTTCCGACACCAGATATCCTTTGTTCTCAAGCTGGATACGAAGAACTTCTCTGATATCAGCATCATCATCTACTACTAAAATCTGCTGTTCTGCACTCAATAATCATCAACCTCCTTGTTTTTGTATATTTTTTGAAATATGAATGATTATAACATTTATACCGGGAATAACAACCGGATTTCCGGGAATTAAGAATTATTAAGGAATAAGAAAACTTTACGTTAGAAGGGTTATAAAAAAGA
>JAEXGM010000073.1 GCA_023450835.1 Bacillota bacterium | reverse complement strand
TAGAGGGTTATGGCTTGGTCATTTCTATGACTGCGGCGGAGAGGGAGCCTTTAAAAACTTTTATTAAGGATAATGACCCTGTCTATGAGGACAGTGCAATGGAGGCATTTTTAAGTTTTTCTTCGGGGGGCCTGGGTCAGACATATTTGAATTTTGAAATGAATGCAAACGGGGCAATGTTAAGCCAGTTCGGGACGGCAAAAGAAAGGGAATTTATTTCTTATGATAAGGAACTGAAAGCGGTATGTGAGGCTGATATCAAGGAAGACTCCTGGAGTGTCCTTCTTAAGATTCCCACGGGGCTGATTGTTCGATTCTTTGGCGGTGAACCCTTGCAATCCGGAGACAGCTTTACCTGTAATTTCTATAAAATATGCCAGACATCGGAGCAGGAGCATTATGGAAGCTTTGCTCCTGTTGTTAGTGAAAAACCGAATTTTCATCTGCCGGAATTCTTTCAGAGGGCAGTGGTTATATAAGATTGTATAAACTGAAAAATTGCCGGGGAGAGCTTTGAAGCCCTGCGAATAGTTTCATAATACAGATATGGGCAAGGACCACAGTAAGGTGGCCTTGCCCATAAGTAATTAAAATTATAATATTATTTGCCGTCTACAAAATCCTTAAGAGCTCTGTACTTTGGTGCATTTGCCGGGTCCTGTCCGTCATAATCAAGAGCACCCCAGCTTCCATATCCGCTTGCATCTGTCTGAAATTTACCTGCATGTGTGTAATGTATTGTCAAAACACTATCATTTGCATAACATTGCTGCAGCCAATACATATACTTATTATAGGTTGCCGAATCTCTTGCAAATGTGCCTGCATTATCATCCAGGTGCTGTCCGCCTTCATAATTTACATATTTAAGGCCTCTGCTCTTTATGTAGTCACGAAGCTCCTGAGTACTGGTCTTTACGTTTGTATCAACCGCTGTGTACCAGTTATCAGAATATGCCCCACCAATGTAGGAAGCCCACTTCCAGACATCCGGCTGTATGTTCCATGGATTTCTGTTACTTGCGGTATTATCATAAACCTGTGAGAAGCCATCAGCTACAACCTGCTTCCAGTTATATTCAAACCCTGCAACCTTCACTACCCTGTTTGACATATCACTTCCAAATACATCCTGGAATGCTTTGAAGCAGCGTATTTCGGCATAAGCTCCGTAATATGGGAACTGCCAGTCACCTGAGAAACCTATAGCGTTTGCTTTCTGGTTACAGTAGGTATTTTGAGTACGCATCCATATCTCATTGGAATACTCAACATAGACCTTTAAGCTCGGGTCAAGGGCAGGACCTGTCTCAACTCCGCCCCAGCTTATAAAGTCTGCTTTGGTCTTATTGGCAAGCTGATATAAATTAGCACTTCCCCCAACCTTGGCTTTTAAGCTTACATTTTTCATATCCACGCCATATTTTATGAGAATGGCAAGCTTTTGGACATATTCATTATTAAAGTCTGTTCCATTAGGAAAGTCAGCAGGGTCTATTACCTGATGAGGTATGTTGATCCACATATCTGAGCTGTTCCTGTTGCAAAGGTCTATTAACCATTCATATGCAACACCGGTTGTTTGCCGTCCATCCTGCTGTGTAACGGTGGCTGCATCCGTTGTTCCGGAGAAGCATGTTCCCACCTGGTATTTATCTCTCTTTTGTGTTCTGTCCGTCCAATTCTTGTTAGGACTCTGATTTGTAGATAACCAATCCATAAATCTCAGAACCTGGTATATCTTAATCTGGTCGAGGAAAGCTGGATTCCATGGATTGTTCATATTGGTATCGGTAAAGTTTATGTCCTTGCTGTACCAGGGATTAACACCTGTCCAATCAACGCCGTCCTGACCTGTCTGACCATATAAGAACCAAAAGTTTGTCCCTATTTTTCTGACTCTGTTGTATACAGTGTTCGTAGTACCTGATGAACTGTATTCAAGTGCGTCTATTGAAACATTGATTCCACCTGAACTGGCATTCCTTGTTCCTGTTACAACAATTTTAATTTTGTGTGACGCATTTGTAAGCCCTGTATTTGAATAGATTGTCTGTTGGTCAAGCTGGGTTGCACTATATGTATCCACTGAGGTCTGCTTTATATTGTCAATATATACATCTGCTATTCCGCACCATTGATTTTTGACACCGTACCACTTTATAGAGGAACCCGTAAATGTAAACTCTGCATAACTATTAGTGGTTCCGCTGTAATGCTCTGTTGAATTGTAGTTAGCTGACCCGGTGCCTGTTCCCCAGGTTCCTGAATAGGTTATTAGGCTGTTGGCATCATCTATTTTTACCGGTGTTGAAGTTACTGTATCATATTCAAATGCATCTATCGAAACATTGATTCCGCCCGAACTTGTATTTTTTGTCCCGGTAACGACTATCTTAATCTTGTGTGATGCATTTGTAAGGCCTGTATTGGAATATAAAAGCTGTTGGTCGAGTTGAGATGCACTATATGCATCTACTGAGGTCTGCTTTACATTGTCAATATATACATCTGCTATTCCGCACCATTGGTTCTTAACACCATACCACTTTATAGATGTCCCTGTAAATGTGAATTCCGCATAACTATTAGTGGTTCCGCTGTAATGCTCCGTTGAGTTGTAATTAGCTGTTCCGTTGCCTGTTCCCCAGGTTCCTGAATATGTTACCGAGCTGCTGCTATCATCCACTTTTGTTGCCGCCGCAACTGTCGATATTGGCTTATCAACGATAAAGCTGACAAATAAAATGGTGATGACCAGTAATATACCCATAAATTTTCCCGCATGTTTTGTATTCACTGTAAACCCTCCCAATAATTTCTGCATTGTAAACTTCATTTCCGCTTAAACAATCATCCCAATTAATTTAATACATTATATTATTTTAGCTTTTACCCTGCCCTCCTCTATTTTCTGCATACCGTTATTATACATTAAGGATAAATTTATAAGTGTCTGACTTTCGGCCAAAACAGTAACCTTTTAAGACAAAAAATTAGCTTTATATCTCAAAGGTATCAATATGAGCGGCTATTTCCTGCTTCTCTTTATCCAGTACAAGATGCTTTCTATACATTGCTGGGGTACAGTTCTTATACTTTCTAAATGCCTTAAAGAAGGAAGAATTGTTATTAAAACCGCATTCCTTTGCAATCTCTGATACCGATTTTGATGTCTTTAACAGCTTTTCCGATACTTCGATTCTGTAATACAAAAGAAAGTCTTTGAAGGACATATTTGTATGTATCCTGAATAATCTTGTAAAATGTCTGACGCTTATATTTACTAACTCAGCAGCATCTTCAAGGGTAATATC
This sequence comes from Bacillota bacterium, assembly GCA_023450835.1. Lineage (GTDB taxonomy): Bacteria > Bacillota > Clostridia > Lachnospirales > Lachnospiraceae > Anaerocolumna. The sequence goes on along the minus strand of JAEXGM010000073.1, from coordinate 55,795 downwards.
CTTAGAATAATTATCATGCACATAGATTAATATTCTTCTTAACATATCATTTGTTAATGATAATTTACTGGCAATTTCTATATTCTCATCCTTATGATAGTTGGTTAATAAAAGTCCTACGAGCTTATATACCCCACTTCTTATAAATATCTCAAAGAATCCCTTCTTTTTAAAAAAATAAATATTATTGTAGTATTCCAGCATTTCCGAGATACAATTTAATAAAGAAAGCCCAATTTCACCGCTGCTGCTTATCGGATTGGGGTAATACAAACCTTTGATAAAAATATCGTAATAGTTCTTATTGGGTGTATCTTCGAGTAATGGTTTAAAATATTTCACATCAAATTGCAAAAGCAAATATCTTGTTGAAACTTTTGATTTTGAAAAAGTACTGTGCAAATCCCAACAATTTATAATAATAATTTCCCCTTCTTTTGCATCGTATTCTGTATCATTTATCTTAACTAAAAGATTACCTTTTTCTATATATAACATCTCAAAGGACTCATGCCTGTGGGGAGATGCAAGTGTATTAGGAACGACCTCATGCCACCAAAGCTTAATAGGAAATGATTCATCTAAATATGTTATACTTGAAAATCTGATACCCATAACCTCCTCCTTTTTATCAGAATATTTCTTGCTCTTTTGCTAACATAAGTTTTTTGTGAGAAACCCTCCCGGAGCAGGGAGATTTATAGCCAGACGTTTGCGACAGAAGCAAAATCCGTATTTGTGTAAATACCATTGCTGTTAAGGAATATATATCCTATATCCTATCATATCCTGCAGTTTCTGAAAACCTGACTCTTTAGCCATTTTTCCATGGGCTTCCTTCTCGGATGTGCCCACCAATTGGCAGGGTGCCAGGAACCTGCTCTTTTTTCTATGCTTTGGTTATGCTATAATGTTGAAAATACAAATCACACCGGAGGATGAGCCATGGAAGAGAAGTTGCTGTTCCGTAAAGGGACAAAAGGAGATATGGATGAAGTATGTGAGCTGTTTTTCAGTGGAATCAGGGAAATGATAGCAGGCGGAATCTATCAATGGGATGAAATATACCCAAACCGGGAGGATGTGGAAGCGGACCTTGAAAATGACGAGCTTTATGTAGGTGTGTCAGACGGAGAAATTGCCGTGGCTTTTGTAATCAATAAGGATTGCGACGAACAGTATGACGGTGGAAAGTGGAGGCTGGATACAGAGAACTATAAGGTGATTCACAGGCTTTGTGTGCATCCCAAGTTTCAGAACAGGGGCTTTGGTAAACAGACTTTGATACATATTGAGGACAGCTTAAAGGAACAGGGTATAGCCTCCATCCGGTTGGATGCTTTTACCCGGAATCCCTATGCTTTAAAGATGTATCATTCCAGAGGTTATGATATTACAGGAGAAGTTAACTTCCGTAAGGGCAGATTTTATCTGATGGAAAAAGTGATTGCTGAATAATAAATTATTGAGGAGGTATGGCAGATGAGGAAAGTAGTGTTATATATTGCGGCAAGCCTGGATGGATATATAGCAACGAAAGAAGATTCCCTGGAGTGGTTATTTCAGACTGAAGGTGAAGGGGATAATGGATATTTGGAATTCATTGAACATGTTGATACCGTTATCATGGGCAGAAGAACTTATGACTGGATTATAGATGTGGAGGGAGATAATTTCCCCTACAAGGACAAGCAGTGTTTTGTTTTCTCCAATACGAAACAGGGTGAAGATGAGTATGTCCGATTCTTTAGCGGGGATATTGAAGAGTTCATCCGGAATTTAAGGCAGGAAGAGGGAAAGGATATCTGGGTGGTTGGCGGAGGTGAACTGCTGCAGCATTTTATAGCCGGCCGGTTGGTGGATGAATGGTATATAGCCATAGCCCCGACTGTTATTGGAGATGGGATACCTCTGTTCAAAAAGAATGATTTTGAAACGAGATTAAGATTATTAGGAGTAAAACGATCCAATCAATTTGTCGAGCTGCACTATGAGACAATATAGATAATATCCACAATATACGGCAGGAGATGCCGGACAGAGAGTGCTGATATTATTACAACATAAGGAGTGTTAATTAATGATTAACAATACAGGCAAAGAAACACGGACAGGCAGCACTTTTTCTGACCCGGCATATGTTATTTATAACATGCTAAAAGCAAGGAAAGCTGGTCTGCTATGAAGGCAGAGAAAATAATCCATTTTAACATCAGGAAGAAAGTAATAGCCAGTATAACACAGGAGGGGTGGAAGAATATTCCTCATGTTTCCTATGTTTATGAAGCGGATGCCACGAAATTCCATGAGGAATTCAGGCAGCTGAAGAACATATCTTTTAATACGCTTCTGCTAAGGGTCATCATAGAAGGAATCAAAGCGGCACCTCAGATGAATGCGGAGATACGGTATAATACCTTTCTCTTATCAGGGCGGATTACGTTAAAAGAGGAGATTAATATTAACATGCCGGTACTGCTTCCAAATGGGGAGATGGTAACCGTTAATCTGCGTGACATAGGAAGCAAGCCACTTGCAGCCATGGAAAAGCAGATTGCAGATATCATGGAACAGGTCAGAACTTCGGATATGGAGCGTTCTCTTTTAAGGGTCGGACTAAAGGACAGCTTAAGGAATCTGGGAAAGGGTAAGGTAAGAAAAGTAATCGGACGGGGTCTTGGAGCCGTTCTGGATAGCGATAACAGTTGGATGAAAATTAAAAGCTCAAAAAGAGATGACAATGGTAAGAGCCTTGACAGAGATAAATATCAGGCTATTCTCAGCAGAGAAGTGTTAGACCAGGGAACGATAACGGTATCAAACCTGGGGGCAGCTATTAAGGGAACCCAGGGAAGAATAGGGCTTCTGGACATTGTTCCGCCTCAGGTCTGTGCCATCGGAATAGGAGTGCTCCAGGAGAAACCCGGAGTTTATCCGGTGAAGGATAAGAAGTCCGCTATCGGGATACGAAAGATGATTCCTTTTACCATAGCCTTTGACCACCGGGCACTGGACTTTGGAGAGGTGGCGCCTTTTATCAACCGTTTGGAGGAAATCTTTCAGAATCCGAAGATTATGCATACCTGGTGACCCATTCGTTTTATTTCTATTCTCTTTTAGGCTTTAATATTAAAGGTTTGCCAGCAGTTTGCTGGCAGCTGGGGATTTTGTAGTTTTACCTGATAGTTAAAACATATCAACCATGCACTCAATTTAAAATCAACCCTTCAAATCAACCGAAGGGTTGATTTTTTTCTTTTCCTTCTGTCGTATGATAGGAAGCATCAGGAAACAGATTATAATCCTGGGCCAAAGGCTTGCAGGAAACGAAAGGGGAATGGTTATTTTATGGAAGAGATGTTGAAGGTCAGCAATCTGTCCAAAAGCTATAAAGATAAGGCAGTTCTAAAAGGGATTAATTTTGAGGTATATAAGGGTGAGATACTCTGCATTTTGGGGCCAAACGGTGCCGGTAAAAGTACCACTATTAATATCCTGACAGCTTCTCTTAACAGTAACGGCGGAGAAATCAGCTTCAAGGGAAATAAAATAAGCCGAAGACGAAAGGCTTTAACGGATTATAAGCAGATATTAGGGATTGTTCCGCAGGATATTGCTCTTTATGAAGAGCTAAGTGCAGAGCGCAACTTAAGGTTCTTTGCTTCCCTCTATGGACTCCATGGCAGAGTCCTTGATGGGGCAGTGGAGGAAGCTCTGGCATTTGCAGGGCTTACTGACAGGAGGAAGGATAAGGTCAAGACCTTCTCAGGAGGTATGAAAAGGCGGCTTAATATCGCCTGTGCCATAGCTCATAAACCGGAGCTGGTAATAATGGATGAACCTACGGTAGGAATTGACCCCCAAAGCCGCAATCACATTCTGGACTCTATCAGGAGGCTTCAGGAGAGCGGTATGACGGTAATCTATACTACCCATTACATGGAAGAGGTGGAGGCAATCTCTACCCGCATAATTATTATGGATTATGGCTCTATTATCGCCGAAGGCACCAAGGAAACTTTAAAGGAGAGCATAGGAAATGATAAACACTATACCATAGAACTGGAGGAGAAAAAGAAGATACAGGAGGAGGACCTTTTTTCCGTTGAAGGAGTAAAAAGCGTCCGGATGGAAGGAGATATACTGGAGCTTTCTTCCTTAAAGGGAATTGAGAATCTTGACCGCATAATAGCACTGCTTAGCGACCGGGGAGAAAAGATAAAGAACATTACCAGTGAAACTGCGAGCCTTGAGACGGTATTTCTAAAGCTTACCGGGCGAAAGCTGAGGGATTAGGGGGTGCAGAGCATGAGACGCTTTTTAACTGTTTTTAGGCTGGATCTTATAAATTTGTTCAGGAACCCGATATTAGTAAATGCCAATACGGTCTTTTCAGTACTTTTGATTTTAATTCTGGGCTTCCTCGGAAGCGGAAATTACGCAGACAGCAAAACCTCCTATCAGTATTACCTGATTTCCATGGTTGTTTACGGAATGCTTAATGGTGCTATGACAGCTTCCAACTGTTTTATGGAGAGAGATATTAAGAAAGCAAATCTGAGGATTATTTATTCTCCGGTAGGAAGGTTTCCCATTTATTTTTCCAAGATTTTAGCCTCCTTTCTGTTTGATTATTTGCTTCATGTCCTGGTAATTGCAGTTTTATGCCCGCTGCTCCAGGTAAGCATCGGAGCGCATCCGGGCTATTTTATACTGCTGATGGCACCCATGGAGTTTGCCGCCGCGGCTCTTGGAATCTTCTTTTGCTGTGTTTTTCACAGTGAGGAGGCCGCCAGCACTTTACTTAGTACCACGGTCAGCCTTCTTTGTGTGTTAGGCGGGACCTTCTTTTCCCTGGATGGTTTGGGGAGTACCATAGCGTTCCTGTCGAAATTATCACCGGTGAGATGGATGAATGAAGCCTTCTTTACACTTGCCTGTGATAACAATCTGCGTTATCTTTTACCGGTGTTCTGCTGTGCGGTTTTCCTTTCGGTATTGCTGGTAGCAGGGTGCAGTCTGACTTTTAAAACGGAGGATTACCTATGAAGACATTTATTTCGGTACTAAAAAATAATTATCTGCGCACCAGACCACGAATAATGCTGCTGCTCGTTATGACTGCAATTGCCCTTTCCTCCACCATGCTGGCGGTTTATCTTTCGGGTATACCCCATGTAAAAGGAAGAGTGGTGCTTGTGACGAAAGCTGAGGCGGTAGTTTCCGGTGAGAAATCAAGATATCTTAAAATAACCGTTTCCCAGACAGAGCCTCCCTATTCCGCGCTTGTAGAGCAGAAATATGATGCATATGTGACCCTTGAAAGGGACGGGAGTTATAAGATCAAAACTCTTAAGAGTAAAAAATACGAAGAGCTGCTTTTATATCTGCTGGCACATCCTAAGGCAGAGCCGCCAGAGATGGGATATGAGAGGGGGATAGGTGCCAATATTATCGGTTTTATGATGCTGTTTCTAATTATGCTTTCCTTTTCCAACCTGTTCGTCTTTGCGGATGATAAGGAGCAGGGGCAGATAAGAAAGGTTTTTGCAGCGCCGGTTTCCTTCTGGGGCTATCTCATGGCTCATGTGGTTTACTGCCTTTCCTTGCTGCTTCCGGAGTATATACTGTTAATTATCTTAAGCTTAAGCGGCCGGAATATCGGCTTTTCACTTACAGAGTATGCCGGACTGATAGCGGTTATTGGATTCTTTGGAGTCTCCCTGGCAATGCTCTTATATGTAATGATTCAAAAATCAGACAATGCTACCATGCTGGGAAATTCCATAACTGTACTGGCAACGATTTTATCCGGCAGTTTTTATAGCTTTAGTAAGAATAATGCGGTATTGGACCATATAATAAAGGTGCTTCCCCAAAAGGCGTTAATGGATTTTTTACAGTATCTGGAGCAGGGGAAGGGATTGGAGTATTGCGGTTCTATTATTTATGTTATCCTTTTTTCAGCAGTACTGTTTACAATATCCTGTATAAGACTTCAGAAAATGTATGTCAAAAGGGTTTGAGCAGATTTAAGCTGGCAAACACATGAAGGAGGATTTTAGACAATCAGTTCCTTTATGGGTTTACCGTGAGATTGATCTGGGCTTTGCTTGTAAAAGCGGTTAATGAGGAATATAATAAAAAGATATTAAGTGATATATACACCTTGGGCTTGGAACCTTGGTTTGATGATAGGATATTACGAAGGGGGTTACCATGAGTCTTCCATCCGATACACTGCTTCTTTCTACAAAATTGAAAATTCCCGCTCCGCGAAAGAATTATATCCTTCGGAAGGTGTTATTTGATAAGCTTTCTGCCTGTGAGGATATGAGCGTAATTTTCATCGGCGGAGGAGCGGGTACCGGTAAGACGACTCTGTTAACCTCTTTTATTCGTGAAACCTCCCTGGAAAATGTCTGCTGGATGTCCTTGGATTCTTCCAATGCCAATGTCTACTCCTTTTGGATGTATTTTATGGCGGCAGTGAGCTCGTATTGGGAAGAAGAGAGCTTACTGGATATGATGCGTGCCAATCCCGATGCATCCCACATGGAGGGGCTTCTGATTGCACTTATTAACAGACTGTGCGGCGAAACAGATTATTACATGGTTCTGGATGATGTCCAATATATAAAGGATGAAATGTTGGTTAAGACTCTGGAATTCTTTCTAAAGTCCATGCCGTCTAATTTTCATCTTTTTCTGCTGTCCAGAGAAGACCCGCCTGTTTACTTGGGGCCTCTTGCGATGTCCGGAAGGCTGCTTTTCATTGACGGTAATCAGATGAGATTATCCCCGGAAGAAGGCATGTCTTTTCTTAAGAGTACGTTAAAGCTTGCAGCCAGTGAGAGAGAGCTTGCAGAATTAAATAACTATGCAGAAGGCTGGATTGGAGGCTTGCAGTTATCCGCAGCGGCGGGTCAATTAACCGGCCGGCTGTTACGAAACAGCGGAGGAATAACAGCAGAATATCTGACTCGTGAAATATTTGAGTCTCTAACGGAAGGAGAGAAGGACTTCCTGGTAAAAACTGGCTTTCTGTCTTATTTTGATGCCCCTCTGTGCATCAGGTTGTTTGAGGGATTTTCTGCCGCTGATTTTGAAGATATGATAGAGGGACTGATACGCAAGAATTTATTTATCATTTGCATCGATGAGGCAAAGAGTGTATACCGTTACCATAACATTCTTTCAGAGTATCTGATAGAGCAATTTGAAAAATACACGGATAATCTTAAGGCGGAACTTCATAAAAAAGCCGGAGATATCTTTCTGGAACTGGGGGACCTGGAAGAGGCGATGAATGAATACTATGGGGCGAGAGATTATGACGCCATCCTTTCGGTGGCAAAGAAGATGGAAGGGAGGATGGAAGCCTGGAGTTATCTTGATAAGATACCTGTTGACAAACTGATGACGGATGCGGACCTTGCTGCCCAGTGTTTTATGTACAACCTTGGAAATGTGAGAGTGGAGCGCTGCATGATACTCTATCATAAGTTCAAGGAGTATTATGGGGATACGGATATTTTCCATATTGTTAAGTTTGCTGAGAGTTATATTTTGCAAACAGAAGGTATTCCGTCGCAGTATTATTCCATCCCCATCGGACAGATTGAACTTCTTCCCTTTGGTAATACTGCAAAGGCTATGATTTTGGTTGAGAATTCGGCTGCTATGATAGAACAGATGCAGTATGACGAAGCCAGGAACTGCACCCTTAAGGCAATTCAGATATGTAAGGGCACAAATGTATTTGTAGAATTTTTCGCATATAACCAATTGGCGCAGGTGCATGAAGAAACAGGGAATTTGAATGAGAGCCTTTCCTGTTATTCCAGGTCAAAGGAGCTGTTTCAAAGCCTTTCCCTGATGGCAGGAATCGGAATCAATTATCACTTTGGGCTTTTAGGTGTCTATATGAAGAGAATGGAGCTTCTTAAAGCAGAGGAAACCTTAAAAGAAGCCAAAGAGTTAATCGACTCCACCTATATACAGACGGATATTGCCGGCATAACCCTTGATTATCATCTGGCAGAGATGAAATTCTTAAGAGGCGATACGGATGGCGGCGCTTTGGCGGTAGAAGATATGATAACCAGATATCCTGCCTTTAGTAAGCTTACCTTTACCAGGCTGGTGCATGAGCTTGCCTGTGCCGGGAAGCTGACAGAGACTTTAGCCAATGAATTCTTAAACGAGCTTGAAAGCACAGCTAATTATAAAGCACAGCCCTTCATGAGACTTCTCAGGGCAAGGCTGCTATATAACCGGGGAGAGGTAAAGGAAGCCTGTAAAGAGGCCGATGAGATAATGACTTTCTCCAGAATGCATGGAAATAAGATTCGGCTGGTAGAGGCGGACATCTTAAAAGTCTTTATGCTCTCTGAGAGTAAAGATAAGCGTTTGGTTTACAGAGAAATCGATAACCTGTTAAAGGAAGCCATTCACTATGCATGGGAAGACCGCATCCTGATACCCTTTTTCCTGGACAGGGAGATGCTGCTTCCCCTGATAAAGGAACTTTTACAAAAGGAAGGGGAAAGAGCGACTATACCAGACAGGGAGGCAGAGTTCCTGAAAGAAATTTTGGGAGTCTGCGGGGAGAAAGAGGCACCGTTAAAAGCAGCGGAACTCTTATCCGAACGTGAAATGGAGGTCTTAGCAGAGCTGGCTAAAGGTATTACTAACAGGGAGATTGCAGAAAAGCTGTGCATTTCCCAGGCTACGGTCAAGACACATGTACTAAGCATTTTTAGCAAGCTTCAGGTATCTTCCAGAATGCTGGCAGTAGAGGAGGGGAGAAAGAAAGGCTTGTTAAAAACATAGAGTTATAAATTTATTTCAATATATTTTAATGTATGGGTTTATTTTTAACACGGAGGAGGCAGTTTATGAAAGCAATTATGGTTATGTATGACAGTCTTAGTAAGGGGTTTCTGTCACCTTATGGCTGTGATTTTGTCCACACGCCGAATTTTGAACGTCTGGCAAAGAAAACGGTGCACTTTGACAATTTTTTTGTAGGCAGTATGCCCTGCATGCCGGCAAGGCGGGAATTGCATACGGGACGGTACAACTTTTTCCACAGAGGCTGGGGGCCGGTGGAACCCTTTGACGATTCCATGCCCCAGATTCTAAGGGAGCACGGAACCTATACCCATCTGATTACGGACCATTATCATTATCTGGAGGACGGAGGGGCAACTTACCATAACCGCTATTCTTCCTTTGAAGTATTCAGAGGGCAGGAGGGGGATTACTGGAAGGGAGAAGTAAAGGACCCGGTTATTCCGCCCTGTGAGAATTACCAGAAAGCACGGGACATGCCAAGACTCTGGAGGCAGGACTGGATTAACCGCAAATACCTTACCAGTGACAGGGAAATGCCTCAATCCAGAACCTTTGCAGCGGGCCTGGAATTCATTGAAACCAACAAAGACAGTGACAACTGGTTCTTGCAGATAGAAACCTTTGACCCCCATGAACCTTTCTTTGCCCAGCAGGAATACAGAGATTTATATCCCCACCCGTATAGCGGCAGGCATTTTGACTGGCCAAGCTATGGTCCGGTAAGAGAAAGCCAAGAGATGGTAAACCATGTAAGGGCTGAATACAGTGCTTTAGTGACCATGTGCGATGCCAAGCTGGGGCTGGTGTTAGATGCCATGGATAAATATAACCTGTGGGAAGATACCATGCTCATCGTCAACACAGACCATGGCTTCCTGATGGGAGAACATAACTGGTGGGCAAAAAATATTGCTCCTCTGTATAATGAGGTCGCCAATACACCGTTCTTCATATATGACCCCCGTTATAAAAATGACCTATGCAGTGAAAATGAACTAAGTCATAAAAACGACCTAAGTCATAAAAACAATCTATGCAGTGAAAATGACCTAAGTAATAAAGATGACCCACATTATAAAAAAGATTCTCATCAAAAAAATAACGGATGTAGTACAAATAATCCTTATGAACAAGATGCTTCCCGCAATAAGTTGGCAGGAGTCTGTGATAAACTGGCTCAGACCATTGATATTCCGGCAACTCTTCTAGATTTCTTCGGTGCAGAGATTCCAAAGGACATGCAGGGAAAGCCACTAAGGAAAGCCTATGCAGATAAGGAAACCATTCACGACCAGGTACTTTACGGCTACTTTGGCGGTACATTAAATACCAGTGACGGACGCTATACCTATCTCAGGGCACCGGAAAAATCCGTAGATTTTTATGAGTATACCTTAATGCCCACTAACATGAACAGCATGTTCTCCACCGAGAAACTAAAGACCGCAGAACTTTCAGAGGGCTTCGGCTTTACAAAAGGAGCCAGACTCCTTCAGTTTAAAGTATCCAATCCCTTTAACCTGTGCCTTTCCAAGAATCTGCTGTTTGATACAAAAGAAGATCCCGGACAGAACCAAAATATAGATGATCCTCAGACAGAAACAAGGCTCATAAACGGAATACTATCCCTGATGGAAAGCAGTGAAGCACCCGCAGAGCAGAACGAGAGATTTGGCCTGCCAAAAACAGGAGAGTTCACCCTCCCCATGCTGCAGGAACAAAGAGCGGAAAGGGCAAGAAGCATGTCAGGCGGTATCTATGAACAGTACCAGTGGCAGGCAGAGGCAAAAGAACTTTTCTACACCATATCGTCCCTATTCCGCAGAGAGCAGGCAGAACAGCTGGAGAAAGCCCTTAATGCCTACCTGGTTTCTAATCGGAGAGAAAATCAAAAAGATAATGACATCAGTACAGAAGATATCAACATTTTCGTAGAACAGCAGGCAGAGATTCTGCAGGATATGAACCAGGTTAAGAGAGTATTATCTACACTGAATGCCTATGCAAACGCATAAAAAGTAAAGAACCGATATCAAGACCGCAGCTTCAAGTGGTACTGTAAATTAAGTAAAAAGAATTTTGGACATAAACAGCTGGCAGGAAGATAGATTCTTAAGTTTGATCTCGAGGGGTTCTCTATGACACTTAAGCAGCAGAGAATGTAACTAGGAAAAACAGTGCCACTGTTTGAGCTTGACAAATCACCGTATCCATAGAGTTACAGCGAGTTTGGCACTGTTTTGATTGTCAGTTACATTTGCTGCTGCTTTAGTGGAGTAGAGGTTCTCGAGGATTAAACTTAAGAATCTATCTTCCTGTCAGCGTCCGTTCTCATAAATATTTTTTATATTTTTATGATTGGAGATTATAATGCCCCCACTTAGTATATTGTTAAAACCCTCTTCCGGTCTGTGCAATATGAGCTGTGATTACTGTTTCTATTGTGATGAGATGGAGAAGAGAGATAAAAGCTCACTTGGCTTTATGTCAGAAGAGACTCTAAAGAACATCATAAGAAGGACTCTATTAAGAGCCGAAAGAGGAATAAGCTACGCCTACCAGGGAGGAGAGCCGACCCTCAGAGGCTTGGAGTTCTTTGAAAAGGCAATCTATTACCAGAAGAAATACAACAAAAATAACCTCTCCATAAATAATGCCCTCCAGACCAATGGCTATTCCCTCAATGAGGACTGGTGCCGTTTCTTCAAAGAAAACCACTTTCTTCTTGGTGTATCAGTGGATGGGACCAAAGAAATCCATAATGCCTACAGGCACAACAAGCAGGGGGAAGGCACCTATGAAAAAGTACTTGACGGCATTCGCCTGCTGGACAGATATCAGGTCGATTATAATATCTTAACCGTAGTAAACCAAAAAGCAGCCGCCAATATAGAAGAAATATACGCCAGATACCAAAAAAACGGCTGGAGATACCAGCAGTACATTGCCTGCCTGGACCCCCTGGAAGAAAAGCACGGACAGAACGAATATGCCTTAAGTCCAGAGGAATATGGCAGCTTCTTAATACGCTTATTCGACCTGTGGTATGAGGAATGCCTAAAAGGCAGACAACCCTATATCCGCCAGTTCGAGAACTACATCGGCATTCTGATGGGACTATACCCGGAAGCCTGTGACCAGAGTGGAACATGCGGCCTCCAATATGTAGCGGAAGCAGACGGAAGTGTATACCCTTGCGATTTTTACATGCTGGATAAATACTGCATCGGTAACTTCAACAAAGACCAACTGGACACCATAGACCGGAACAGACAAACCCTCGGCTTTATAGAAACCTCAAAAAATTTAAGTAAAACCTGTAAAGAGTGTCCCTATCATTTCTTATGCCGGGGCGGCTGTCAGAGAAACAGAGACTTTAACGAGCAAAGCGGATTCTATGAAAATTATTTCTGCAAAAGTTTCTTCCAGTTTTTCGAAACCCAATATGACAAATTAAAAAACGCCACAAAAATCTATCAAAAAGGTCATTTATAGAGCGGTTCATTTATAGAGCAGAGGGAATCCAACAAGCTTCCGTTTGCCTGATAAAATCAATCCACAACCTGAATCAAACCTAAGTACCGGGAAAGGGTCTGCTGGTGACTGATTTAAGGCTGGCTAAATTCACTTAGAGAGTTCATCTATGGTGATAGGTCAAAAAAGTGCATGTCTGACGACCAAAGGGAGGAGTTTGCACTTTTTTGACCTGCTTTTAACCATAGGTGAACTCTCTTAGTGAATTCCAGCCTTAGAATCGGAGCCAGCAGACCCTTTCCCGGCACTTAGGTCTCAATACCTATCCATTGATTTTATCAGGCAACTCACAGCCTGTCTTAAATCCCCCTCCATCTCCGGATAAAGAAGTACATTTCATGACAATTGTCATATGAACTCTTTACATTCCACACTTTTCTTCCTAATAAAGAGCTGGTAATATAGATACCAATCAGTACCAATAATTTCCGGGAGGAGAAAGTAAATGAGCGAAACAGTCGTAAAGATTGAAAACCTGGTAAAACAATATAAAAACCTGACTGCAGTTGACCATTTCAATCTGCAGATAAAAGAAGGAGAAGTCCTTGGACTTCTGGGGCCTAACGGTTCCGGTAAGACCACTACTTTAAACTGCCTTCTGTCCCTGCTTAGCTTTGAAGAAGGGAAAATAGAAGTATTCGGAGAGAAGATGAAACCGGAGAGCTATTCTCTAAAGAAAAATATCGGAGTAATCTTTCAGAACGTTGCAGTCTTTGACACTCTTACAGTCTATGAAAACATCGACTTTTTCTGCGGGCTCTACATAGAGGAGAAAGAAAAAAGAAAAAAATACGTAGAGGAAGCTATTCAGTTTGTAGAGCTTGGCGAGTTTAAAAAATATTATCCCAAAAAGCTGTCAGGGGGGCTTCTCAGACGGTTAAATATCGCCTGCGGCATTGCCCATAAGCCCAAACTTATCATCTTAGATGAGCCTACGGTAGCGGTGGACCCTCAGAGCCGCAATAAAATTCTGGAAGGAATTATGGAGCTCAACTATCAGGGAGCCACTATCATTTACACCTCCCACTACATGGAAGAAGTAGAAGAGATATGTTCCCGCATTGTTATTATGGATAAGGGCAGAAATCTTGCGGAAGGAACGGCAGATGAACTGAAACGCATGATTAAGAATAATGAAACCATCTATATTGATATCCGGGCCATTTCCGAAGAAGATGTAGCAAACATCAGGAACTTAAAACACGTATATTCCGCTGTTTATGCGGAGGAACGCCTTACTGTAAAATGTGACGGAGGGAACCACAACCTGATTCATGTAATGAACTATTTACAGGAGAGGGGAATTTCCTTCGGACGTGTGAATTCCGAAATGCCCACATTAAACGACGTATTTCTTGAAATCACCGGCAAAGAGCTGAGAGACTAGTTTGAATTATGAAAAGCATAATTCAAACGCAAGATTATGCCTGTAAAATCCTCGGCATAATCTTGAGGAGAATTGGAAGTAACGCGGTATTAAATTAGAAAGGAAAGAGGGACTGCTATGTTTTTTCACTTATTAAAATATAGACTAAAAAGTCTTATAAGGGGAAAGAGCCTGATATTCTGGATATATGCCTTTCCCATTGTACTAGGAACTTTCTTTAACCTGTCTTTTGGCAATATGTTAAAGGAGGATGAATTCAGCTTCTCGCCGGTACCGGTGGCCTTTATAGCCGAGGAAAATACAGACGCTTCTTTTGAACAGATATTAGACGGTCTGAGTAAAGAAGGTGAGGATCAGTTGTTTCAACTGACGAAAACTGATGAGGGCAATGCCAGGGAATTATTAGAGGCCGGTAAAGTAGACGGCATTATATATACGTCACCAAAACTTTCGGTTACGGTTGCAGGTGAAGGAGTTAATCAGACAATTATCAAATCCTTCTTAGAGCAATACATGAAGGATAAAACCATCTATGAGCAGATAGGAAGCACAAATCCGGAAAAGATGGAGGCCGCCGTCAGCGTCCTGTCAAAAGACATCCAATTTAACAACGAGATATCCTTTTCCAATACCAGGATGAATAACCTGTCCCAGTATTTCTATGCCTTGATTGCCATGACCTGTTTATACGGCTCCTTTATCGGTACCGTATGTGTGGAGGACATTCAGGCAAACCTTTCGGTAATCGGCGCAAGAAGAGGCATTGCTCCCACCCATAAGTTCAAAGCTATTCTGGCGGACTATATCGGCGGTGTACTTGTAAACTTTTCCTCGGTGCTGCTGTTATTCTTTTATCTGATTGTAATACTTGGAATAGATTTTGGCACGCGGATTCCTTATATTCTGGTAACGGGATTGCTGGGCTCTGTTATTGGAGTGTCATTGGGAACTTTTGTAGGAGCGATCAGTAAGATTCCAAGTCATCTAAAGGACGCCATTATCAGTGTTCTTTCCCTGGCCCTTTCCTTCTTCAGCGGTCTGATGTTTAACAATATGAAAGATATCGTGGAACACCATTTTCCGCTCTTTAACAGGATAAATCCTGCCGCTTTGATTACGGATTGTCTGTATTCTCTCAATATGTACGAGAGCTTTGACAGATTCTACAGTGATATTGCCATAATGGGCGTCATAGCAGCACTGCTTTTAGTTGGAACCTATTTCATGTTAAGGAGGACCCGTTATGCAAATATTCCTGGCATTTTTTAAGACCTTAAAGAAACGTTCTGTCAGTCTTATCATTTATTTTGGTATCTTTTTGGTATTGGCGCTGATGATGTCCGGCAATGGAAAATCTCAGACCGAGGCTGTATATAAGGATACCAAGGTGGATATTGCCGTACTGGACAGAGACCACTCCACGCTTAGCAAGGGACTTTATGATTATCTGAGCAGTACCCAGAATATCGTGGATATAAAAGATGATAAAGAGACCATATCCGATGAGCTGTTCTTTCGGAATGTGGAATATGTTCTGATAATCAAAGACGGTTTTGCCAATGGGATTAAAACCGGAAACTATGAAGATGTAGTGGAGAATGTCAAAGTGCCTCAAAGTATTACCGGAAGGCTTCTTGACAGTAAGATAAGCCAGTATCTGTCAGAATTAAGCACTTATGTGGCAGCAGGTTTTTCCGATGAAGAGGCAGTGCAGAATACTTTAAAGACCTCTCAGATTACCGTAGATGTTAACCTGGAAAAGGTCAAGGGAAACAATGCTGAAAAGAGCAATGCTTATTATTTCTACTTATTTATTCCCTATGTGCTTATCGGTATGCTAATGAGCGGCATGGGCGGTATCCTGATTACCTTTAGAAAGAAGGATTTAAACTGGAGAATCAAGTGTTCTTCTATTACTGAGTTAAAAAAGAACAGTATCCTGCTGTTGGCCTGCGGCGTATTAAGTCTCATCTGCTGGGCGCTTTTTATCCTTTTGTCTTTGATTTTATATCATGGAGACCTTTTAACGGGCAGAGGTGCTCTCTTTATCTTAAACAGCCTGGTATTCCTGCTGGTAGCCATGAGTCTTATCTATATGGTAAGCTTCCTGGTAAAGAATCTGAATGCACTTAATATGGCGGCTAATGTTATCAGTCTTGGACTTAGTTTTCTTGGAGGTATCTTTGTACCTCTGGAATATATGAGTAAGAGTGTGGTGCGGTTCTCAAGGGCGCTGCCGACCTACTGGTATGTTATGACTAATTCGGCTATTGATACCTTTACCAATACGGCAAAAGAGTATCATCTTATTCTTCGTAATTTAGGAATTGAACTTTCCTTTGCGGTTATCTTCTTTATAGTAGCCGTATATTTATCAAAATCAAGGACCCTGGCACAAAATGGGTGATTTATTACCTTAAAGCTTTATAAAGCTGTCTGTACTGTGTCGGCGTAAGGCCCTCTTTCTTCTTGAACTGTCTTATAAAGTGCAGTTCACTCTCATAACCGCAAAGGTCGGATAACACCTTTACCGGAGTATCGGTTGTGGACAGATAGAATTTCGCCCGTTCGATCCGAGCCAGGATAACTTCCTGCATGCAGGAAATATGAAAGAATTCCTTGTACAGATGCTGGAAGTAAGAAGGGCTTATATGGACGGAATCTGCCATCATATCCACGGTCCAGTTCCTATGGGGCGTATTGTGGATGTTCATCCTCAGCTGATTTATGATGGGATAATACCGGTCGTTTTTACCGCCGGAAGGAGGGCTGGCAAGGAGGGAGTCCAAGTTGAAGAGTAAAAGCCGCATCAGGCAGTCCTTCATCTGCTCTTTGTGGAAAGAATCGGAGTGGCTTTCTTTTACCAATAGACGTACATAATTGGACAGAGAATTCATTTGGGGCAGATATATCGGCTGGTTAAAAGGAATATGCAGAGAATCAAGAAAATCGGGTTCATCTACGAAGTCAAAATGAATCCAGTCGTCGTTATAAAAATCTCCTGCACTTTCGTAATGGGTATAAGTATTTCTGTCAAATAGAATTGCCATATTCGGAGCAGTGGGACTTAGCTTCCCATCAAATTCAAAAAAAGCATCGGTCTTTACCAGGAGCAGGATATAATTTGGCACGCCGGTCTTTCGAAGCATACGAAATTTTGTTTTATGTCTTGAATCATGGCCGCAGTTTGTTACAGTAATCAAGTGATATCCCTCCTGTTAAAATAGCAGAAAAAGTATGTTTATCATATTATAAAACATTGTCCGGATAATGAAAAGAGAATATGATAAAATAAAAGGACTTGGGATATGTTCTAGACTGAAACGATTTGATTGGACCTTATAATTAGAGCAGGGCAAACAGTTTTGGTTAACTTTTTGACTGTATTATGGAGAACTGCTCAGAAGCGTATTATTCCAATAAGCATAGGAATATTATCTACGCAGACTATCTTTATGGAGGCAATCTATAAGCTGAAAGGAAATGATATTTTTCTTTGGTAAATGCAGTAAAGGAGCAGTCTGGTTTCAGGCAGTACAGAAGGAAACCAGACTGTTTTTTCTTAGCTTTTACAGGTGAAAAAGATGAGAGAGGGAATTGATGATTAAATAGATTCCCAGTACCCGAAGGGGGATTCGCGGCACAGTGCCGTCTTTTTTGAACAGGATTCTTGCTATGGCACCTATGAAAATATTGATTAATATGCCTGCAAGCAGTTCCAGGATTAAAAGCATTACAATCTGAAGCATATATCTATAACCTCCTACCTTGGTTAATCAGCACTTTGCCTGGTCCTGGAAGACAGTAGAAAGGCAAAGCCCAAACATAAGAGGGCAATACCGGTAATGGCTGTCAGAGGAATAAACATAGATGCAATGGTACCATTATGAAATAAGGCTGCTTTTAGGAGCTCCTGACCCCAGGCTTCCGGGGTGAATTTGGATAGCAATACCAGATAATGAGGGGCTGCGGTAAGGGGAAAGAAGGAGCCGCCCAGTATTCCGGTAGCAATAATAATAACAGCAAAAGTAACGGTGAAGTCCTCATGCCTCTTCATAAGCATTGCCAGGGGCAGACTGATGCCGGATAAGAGGAAGAGGTACACGGCAAATACGGCAATGGCAGAAGCTGTATTGTGAAAAGCAGGAAGCTTTAAGAGGTATCTTCCTGCAAGCAGCACGGCCAGGATGTGAAAGGCTCCAAACAGATAGGCCGCTGCTATCTTGGCAGCCAGATACTGCTTATAGTTTACAGGTGTGCTCAGCAATCTGAAATAAGTATTATTTTCTCTCTCTTCAATCAAAGTGCGAAAGCCCTGAATAATAACAAACCATATAAACATTACCAGGAACCCAAGAAGTGTCTGGGTGGTTGTTTCCTGTTTTAGGGCCAGAGTATCAGAAGAGGCACTGTCAATGGTGGTACTTTTGGTGCTTTGGAGGTTTTCAAACACCTTGCCAGAGAGGCTGTTTACCGGGACCTTAAGTTCCTTTGACAAAAAGGAGGAGTCAGCAGCAACTTTCTGAAGGATGCCCATTTCTGTACTTACTACCTGCTTTAGAATAGCGGAATCCGTGGAGTCAAAATCTTTGATAATTTCTGCAGAGATGGTTTTGTTATCCAACAGCGCATGGTCAAAGTTCTTATGGATTATGAGTCCCATGGGGATAATCTGGCTGTCGACTTTCTTTAGAATATCTTCTTTGTCAGTCATTACAACGGTAATCTCATTATGGCTTTTTAGCATCTCTATTAATTGCCTGGAATAAGAACTGCGATTTAAGTCTGCAATATAAAGTGCGGGCTTTTTGGATGCGGTAATAGAACCTGAAAATAAGTAGGTAAGCAATACCGGTACCGCAATTCCAACTAATATAACAACCCGGTTAGAAAACAGAAGCTTTAATTGTGTTTTTATCTGAATCCATATTTCCATGTCTTATTATCTCCTTTCCGCTGTCTATCAATAAAGTCAGAATCAGAAACAGAATTCCCATAAGAAACAGCTCCAGCAGGTTTTTATCAATATCAGCAAAATTCTTACCTTCACAGAGCAGAAGATAACTGTTCAGAGCTTTTCCGTTAGGAATTATATTCTGTATCTGCTGGAGTGCTCTGGGCAGGGCATCAATGCTGATAAAAGAACCTCCGAGAAAGCCTAGGCCATAAAGTACAGGAGAAGCAAGGCTTGAAACTGCATTCTGATTCTTTGCAAGGAGTCCCCACATAAGGATAGGAGAACCGATAGCAAAAGCATAGGTTAGGGTTGTCAGCAGGATTAACCCTGGATTGCCCCATTTCATTCCGAATATCAGGCGGGTCAAAAGTATCACTGCACACATCTGCAGGGTCAGAGTAAATACAATGCTGCACAGTTTGCCGAATACATATTGAAACCGGTGAGCAGGAGTTGTTTTTATTCGAAAGAGCGTAAAGGTAAGTTTCTCTTCTACTATCTTGTGTATTAGTGTAAAAGCGGTGGATATAGAGAATAATACGACCATGGCAATTGATACATACTGCATGGCACTTACGGGAACTGCATCAGGATTGGTGGAAATCTCCGGTATAACGGCGGAGCGGGATAAGTCAGACAGAGATTTGGTATCGCTTATGCCAGAGACTGCAAATGCCTTGTTTTCAGCAAGAATCAGCTGGATACTGCGCAGAAACTGTTCCAAGATACCGGTAACAATACTTTTATCCAGAGAGGTATCATTGCCGCCTGTCAGAATAATTCCGTTTTTCTCCCGGGACAGGATTGCCTTGGTGAAATCCTTTGGTATATAGATGAAGACGGAAGCTTTTTTGTCCCGGACCAGATTAACTCCCTCTTGATAGCTTGCTGCGGTAATAACATGAAATGTATGGGCTGCTTCTTTGGAACGAAGCACCTCCTTTACAAGGGTATCCCCAAAGGAAATTGTCTGAACTTCGGAGGGCTTTTGTGCAGATTCCTTATCTAAAGATAAGGAATCTGCATTACCCAGGTCTTCATTGCAGACAGCCAGCGAAAAGGAAAGAGTACTGCCGTCTGTGCTTCCCAAAGCTTTGCTGAGAATGACTATTAAGACCATGGGGAATAGGACTAACTTTAGATAGAAGGTTTTACTTTTGGATAACTGTTTAAAGTCCAGCAGGATAGTTCGGAAATTAATTAGCAGCAGTGTGTTCTTCATTTTTTAATTCCCCCATTCTAATCCCGCAGTGACTTTCCGGTCAATTGAAGAAATATGCTCTCTAAATTCATTTCATCATACCGGAAGCTGGTCAGGCGGATACCGCTGTTTTTGATGTCGTCAACAATGTCAAGTACATTGGAACCGGGGGAAACCAGTAGTTTCAGGCTGTCTTTTTCCACGGATGCTTTTAGGACACCCTTGATTTTATCCAGTCTGCCAAGGGCTTCGCTGCTTCCCTTGCTAAAGTTTGCAGTCAGGGTATCGCAGGCATTGAGGTCTTTTTTCAGCCCTTCCTTGGAACCCAGTGCAATAAGCTTTCCATGGTCTACGATACCTACTCTTTCACAGAGATATTCGACTTCCTCCATGTAGTGGCTGGTGTACACTACGGTCATTCCTTCTTCTTCCTTTAAACGGCGGATAGTATCCAGTATGTGGCTTCTGGATTGAGGGTCAATGCCCACTGTCGGTTCATCCAGTATCAGTAATTTCGGTGAATTCATCAAGGCAATTCCAAGATTGACTCTCCTCTTCATACCGCCGGAATATTCTGTAATATCCTGATTACCTTTCTCCGTAAGCTTTAGGATATTAAGTACCTCGGTTACCCGCTGCTTTAAACGGTTCCCAAAGAGTCCGTAAAGCCCCCCGAAGAATTCAAGATTATCCTTTGCACTTAAAGACTGGTACAGTGCAAGTTCCTGGGGAACAATTCCCATCCGCCGCTTACAGTCATATGGCTTATTTTTAAGTGAAATACCGTCAATAAAGATTT
Source organism: Bacillota bacterium (assembly GCA_023450835.1). GTDB lineage: Bacteria > Bacillota > Clostridia > Lachnospirales > Lachnospiraceae > Anaerocolumna. The sequence continues at coordinate 35,058 of JAEXGM010000073.1, read as the reverse complement.
CTCCTCTGGTAGGCTGCAGGATAGTGCCAATCATAGATACAAGGGTTGACTTCCCGGCACCGTTCGGGCCTAAAAGCCCGAATATTTCTCCCTTTTCCACTTCAAAGGAAATATCCTCCACGGCTGTGAATTCCTTATATCTCTTTGTTATATTTTCTATTGCAAGCACAGTTAAGACCTCCTTTTACTTCTGCTATGACGTGTATTCTACACCGGAAACAAGAGGAAGCCTATTCACTATAGTACTCAATAAAAGTATTACTTTGGTAATATTAATTTTTAGAGGGAACATGGTATAATATAACTTATCAGAAATTGCTTTTTATCGTCATACATCCGATTATAGGAATATCTTTATGCCCCTATAATAGATACTGAATATAGTTTTTTGCTCAAAGGGAAATAACATGCGTTAATATTTATCCGGATGAATAAAGGAAAGTTAATTCACGGCTTAGTTCGGAATGTTTTATATAAAAGGAGTATGAGATGGATTTTTTACTGTCGCTGGAGAGGCGAAATTCAATATTTAAGATTATTTCAATTATTCTTACAGCGCTTATCTTTATTCGAATAGTAAGGATGGAGAAAGAGGACTTTCCCAAAGAAGTGCTGCTGCTTTTCCTGCTTTTTCTTTTTGCAGTCAGCAATATGATAAGAAAGAAATTCATAAAAAACCATCGATACAAATGGTTTATAATATCCTATGTGGTCAGTGTACTTGCTCTTGGAGGAATCAATTATGTAATTGCATTTGCCGGAACAGACATTTTTAACATCTTATTGCTGATGGAACTTATTATATTTTATGGGAAGCTGAATTGGGGACTTCTTAGCTTTAACTTTGTTGTGTATATGCTGTCATTTAGGGAATTGCTGGATTATAGCAGTCCGAAAGAAACCTATAGCGATATCTTAAATATACTGCTTAACTTTTTTATGCCCTGCCTGGTTCTGTTTTTGTTCCGCAGCGTGATGGGGGAAAAGCAAAAATATGAGAAAATCAATAAGCAGCTGGAAGAGGCCAATATAACTCTGAAGGAGTACGCCGACAGAATTGAAGAACTTGCCAAGAGTCAGGAAAGGAACCGTATTGCTCAGGAACTCCACGATTCCATGGGGCACTCTCTCATGGCTTTAAATATGAATCTGGAGTACGCGGAAAATGTCATGGCTTCAAAACCGGACAGAGCCGCTGAGATTATTCACAAGACCAGAGATATGGCAAAGGACTGTGTCAGTGACTTAAGAAAAGTAGTCAGTCTGTTAAAAGAGGTTCCGCACACCGAGCAGTTAAGAGGAGCAATCAATGAGCTTTTTTCAAGCTTTCAGGAAAGCAGCAGGATCAGATTCCGCCTTAACATGGATGACTCCATGGAAAATGAAGCTCCGGATATTAAGAACTGTATCTATAAAATAATCAGAGAAGCTGTAACCAACGGGATAAAGCATGGAATGGCCACGGTATTTGTGATAGAGATTCTCGGAGAAACAGAGTTTATCAGTATAAAAATAGAGAATAACGGTGCGGCCAATAATAACATTATAAAATCCAACGGTATAACAGGAATGGAAGAAAGAGCAGCACTGCTGGGAGGGGAGATTCAATTGGTATCCGAAGAAGACAAAGGATTTACTGTAAAAGCCAGGATACCAAGATTAAGAATAGTGTGAATTATTGAAAAGCATAATTCACACACAAATTTGTGCTGTCGCCCAAATTTGCGGCGCGTTGGCAGCATGGAGGTTAGGTTGAAAAACAAAAGACAGTTTTTTCAACTACGGATTCAGGAATATCCAATCAAAGATTGGATATTCACGAAAGGGGTTAATATGATTAAAGTAATGCTGGTAGATGATCAGGAGATTGTAAGAGAAGGCTTAAAGATGATTTTAAGTATGGGAGAGGATATAGAGATTATCGGGGAGGCCTGTAACGGGAGTGACCTTCTTAAGAAGCTTACACAGGTTTCTCCCGAGGTAATTCTGATGGATCTCCGTATGCCGGTGATGGACGGGATTAAAGCCACTCAAGCGGTAAAAGAGCTCTATCCATCCATTAAGATAATTATTCTTACGACCTTTTATGAGGACAACAATATCTTTGAAGTGTTAAAAAACGGTGCGGACGGATATATCTTAAAGGATTCCAGTTCGGCTGAAATAATCCGCTCCATTATAGCCGTCTGTGAGGGGAATGTTCTTCTGAACCCCAAAGTAGCTGCCAAAGTGGTGAAAGCTCTGGATGCCGTAAAGGAGATACAGAGTGCGGTACCTGTAAAAGAAGAAGTTCAGAGCTTACTGCGTCTTTTGACTCAGCGGGAATGGGAAGTGGCAGAGCATATCTTAAAAGGAAAAAGTAACCGGACTATCAGTGAAGATATGTTTGTGACAGAAGGAACCGTTAAGAACTATGTATCAAGGATATTGGAAAAGCTTCAGCTAAACAGCAGAGCGGAGCTTATCCTGTATTTGCAGAAAGTACGGCATTAAAGCTGGTTATTTTTCACATGCAGATTATATTCGTTCCCGGTATCTGAATATATTTACTCTTAGTATACAGGGCCTTGGTCCTGTTATATCTTGATTTCTACGATTATCCCCTAATAAGAATACAATATTTTCGCTAAAAGGCTCTATTACCGGTGTTTTTAATAAGATAATTTGAACATTGATTATGATAATAATAGATAGTAATGTACATAGGTCAACTAAAAATTGACAGTAAATTTTACATGTGCTATAAATAAATCATAAATCTGGTATCCACGAAAGAGGTTAAAATGGGTAAGAAAATATTATTTAATGATGGCTGGGAATTTACCAAACAAGCAATAGGCAGCGAAATAAATAGTGTTATGGCGGAAGATAAAGCATGGCAGAGTGTGGATATACCTCATGACTGGTTAATCTATGATACGGCTTCTTTTGATAAAGCCAGCGAGGGATGGTACAGGAAATATTTGTCGGTTAATCAAACCGATTGTTTAACTGATGATATCAATCAGGAAGACGTACGCTATCTGCTCCGCTTTGAGGGCGTTTATATGGACAGTACCCTCTATGTAAATGGCGTTAAGATCGGAGAATGGAAATACGGTTATTCTACATTTGAATTTGATATTACAGAAGCCTTACACAATGGTGTAAACGAGATTCTGGTACATGTTGTTTTGCAGACCCCTAATTCAAGGTGGTATTCGGGGGCGGGGATATACCGGAATGTATGGCTGAAAAAGGTACCAAAGATACATTTCGCATCAGATGGTATCTATATATCCACAACAAAAGAGGATAATTCCTGGAATGTTACGATTAATAGCGAAATAATAGGGGCATGCCTGTCACAGACCGCGGATACAGAGAAAAAGACGCAAGGTGATTACAAAAAAAGTTACACGGTAAGGCACACAATTTATGATGACAGCGGCAAAGCCATTGTGAGTACGGAGGAAAGTACAGAGACACAGGTGCTGTCCGTGAGGTCCCCGCGCCTTTGGGATATCAGGAAGCCTAATCTTTATGTGTTGAAATCAGAACTTTTATTAGGGGGAAATGTCCTTGATGAGGAATTCAGCCGATTTGGTTTTCGTACTATTCGTTTTGACACAGACAGAGGATTTTTCCTTAATGAATGCCCTGTAAAGCTCCACGGGGTATGCCAGCATCATGACCTTGGAGCACTGGGGACAGCGGTTAATCGCGCTGCAATAGAAAGACAGCTGAGGATTCTGAAGGAAATGGGTGCGAATGCTATCCGTTCGGCACACAATATGTGCGCTGTTGAGCTTATGGAATTGGCAGATGAGATGGGTCTTTTAATTGTGAATGAATCCTTTGATATGTGGGAAAAGCCCAAAAACCCTTATGACTATGCTCGCTTTTTTAAAGATTGGGCAGTACGCGATGTGGAAAGCTGGATTCGCAGGGACAGGAATCATCCCAGTAACATTATGTGGTGCATTGGCAATGAAATATATGATACACATGCGGGAGAACGGGGGCAGGAGCTGACAGGATTCCTTATGGAGCAGGTTTATAAACATGATCCGAATCATAATGCACCGGTAACTATCGGCTCGAATTATATGCCCTGGGAAAATGCCCAGAAATGTGCGGACATTGTAAAACTCGCAGGTTATAATTACGCAGAAAAGTATTATGATGTACATCATAAGCAGCACCAGGACTGGGCTATTTACGGAAGTGAAACTGCTTCTATTGTCCAAAGCCGGGGAATCTATCATTTTCCTTTAAGTGCGGGTATTCTAAGTGACGATGATGAACAGTGTTCGTCACTTGGCAACAGTACTACCAGCTGGGGAGCGAAAAGCATTGAGAAATGTATTACGGATGACAGGGATGCTGTATTTAGTGCCGGTATGTTTATTTGGAGCGGTTTTGACTATATCGGTGAGCCTACACCTTATCATACGAAAAACAGTTATTTTGGGCAGCTTGATACTGCCGGATTTCAAAAGGATTCCTATTATGTTTATCAGTCAGAATGGACCGATTACAGGACAGCTCCCATGGTTCACCTGTTTCCGTACTGGGATTTTAATGAAGGGCAATTAATCGACGTGCGGATTTGTTCCAATGCTCCAAAGGTCGAACTTTTCTTCAATAATAGTTCACTGGGTACATTTGAAATTAATCATAAAAATGGCCTGAAGCTGATTGGAGATTGGCGTCTTCCTTATCATAAGGGGGAACTCCGGGCAGTTGCTTACGACGAAAATAACAGGGTAATTGCCGAAGATATACAGCGCTCCTTTCGAGACGCTGCTAATATTATTCTGAAACCGGATAAAACAAAAATAACAGCAAACGGACAGGACCTGCTCTTTGTTGAAATCTCCATGGAGGATGATGCAGGCAATCCGGTCCTTAATGCCAATAACCGCGTATATGTAAAGGTTACCGGTTTGGGGCGTTTAATTGGCCTGGATAATGGTGACAGTACAGATTATGATTCCTATAAAGGTACCAGCCGCAGACTGTTTAGCGGTAAAGCTCTCGTGATTATTGCAGCTAAGACCATTCCGGGTGAGATAACTATGGAAGTATCTTCCCCAGGTCTTCCCTCAGTGCGAAGAACATTTCTTGCAGAAGAAGGGTCAGTTCCTCCCGGCGTATCTGCTTCTCAGGAAAACAGGGATACACCCTTTACGCCGGAAGTACCTATACGCAAGCTTGAGATAGTCAGCCCCCAGGGAAGGGAGCTTCATGAAGGTCTGCAGGAAGTTGAAGTTGAGGCTAAAATATATCCGGAAAATGCAACCTATGAGGATATTGCATGGCGGGTGACCAATGCTTCGGGCGTTGATGCCGGCATTGCAAAAATCATACCGAAGGGAAGAAAAGCAATTCTTAAGGCAATCGGTGATGGAATTTTCTATGTTCGTGCTGTCACAAATAACGGTGGAAAAAAGCCCATCCTATTATCTGCCTTGGACTTTGAAATTACCGGGCTGGGAACAGCTTTCTTAAATCCTTATGATTTTATTTCGGGAAGCCTTTACAGCAGAAGCATAGGGGAAACCAGCAATGGTAACGAGCGTGGAGTAGCTACCTCACGTGACGGAGAAACTATTATCTTATATGATAATTTAGACTTTGGAGGAATCGGTTCAGATGAAATTACGCTTCCTATCTTTGAATTAGATAACACTCCCACCCAAATTGAAATCTGGGAAGGCATTCCCTATGAAGAGGGCAGCGAGCTGCTGGCTGATGTTATCTATGATAAGAAGTCTATCTGGAATACCTATCAGGAGGAGACTTATCGACTGAAAAAGCGCTTAAAGGGTATTACTTCATTAGCCTTTTTATTGCGTAAGAAAATACATCTTAAAGGTTTTTCTTTTCAAAAGCCGGAAAAAGCATATGAGCTGCTCTCTGTACTTTCATACAATACACTTTATGGCGATGACTATAAAGTAGAAGACGATTGTATAACAGGGATAGGAAATAATGTTACGATTACCTTTGAAGAAATGGATTTTGGCTTAAAGGGGAACAGAAAACTGGTCATCTGCGGACGTTGTGCTATGGATAATTCGATTATTGTCTGCTTTAAGGGTATCGATGGTGAAGTGAGACAATTGGTTGAATTTCCAACGTCAATGCAATTTACAGAACGGGAATTTGAGTTAGAGGCTGTTTTGGGATTACAAACAGTGGAATTCCTGTTCCTGCCAGGTTGTAAATTTGATTTTAAATGGTTTCGCTTTGAAAAATAAAATATTAGCTTTGTTGAAACCCACCAAATAAATTTAAAATGTTTGGTGGGTTTTACTGTTCTAAAAAATATACTAGTATGATAACATTCTAGTATACAAGTTGATTTTGAATTTGTTACTTCGAGGGCATGTTATAATTATGGAATTTTTATATTTAAAGAAAGAGGTGTAAAAATGAAAACTTCCCAAGTAAAATCGAACACCATAAGACCCCGGAAGGCGTTCACTTATATAAGACGCTATTGGTCACTCTACCTTTTGCTGTTTCTTCCGATTACATATTTTATTGTTTTTCGCTATATCCCCATGATGTACATACAAATTGCATTTAAGAAGTTCAGCATTGTTAAGAGCGTCTGGGATATGGAGTGGGCATCGAACCATGGTTTCGAATATTTTATTAAGGCTTTTTCAAACCGGGATTTCATCTTTGCGCTGCGTAATACAATCATACTGAATTTTCTTGACCTGTTAGTGGGCTTCCCTGCTCCGATTATAGTAGCACTGCTGCTTAATGAGCTGGTTTTTAATAAATTCAAGAGATTTACCCAGACTGTAATCTATATGCCGCACTTCCTTTCCTGGATTATTATCTCCGGTCTGGCCCTGCAGCTTTTTGCACCCACCAATGGCCTGGTAAACATGGTACTAAAACTTATGGGATTCAATGCGGTTCCTTTCCTCAATGAACCAATACACTGGATATGGACCTACATATTTTTGGGCGTTTGGCAAAGCGTTGGCTGGAACACAATTATTTATCTGGCGGCAATTACGGGAATCAACCCTGAGCTGTATGAAGCAGCCTCCGTTGATGGAGCTACACGATTTAAAAAGATATGGCATATCACATTACCGGGACTTCGTTCTACGATTGTTATCCTTCTCATAATGAGTCTCGGACGTATCCTTGGCAGTGAGTTTGACCGTCCATATGCCATGACGAATAATCTTGTGAAAGGCGTCTCCAATGTTATATCTACCTTCGTTTATACAAATGGTATACGCGGACTGCAGTTTTCGATGACTGCAGCAGCAGGACTTTTTCAGTCCGTTGTCTGTGTAATTTTCTTACTCTTAGCCAATGCCATTGCTAAAAAGAGCGGAGAACGGGGCATCTGGTAAGAAAGATATAGAAAGATAGAAAGATGGAGGTATTTTAACGTGATAAAATCAAAAAAAGTTAAGATAGGAGATTGGGTTGTTGTTTTCATCTGTATCATACTTGTTTTAGTTTGTCTCCTGCCAATTCTTAATATATTGGCCAGATCCTTAAGCTCAAAGGAGGCTCTGATACGCAACGAGGTTTTTCTGTGGCCGGTGGGATTCAATTTTGAGGCATATCACATGGTTCTTAGTGACAGTAAATATGTTTGGGCTCTTGGGTGGACGGCAATTCTGACGGTTATCTGTACGATTCTATCCCTTTTTATGACAACTATTTGCGCCTATCCGCTTATCTTTGATAAGTTGAAGGGACGGAGAATTATCAATATAGTCATCATTCTTACGATGTATTTCAATGCAGGAACTATTCCGAACTACCTGCTGCTTAAAGATCTGAATATGCTTAATAGACCGCAGGTATTGATTATACCGGCATGTCTGAGCGTATTCAATATGATAATTATGCGGAGCTTCTTCTATGGTATCCCTGACAGTCTTCGGGAGTCCGCGGAGATAGACGGTGCAAGTTACATACAGATATTAAGAAAAATATATCTGCCATTATCCACTCCGGTACTGGCAACCTTAGCTCTTTTCTATGCTGTCGGACGCTGGAATGGTTTTTCGGATGCTTTAATGTATATGAACAATAAACAGTTTTATCCGATTCAGCTGCTGCTGTATAACATCCTTAACAACATGATGAGTATTGACACTTCTACCAAGGAGGGCTTTATTACTCCAGGGCTTGCCGATACCTTCAAAGCGGCAACTGTTATGTTTGCCACCCTGCCAATTTTATTGATTTACCCATGGCTGCAAAGGTATTTTATCACGGGGGTAACCTTAGGTGCGGTGAAGGAATAGCCGTGGTAAATGGCTGCCTTGATAACGGACGTAATGCGTCATATTTATATAAATAATATCAGGAGGGTAAAAAATGAGGAAATTTATGTCTGTTCTACTTCTTTGCTGTATGATGGTATCGTTGCTTTCCGGCTGCAGCAACAACAAAACTTCCAAGGATACGGTAACTCCAACTCCGACAGTTGCTGACAGCGGTGCTGCTACAGCGGCTCCCACAGAAACAGCGGATGAAAATGGAATTGTTGATGGGAAATTTGTTAAAACAAGAGAAATCACAGTTGAAGTCTATGACCGCGATAACGATGGGGGGTCCAAACCGGATGATAACTTCTATACGAACTACATAAAAGAAGGAATGCTCCGTGATCATAATGTTAAGGTTACTTTTGTACCGGTTCCCCGCTGGACAGAAGTTGAGCAAATCAACAATCTGCTTGCATCAGGTTCCGCACCTGACATCTGTGTTACTTATGACTACTCTACCATTCAGACCTATGCCGGTATGGGCGGTGTGACCGATCTAAGCTCTTATGTGGAAGATTACAAGAATTATATCCCGAATTTGTGGGATTGGCTTGGAGAAACCAATATTTATTGGGATAAGAATCCTACCTATGGAACTATATGGGCTCTTGAAGCTAAGCTTGCAGTTATGAACCGTATCAGCACCTTTGTACGTGAAGACTGGCTGAAAAAGTTAAACATAGCTGAACCTACAACAGTGGATGAGTTTGAAGCAATGTTAAAGGCATTTAAAGATAACGCTTCTACTCTTCTTGGCAAAGATGCCGACAAAATGGTGCCATTCTCCCTTAGCTATGATGTAGGCTGGAGAGCAGATCATCTTACTGGCTCCTTTGTACCCAATGATATTACCGATAAGGATTATTATGTATATGGCTTTGACGACAGAAGATTACTTGAACCTGGCATGAAGGATGCAGTAAAAGAACTCAATAAATGGTATAATGAAGGCTTGATCTGGAAAGATTTTGCACTGTACCCTGCCGGTGATACCACAGAGGATAACATGATGAAAGCCGGTTATGTAGGTGCCTTCATTCACAACTGGGATTATCCTTACCGCAACGGTGATAACAGCATCCAATACAGTCTGCAGCAGTTGGCTGGTCCGGACGCTGGATATATCGCTGTTGAGCCTTTCAAGAACGATGCCGGGGTTTATAAGAAGTTCCTTTCCGGTCCTGTTGACCGTAAAGTATTCTTCCCCGCTACTAACAAAGAGCCTCTTGCTTCACTTATGTATCTTGACTGGATAAGCCAGCCTGATAACCGTCAGTTCCTTCAGATTGGTGAAGAGGGAGTTGCCCATGAGACTCAGGCAGATGGTTCTATAAAGACACTTGCAGCCACCGGTGATAAAATCATGAACTCCCCGAACAACATTGATTATACTATTACATGTAACGGTTTGGATATGGGGGATCAGGATAAGACAGTTAAGTCTATCGCTAATGGCTATGCTAATATTGATTCCCGTTATATTGAGAAAGCCTTCGCAATATCCGCAAAAGACGGACGTATTGGCCAAAATGTAAAAGTTGGTACAATCAAATCGGAAGAAGGTATGGGACCGGCGCTCAGTGCTAAACGTGATACATTGCTTGATCAGGCTGTTGTTGCCGCACCTGGTAAATTTGACGAGATATTTGATGCAGGCTTAAGTGATTACCTTGCTTCAGGCGGTCAGGCAATTATTGATGAACGTAAGGCAGCATGGGAATTGACCTATGGAGATACTACCAGTCTTCCTGCAAAATAGGAACAAAAAGAGGAAGCTCGTGTAATTGCGAGCTCCTTCTTTTTAAAAGGAACTTTCTGCATGGAAAAACTTCTGCACATTTCCAGCAGGTCTAATTCTCTGAAGAGGCTCTGTTCTGTTTGTTTTGGATGGAAATAGAGCAGAGCGGTTCATAATTAACAAAATAATATATATTTTTTGTACTATTTTATAATTCTAAAAAAGCATGAGGTATGTTAACTTATTAGTATACAAGATAGGCATGAAATGCATTAGATATATAAGAGACCCCTTTTTATGAAAGGGTACAGGGAGAATGGCTTATGAAAATGATTATTCGCTGGTTTTCAGGCAGTGATGACAGCGTTACATTAGAACAGATAAAGCAGATACCCGGCATTAGCGGAGTGGCAACAATGCTGTCAGATATTCCGGTAGGTGAGATTTGGCCTATGGATAGATTGGAAGCTTTACGCGAAGAGATACACAGAGCCGGACTTGAACTTGAAGTAATAGAAAGTGTAAATATCCATGAAGACATTAAAAAAGGTCTGCCAGACAGAGATAAATATATCAGTAATTATATAAAAACCATTGAAAATTTATCAAAAATTGGTGTAAAATGTATATGTTACAATTTTATGCCGGTCATGGATTGGCTCAGAAGTGATTTGGCATATCCTTTGGAAGATGGCAGTACGGTTCTGGCTTACAATCATGAAATCATACTTAAGATGAACCCGGCAGCCATTGCGGAGGAAATGCTTGAAAATTCCCTAGGTTATTCACTCCCGGGTTGGGAGCCTGACAGAATGTCAGCAATGTCGGCAGATATTAAATTTTATCAAGCGATGTCTGCTGATCAGTATTGGATGAATATGAAATATTTTTTGGATGCAATTATACCATATGCAGAAAAGTATGATGTAAAAATGGCAATTCATCCGGACGACCCTCCGTTTTCCATCTACGGACTTCCTAAGGTAATCAATAATGCGGAGAATATTCGTAAATTTCTAAGTTTGAATACTAGCCCATATAGTGGCCTGACCTTATGCACAGGTTCCCTGGCCGCTGATATGGATAATGATATACCTGCAATCATAAGGGAATTTGCGTCTCAGGGACGCATTCATTTTGCCCATATTCGTAATATTAAGCATTCAGAAAAGATGATTTTCACGGAATCGGCTCACTATAGTGAATGCGGTGATCTGGATATGTATGAGGTAGTAAAGGCTTTCCATGATAATGGATTTGATGGATACATCCGCTCTGACCATGGCCGTATGATATGGGGAGAAAAGGCCAGACCGGGTTATGGACTCTATGACCGGGCTTTGGGGTCAAATTATCTTTTAGGCCTGTGGGAGGCAATTGATAAGAGTTCACGGTAATAATTATTTGCTAAAAATGATAGTATGAGGAGATTGTTTTATGGTCATTACAGAGAGGAAAGCAAGAGAAAATGCGAGAGAATACGCTTTACGCCAGATAAGGGATAATATCATTACTTTAAAGCTGGAACCAGGCAGTTCGGTCAGTGAAAGTGAACTTGCAAAGGAACTGGGTATCAGCAGAACACCTGTCAGGGAAGCGCTGCAGGAACTTCAGAAGGGTAATCTGATTGAGGTGTATCCCCAGAAGGGCTGTGTAATTGCCCATATCGATTTTGATATAGTCGATGAAATGGTATTCTTGCGCAAAATCTTGGAAAAAGCGGTAGTAGAAGTTCTGTGTGACTGTATTAGTGAAGAGAACATGTTGAAACTGGAGAAGAATATACAGCTTCAGGAAGTTTATCTCGATAATAAATTGCCTGATAAAATGATTGAGCTGGACAATGAATTTCACAAATCGCTATTTACCATGTGTAATAAGGAACGTATTTATAATCTGATGGAAGGAACCCAAGGGCATTTTGACCGTATACGTACCATGAGTGTGCATTCCGTAAAGGATATAAAAATAGTTGCCGACCATAAAGCAATCTTAAATGCAATTAAAACAGGTGATAAGCAATTGGCCGGGGAGTTTATTATAAAACACCTATCCAGATATAAATTGGATCAAAGTGAAATTATTGAAAAATACCCGGAGTATTTTTAATCTTTTTATTGGGATTTGAAGGTTTAATATTTAGGCACCGTAATAAGGCAGAGGCCTGCATTACGGTGCCTTTTTGTGTAAACAAGAGTTAATGCAGATATTAGTACTGCATTAAGTGATTTCGCTTTAATATCAGTGACAGCTATACTAATTTGCCGTCCCCATTACCTGGAACTCCCATAGAGAGTAACCATAAGGCAGGGCTCTTTCGATTCCTCTGAATTTCACATAGCGGGCAGTAACGGAAGTGAGATTGTAGGTCTCTATTCCGCCTGCACCATTTGCCTGGGTCAACAGGCTGGTATAATTTACGCCATCAGTAGAAGTAAGTAATTCATATTTCTTTCCGTAAGATGCCTCCCAGTTTAGTATCAACTGGCTTATTTTATAGCTGCTGCCCAGGTCAAGGACGAACCAGGCATCATCGGCAAAGTTAGAAGCCCATCTGGTGGCAGTGTTATTATCCGTAAGGTAGGATACAGGAAAAGCATCACTTTCCGAGCCGGAGCAAAGGACGGATTTGCCCTGAGCAACATTGGAAGAAGTGGAGCCGCCTTCTGTTCCCTGGGTTACTCCATGGATGTAGGTAAACCATTGGGTATCAAGAGCGCCGCCTCCGGGATTGTAGGTAAAGAAATATTTAATGGTGTCTCCGTAGACCAGGTTATTCAGAGGATATGTGAAGTTGCCTTGGCCGTCTGAAGTCATGGCGACATTTATCTGACCGCCGTTATTCACAGTATAGTGAAGGTCTGCAAAGGTAGCACTATTAACATAAAACACCAGATTATCTCCGGTTTTCTTAAGGCCCTTGACAGCATCTCCGATGGTAATAGTAGCAGGAAGCGGATTTGTAACCGTGACCGCGCAGGTAGCCTGGTAACTGCCATCTGCCGTTGTAGCGGTAATAACCGTGCTTCCCGGGGCCACTGCAGTAACAGTACCGCCTGCTACTGTTGCAACGGATGTGTTGCTGGAAGACCAGGTAACAGCCTTGTTGGTGGCATTGGAGGGGGTAACGGAAGGGGTAAGGGCAAGGGCAGCTCCGGGTAAGAGAGAAGCACTGCTCTTATCCAGCGTTATTCCGGTTACCGGAACTGTTCCGGGATTTTCACCGTTTGCATCTTTATAAACGCGTACATAGTCCACTTGCATGGTAGCAGGGATGTCTCCCGCACTTGGAGCAAGGCCGCCGTCAAAATTGCCGCCGATTGCCAGATTCATAATAATATAGAAAGGCTGGTCAAAAGGAGCATCTGCATTATTAGGAGCACCTACGGAATACCACTGGTCTTTTGTAACCTTTAAGAAGCATTTTCCATCCACATACCATTTGAAATTATCATTTTCCCATACAACACTGTATACATGGAAGTCATTATTAAAGGTCTGTCCGCTTGGAAATGCATATTCACCGCTGATATAACGGTTTGCAGGCCATTGGCCTCCAAAATGCAGAGCACCGCTGGTAACACCGGGGATTCTTCCCTTTGCTTCCATAACATCCACTTCTCCGGAAGCAGCCCATGCTCCGTAACGGTCTTCTAACGGCAGCATCCAAAGGGCTGGCCAGATACCGTTTCCGGTAGGAAGTTTGGCTCTGAAATCAATTCTTCCGCCCTGGAAGGAGAAAGAGTTCTTTGTGGTTATCTTACCCGAGGAATAAGTAGCGTAACGGGTAGGGTCCTGGGGGAAGGACTTGGGTTCGTTGTAGGCGGTGATGTTTAATTTGCCGTCTGAAAGATAGATGTTCTTTGTATTGTCCGTATAATATTCCAGTTCGTTATTTCCCCAGCCCCAGCTGTTAGGGTCATCGCTCATATAGTAGCCGGTATTATAAGACCATTTACTGGTATCCAAGGAAGAGCCGCTGAATTCATCCTGCCAGATAAGGTTCAGCCCGCTGATGGAAGGATTGTCCGTGGTACCAATAGGAATATTGCCAAGGTCTGACACATCAGGACGAGGTGCGTCGGGATTACCTATAAAAGTGTAATAAATATAGTTGCTGCCGACAGCACCGCCCTTTTGTCCGTTTAAAGGATAGCCGATACGAATATCCATATTGACCTGAATCGGCTGGAACCAGAGACCGTAAATATGATCGGCAAAATATCCCCATTGGTTGGCGTCGGACAGGCTGTTATAGCCGTTTGCCTGATAACGGAAGCCGCTCTTGCTGTAATCACCAAGTTCTACCCAGGTTCCGTTTATTTTAATCTCATAGACAAAGTTATCAAGCTCTGATTTTACCGGAGCACCGCCGTCAATTTTTGGCAGGGGCACACCAATGGCACCGGTCTCGCCGGCTGTGTACTGAGTGGCATCATAAGCGGTAAGCTGATAAGTATTTCTGACCGGCGTATTGTAATTGATGGTATAGATAAGAGAAACTCCGGAAGAAGCGGAGACCAGTTTCACGTTAATGGACTGGCTTACGATAAACCAGTAACCGCCGCCGCCATCGGTAAACTGACCAAAGTTACTGTCATAAATCCAGCCGCTGGCAGCGTTGTTATCAATACTTGTCCACTCGCTGCTGTCAACCGGCTTCACAAAGAGCCTTAAGTCCTCTGCAACTGCGGCATAGGGAACGGAAGCACTTCCATTAAAGATAGGATATGTAAAGCCGGAGCCTCCGGTTGCATCCGCAGTAATAACAGGCCCCTGGGTAAATGCCATAGAGGTAATAGTAGCCTTTGGAATGTCGGTAAATTCCAAAGTATAATCCAGCGTAACGCCCGTCTGACGGGAAGCAAGCTGAATATAGGTAGTCTTAGACACGGTGAACCAGTAGCCGTTAAAACCGCCGTCGCTCCAGTTTCCCCAGTTCTGGTTGTAAACGAAATCCGTACTGTCGATATCAACCCAGTTTCCGTTCACCTTTACATTGACCTTGAGGTCGGAAGCCACATCCTGCCAGGTGGCGGCACCGCCGTTAAAAACAGGCATAACGAAACCATAGCTTGCCTGTCCCACGCCGGAGTGTGAGATAACCGGACCGTCTGCTGCTGAAAAATATGCCATGGATGTAATCACTGTCTGTGCTGCCTGAACTTTCCCCGTAGTTCCTGTTGACGGCAGATATGATCCTAAAGCAATCATTGCCACTGCCAGAACAAAACTTAGCAGTTTTTGTTTTAACCCCTTGTGTTTCTTTTGAAATTGTTGCATAAAATACCCTCCTTATTAATAGTGATGGTTAATTGTTTCCTATTTGCGCAGTATCTCAGCTTTACTTACGATACACACGGTAATTAGGTTTCGCATAGTAAAAAAAATACAGGCATGTTTATTCTGCCTGTACCCGGTTGCTATGTTACCATTATTATACAGTAGGAAATAGATAGAATAAAGTACAAATTTTGGAAATGGTAAATAAAAACAGTTTTTATTATATATTTTTTTAGAAAAGACACAAAGTAACCGGAATTATCTGATAGTATTCATTTTGAAAGCTGCATTTCATAACCTGCCTGATAACCAGCCGAAAATCACATCCGGGGACAGATTATAAAAAAGGACAATGGGTACAGGTATTAGAGGCTTATCCATGTTATATATTGTATAAAAAAGGGTTAGGGAGTTTATATTGAAAAAGATACCATACAAAAAGTGTATAATCGTTGCGGTAATTCTTATCTGCGCCTATTTCCTGGGCGGGGGAATTGCAACGCTGGTACAGGTTTATGCAAAAGATACCATACAGGCAGAGGAAAACTGGGGGCTTGGTTTTTCTGCGGAGGGACAGCCGCCAACCGCCAAAGCTACAGCGGATGAACTAAAAAAATACGATACTTATTATATAGGAGATACCAGTAAAAAAGTTCTCTATCTGACCTTTGATGCCGGCTATGAGAACGGGAATATGCCCGCTATTCTGGATGCACTGAAAAAACATAATGCTCATGCTACCTTCTTTGTTGTGGGACATTTCGTTAAGAGCTGTCCTGACCTTGTGAAGCGTATTGTAGCGGAGGGACATCAGGTGGGAAATCATACATATAACCACCCCAATATGTCAAGTATCTCCTCCAAAGAGGCCTTCCAGAAGGAGTTGGAAGACCTGGAAAAAGCCTATGAAGAAGTTACCGGGCAGAAAATGACCAAGTATTACAGACCACCTCAGGGAAAATACAGCACTCACAACCTTGAGATGGCAAAAGAAATGGGCTACAAGACCTTCTTCTGGAGTCTTGCCTATGTGGACTGGATACAGGATAAGCAGCCCACAAAAGAAGCAGCCTTTAAAAAGCTTTTAAGCAGAGTTCATCCCGGTGCCATCGTTCTTCTTCACAGTACCTCCAAGACCAACGCAGAAATCCTAGACGAACTTCTGACAAAATGGGAAGAGATGGGCTATACCTTCGGTACCCTGGATGAGTTAGTAAATGCAAGCAATAGCCAATAAACCTTTTCATTGACAGGGACTTTTGGCCCATGTTATACTAGAATCCATTAAGAGGGAGTAGCTTACAAGATATAAGGTCAACAACCGGCATATACTGATTGCCTGGCCTTATGCTCCGTGTACGGATAGCAAGACTTTTAATATTACCTGACAATGCCAGCTAATATTAGAAGTCTTTTTTTGACCCCTCACTAAAGGAGGAATCAAACCAGGGACAGACGCATATTTTCTTAGAGAAGTACAACAGAAAGGCTGTGTATATTATTGTAAATAACAATCAGCTACAGCAGATGAATTACAAAAAAACCGAGGAGGATATTTCATTGTCAACAAAAAAAGCACTATCATGGGTATTATTTTGGATTGGATTAGCGCTATGTTTTAATCTGGGCATCTACATCTTTGCAGGAAGAGAAAAGGCTTTAGAATTCTTAGGAGGCTATGTTATTGAACAGTCTTTAAGTATAGACAACCTGTTTCTGTTCCTTATGGTGTTTTCCAGTTTCGGTATTAAGGCTCAGTATCAGAGACGTGTACTGAATTATGGAATCTTTGGTGCCATCATCCTAAGGCTTATATTCATACTACTGGGAGTTACAATTGTCGATAAATTTGAATGGGTTCTTTATATATTTGGTGCCATACTGATTGTCAGCGGAATCAAGATGATGGTAAATCAGGAGGATGATACGGATTTTAAGGACAGCAGGATTATAAAGCTCCTTAGTAAAATTGTACCTGTTACCAAAGAGCTGGAAGGAGACCGGTTCTTTATAAGAAAGGGAGGCATACTTTACGCCACCCCTTTATTTGCCATAATCATTGTAATTGAGTTTACCGATATCCTTTTTGCAATTGACTCCATTCCCGCTGTTTTTTCCATCTCCACAGATCCATTCATTGTATATACATCCAATATTTTTGCAATACTGGGACTTAGAAGTCTGTTTTTTGTTCTTGGCAAACTGCAGGAAAAATTCAAATATGTAAAGTATGGAGTTGCTCTTATCCTTACCTTTACCGGCTTTAAACTGGCATCCCTGTTATTTGACCTCCACATATCCGTAGAGATTTCCTTGCTTGTAATATTTACAATTTTGTCTTTAAGTGTCATTTTGTCGGCTTTGATTACAAAAAAAGAACAAGTAGTTTTAACTAATAAAAAATAGATTTTTAGCTGACAAGTATCAGACATTGGTGTATAATTAAGAGGAAAATATAAACATAAATGTTAAAGAACAAAAGGATAGGAGATGATATTATGCCAAGTTTTGCAAACCCATTTACAGCTAATGTTAATCGTAAAATGTCAAGAGAAGAACTGATTCAGGCAATCCGTCTGGATATCGCAGGTGAACTGGAAGCGATTTATTTATATGATGCCCATGTACAAGCTACGGATGATGAATTTGCTAAAAAGGTAATCAGTGATATCAGAGATGAAGAGAAAGCTCATGTTGGAGAGCTTATGACGCTCCTTCGCCATCTGGATCCCAAAGAAGCGGAATTTTTTGCAGACGGAGAATCAGAAGTAAAAGAAATGATGGAAGACTTAGGTATCAAAGAAGCTTCACTGCCAGGTACTACCGTTGGCAGCCTGATTAAATAAGGAGGGTGAATCTATGGATTTTTTAGCAAGAGAAACAGTAGCATTCCCGGAAGGCTTCTGGGATTCCTTAGATAAAACGGTTGTTAATTCCGTAAAGCAGAATCTTACAGGACGTAAGTTCCTTCCACTTTATGGACCATTGGGAGCCGGTGCGTCGAATGTTCAGGTTGACGAGGTTTCCGTAGACGGCTCTTCCGAAGAGGAAGAGAGCAGCGGCCTTGTTAAGAGAGCCGGAAGGACCTTTGTAGAACTTCCTCAGATTTTTGAGGATTTTACCTTCAATTGGAGAGATATTGAGAGCAGCGAAAAGTCCGGATTTCCTCTGGATTTTACAAAAGCTACTCTGGCTGCTCAAAGATTAGCGATTAAAGAAGACTCCCTGATTTTCTTTGGCAGTGAATTTCTTGGAAGTGAAGGCCTGCTTACTGCCTCCGGTACCTCCACTCTTAAGAGAGGTGACTGGGCTGAAGGCGAGAACGCTTTTTTGGATGTTGCAAAAGGACTTGCCGAATTCCGTTCAAAGGGAATTATCGGACGCTACAGCCTGATACTCAGTACGGATTTATATGCAAAGCTTTACCGCATTCAACCGTCCCTTGGCATTATTGAAATCGACCGTATTTCCAAGATGCTAGACGGGAACTTGTTCCAATCACCGGCCCTTGGAAAAGACAAAGCTGTTTTAGTCTGTGCGGAAGCCCAGTATATGGACCTTGCAGTTGGCCTTGATATTCTGACCGGTTATCTGGAAACAAAGGATTTTAATCATGTACTGAGAATAATGGAAACAGCAGCGCTGCGCTTAAAATGCAAGGATGCGGTTATTAAGTTCGAATAGAGCAGCCTGTGCAGTTTGCACATGTAGTAAACTGTCCAATTAAAGAGCGTAATTTCATATTTACTTATAACAAAACCCTTAGAGAAATCTTCATTGTTCTCTAAGGGTTTTGTCTGTTCTGTTTGGTTATTTGGATTTTGCTGCTTTTACAAAGAATTTAATAAGTTCATTTACGATAAGCGGAACAAGTGAGAAGAGGAGTACAATTCCCCAGTCTCTTAAGCTGATATTGTGAACGCCAAAGGCAGTTGCCAGGAAGGGGATAGAGATTACAATTTCCTGCAGCAATAAGCCGATGATAATAGAACCTATCAGGAATTTATTCTTAAATAAGCCAATCTGGAAGATGGACTTTTCATGGTTTCTCATAGAGAGTGAGTAAAAGAGCTGGGAAGCTGCCAGTACTACAAAGGCCATGGTTCTGGCATAAATTAATGCAGTCTGATAATCAGAGGATTTGGTGACCTCTTTTGCCAGGCTTGTAAAGATATTAAAGCCATGCTCATACATGCCAAAGAAGAAGGCGGTCAGAGTCAGGATACCAATGAGGAAGCCGCCGATTACAGCACGGGCTCCGGAACCTTCCGCAAAAAAGCTCTGCTTGGGATCTCTTGGTTTGCGCTTCATAACATCCTTGTCACCAGGGTCAATACCGAGGGCAATAGCCGGCAGTGAGTCTGTAATCAGGTTAATCCATAAAAGCTGTGTGGCTGCTAAAGGTACCGGCCAGAAGAACAGAATAGAAAAAAGGATGGAAATAACTTCGCCCAGGTTACAGGATAAAAGGAATATAACGGATTTCTTAATGTTGTTATAGATATTTCTTCCTTCTTCAATAGCATTTACAATGGTTGTAAAGTTATCATCGGTCAGGATCATGTCGCTGGCGCCTTTTGCCACATCTGTTCCGGTAATACCCATGGCCACACCGATATCTGCGTATTTCAGGGAAGGAGCATCATTTACACCGTCTCCGGTCATGGATACAATATTTCCGTGGGCTTTGAAGGCTCGTACGATCTTAACCTTATGTTCGGGAGAAACTCTGGCAAATACTCTGTAATTATTTATCTTATCGGAGAATTCTTCATCGGACATCTCATCGATTTCTGCTCCTGTAAGACTCTGGCTAATGGATTCTGCAATGCCAAGTTCCTTGGCAATGGCAACGGCGGTATTCTTATGGTCGCCGGTAATCATAATCGGGGTAATACCTGCCGCCTTTGCTTCCTGGATGGAATCTTTTACTTCCAGTCTTGGAGGGTCTATCATACCTACAATACCGATGAGGGTCAGGTCCTTTTCCATCTCTTCGGCATCGATGATAGAATCGGTATCCTTATAGGCTACGCCTAATACACGGAGAGCGGAATCAGACATTTCCTCGGTTGCTTTTAAGATGTTTTTCTTGATCTCGTCGGTCAAAGGAATAAGTTTGCCGTCTTGCAGAGCAGTGCTTGAGATTCGAAGCAGGTTATCAATAGCTCCTTTGGTATGGACACGGTAACCGCCATTCTCTTTATTCAGAGTGGACATAAGTTTTCTGTCAGAATCAAAGGGTTTTTCTCCCACACGGTTGTGGGCAGTATTTAAAGAATTTTTTGTCAGATTAAAACGTTCGCCCATAACAATCAGCGCAATTTCTGTGGGGTCACCGGTTCCGGAGCCATTTTCATAGGTAGCATCGGAACATAAAACAAAGGAGCTGACCAGTTCTTTTTCATCGGGAGAAGGTGCCAATATATCCTTTTCTCCCAGTGACTTTGCCGCCGGAATATCTCTTTGCTGGCTGAGGGTGTAGGTTTTTACTACGGTCATCTTGTTTTGGGTAAGAGTTCCCGTCTTATCGGAACAGATGATATTAACGGAACCCAAGGTTTCCACCGCAGGAAGCTTTTTCACGATAGCATTGATCTTGGACATTCTGGTAACGCCAAGGGCTAAAACGATGGCTACGATTGCAGCGAGGCCCTCCGGGATTGCAGCAACAGCAAGGCTGATAGCTGTGAGGAACATTTCGAATAAATCACGTTTCTGGATAAGCGCTATGGCAAATATTAAGACACAGATACCAATAGCCAGGTAGCCAAGGGTCTTACCAAGCTCTTCAAGACGCCTCTGCAAGGGAGTTAGCTCATCATTGTCTTCATCCAGGATTTTTGCAATCTTACCGATTTCGGTATCCATTGCCGTAGCCACAACAACACCTTCGCCACGCCCGTAAGTTACGAGGGTAGACATGAAAGCCATGTTGGTCTTATCCCCAATAGGTGTTTTGGGATCTTCCAGAAGGTCGTTGAAATCCTTTGTTACGGGAACAGATTCACCTGTCAGCGCGGATTCTTCGATTTGGAGATTGGCACTTTCTATTAATCTGATATCAGCAGGTATAAATCTTCCGGCATCCAGAATAATAATATCACCGGGGACTACCTCTTCCGAATTAATTTCCATTACTTCGCCGTCGCGGCGTACCAAGGATTTCGGGGTTGTCATCTTTTGCAGGGCTTCCACAGCCTTTTCTGCTTTGGATTCCTGTATGACTCCGATAACGGCATTCAGGATAACCACTAAAAGGATAATGATGGCATCGGCATATTCCTTAATGAATATTGTGATAACGGCGGCACCTAAAAGAACATAGATAAGCATATCCTTTAATTGGGAGAAAAACAGCGTTAACAGGCTTTTCTTTGGCTTCCCTTTCAGTTTGTTGGGACCGAACCTTTCCAATCGGGACGTAGCTTCAGCAGTGCTAAGCCCTTTGGATGGGTCTACAGAAAGCTCTTCCAGGGCTTCCTTCGCAGGTTTTGAAAACCACATAAAAACACCTCTCTCATAATTTTTATCCGGCAGTGTTCATTGCTTGAAAGACAAAACTGTCGGATTTTCGATGGTTTGCAACTAGTTTTTTCTATTCTGTAAAAGAATATACTGTAAATATTATTGTACAATGTAATTCTTCGTTAGTACAATTAAAATTTGATTAAAAATTCCTCATTTAAGAAATTTTGGCTGGCATGTATTTGAAAGGCATAAATTATGCACTTGTCTATGCCCTTTGAATCCCCGGCGGGAATAGGAAGAGGCACGTCGGAAAGGAATGGACTGTCAGTGTGAAAAATCCATCATAAATCCATAAATCTATGCTATGTTAAAATATCAGACAGATTATAAAAATGAATTGTATTTATGGATAGAGTGTGGTTAGATTTTATTAGACAGAAATATTGGAAATAAAATCCTGACTATAAAAAATACGAGGTAATTTTGTGAACGAAAATAAGAAATGTATATTAGTTGTAGAAGATGAAGTCAAAATAATGGAGTTTATTGAATCATATCTAAAAAACAGTGGATATGAAGTTATGAAGGCAGGTTCCGGAAGAGAAGCGGAAGAGAAATTAAGAGAAGGAAAAGCGGACATGCTTTTGCTGGATTTAATGCTTCCGGATAAAAGCGGTGAGGAAATATTAAAAAATCTTAGAAAGACTTCCCGTATTCCCGTTATTATCCTGACTGCAAAAAGCAGTGAGGAGAGCGTAATACACGGATTGGATATCGGAGCAGATGATTATATTACAAAGCCTTTCAGTCCCAGGCAGATGGTTGCCAGGGTCAATGCACTGTTTCGAAGAAGTGAAAAGGAAGACGGCGGTGAAACCTTATCCTTTGGCGGTGGGAAGCTGATTATTAATACGGTAAATTACCGGGTAATAAAAGAAGGAGAGGATATCCTTTTAACACCCAGCGAATTTAAGCTTTTGACCACTCTTGCCAAAAGAACAGCGAAGGTCTTTACAAGAGAAGAATTGATTATGGTTGCTTTTGACGGAGATTATGCAGGTTTTGACCGGACGATCGATTCCCATATCAAGAACCTCAGAGCAAAGCTTGAGGACAATCCCAAGGAACCGGAGTACATCCTGACAATAAGAGGTGTGGGCTATAAATTTGGAGGCTTGTAGGAAAAATGCGATGCATTTTTCCTACACAAATTTGTGCTGACGCCCAAATTCGCGGCGTGTTGGCAGTATCGATGCATTTTTCCTACACAAATTTGTGCTGACGCCCAAATTTGCGGCGTGCTGGCAGTATCGATGCATTTTTCCTGCACGAATTTATGCTGATGCCTAAATTTGAGGCGTGTTTACAGATGGAGGTTTAATTTGAATTATTCATTAAAGCAAAAGCTGACCTTTTCCTATGTGGTTATTGTTATTGCCAGCATCGGTTTTGCTGTTCTTTTTGCCAATGTGGGCATTCGGAATCAGTTTAAGCACTATGCTATCCAGAAACAGGAGAAGGAAACAGAAGAGACTATAAATCTGATTAAGATGAAATACGATGAAGAAGGAGGCTTTCGCAGCAGTTACCTTGACCTTATCGGAATGAATTCCCTGCAAAACGGCATGATTCTGGTGATTAAGGATACAAAGGGCGGTACGATCTGGTCAGCCTATGAACATAACAACGGGCTTTGCCAGGCTATGATTAAGAACATGGCGCTTAATATGTCCAGCTACTCCAATAAATGGGACGGCAGGTATGAGGAAAAAACATATCCCATTATGGACCATGATACTGTTATTGCAGAGCTTACAACAGGTTTTATGGGACCTTATTATTTTAATGACGAAGAATTGATTTTTGTCAAGGCCTTAAATTCCATCCTTGTATTTACCGGAGCGGCGTCTATCTTACTGGCATTCTTTCTTGGAATCTTTATGTCGGTAAGACTGAGCAGCCCCTTAAAGAAAATATCGGATAAAGCTCTCTTTTTAGCCAGGGGAGAATATAAAGAGAGAATTGCCTCGGATTATAATACCAGAGAAATAAAGATTTTGGCGGATACCATTAATCAGCTTTCCGATGCGCTTATGGAAAAGGACAGACTTCGAAAGCAGTTAACACAGGATGTGGCTCATGAGCTTCGCACTCCGCTTACCTCTGTCCAGGGGCATATGGAAGCAATGCTTGACGGCGTTTGGGAATTAAGCAATGAAAGGTTATTGAGCTGCTATGAAGAAATCATGCGCCTTAAGAAGCTGGTGGGAAGTATTGAAGATCTGTCCGCACTGGAGGATAGAAATATCCTGCTTCACAAAGAAGAGTTCGAATTTTCGCTCCTTCTGGAACGCCTTCTCCATAACTATGAAAAAGAATTAAGAGATAATAGGATTCAGGTAAGGGCTGAGGGGGACGGAATTATTTATGCAGATAAGGATAAGATGTGCCAGGTATTGAATAACCTTCTCTCCAACGCCGTAAAATACTGCGGCGAAGGAGCAGAAGTTATCATTACTTTTAGGCAGGCCGCAGACGCGGTGGAGATTCTGGTATCCGATAACGGAAGCGGGATACCGGAGGAAGATATACCACATATCTTCGAGCGTTTTTACCGGGCGGATAAATCCAGGAACAGAAATACCGGTGGAGCCGGAATTGGACTCTCCATCACGAAATCCATTGTAGAAGCCCACGGCGGAAGTATTACGGTAAATAGCGAGACAGACAGGGGTACAGTATTTACGATAATACTTCCAGGAAAAGCAGAGGGCTGACTTTTGTATTCCGCACTGGTAAATGCCGCTCTGAAAATTAAGGGTTCATAGGAGGATAATGAATTTCCAGGTCAGGCTGGTGTCCCTTCTCCATCTTATGTCTGGCTTTTCTGTTAGCTACGGTATCAAAGATAATAGAGAAGTCATAGTCCGGTGGGTATAGATTATCTGCCTTTGAGATTAACTTTAACCTTTTATGGTTTACAAATTCCTTATTCTTTTGCATTTGAACTCCAATCAGGCCTTTTTCTGCAGATATCTGAAATACAATACCGATTTTCTTCTGGGGATAGACCATAACGCTGTCCCCTATTGTATATTTTGAGGTATTATTGCTTTTGTTTGAAGAGATGTCTTTTTTCTCTCCTTCTACTCTGGGGAGGAGGGGAGTATGAAAAGATGAAGTATTTTCATGCATTCCTTCAGATGAGTTCCAGGAAGCAGCAGGTGCAGGAGCAGTCAGTGACGGAGCCTGGCCTGATGTTTGAGCAGGAGTCTGTATAGAGGATGACTTTGAAACTGCGGAAAGGTTCCTCTCATAGGCTTCCTGGTGTGCCCGCCTTAGCATGGCTTCCGGGAAACCTAAGCGCTTTGCAATATAAAGGGCACAGCTTTCTCCGGCTTCACCGATTTCCAGACGGTAGAGAGGTTTTAAACTTTCTTTGTCAAAAGCCATTCTTGCATTGATAAGACCGGTAGTCTTGGCGGCATAGTCTTTCACCTCCGGATAGTGGGTGGTGGCGACAAAAAGGCAGTTTTTTATTCGAAGCTCCTCTAAGATAGAGATAGCGATACCCATACCCTCTGCCGGGTCTGTTCCGGAACCGAGTTCATCCATGAGTACCAGGCTTTCTTCATTGGAATTCTTCAATATCTCAATGATATTTGTTATATGGGAAGAGAAGGTTGAGAGATTCTCCGTAATACTCTGTCCGTCACCGATATCGCAAAAAACACCGTTATTCATTGACAGCTCTGCTTCCTTACAGGGAATATGAAGGCCGCATTGTGCCATAAGGCTGAGGATTCCCACGGTTTTTATGGCTACTGTCTTACCGCCGGTATTAGGGCCGGTGATTACGACTCCCTGTATACCCTCTCCCAGCTTAAAGTCAAGAGGGACACATTCTTTGGCGTTTAAGAGAGGATGACGCCCTTCTTTAATAACAATCCTTCTCTCGTGGTTCATAAGGGCAGGCATGCCTTTCATATCCATACTTAATTTTGCTTTGGCAAAAAGAATATCAAGGGTCTCCATAGCCTGCATGTTGAGGTGAATATCGGAAGAAGCATCTGCTAACATTCCTGTTAACAGGTAAAGAATCCGCCTTATTTCATTTTCTTCTTCAATCTTTAATATAGAGAGTTCTTCTTCTAACTTTAATACGGAGTTAGGAACCATAAAACAGGTAGAACCTGTGGAGGAAATATCAACAGTAGAGCCGCTAACCTGATTTTTGTATTCTTTCTTTACCGGAAGGACAAAATGCCCGTTACGGGTAGAGATGAAGCTCTCAGAAAACCATTCTTTTCTACTCTTTAACAGATTTTCCAGTTTACTTCGGATCTCTGTCTGAATTTGTTCCATTCTTCTTCGTAAGCCCTTTAATTCCCTGGAAGCTTCATCATCCACCTGACTACCGCGCAGGCAGCGGTTAATTTCCTCTGCCAGAGAAGTGAGGTCTGCGAAAGAATTGCCGTAATAAGCTATATCTGTCTGTAAAAATTCAGCCTTTAACAGATAACTTTTAACCCGCCTGGTAGCTGTAAGGAAGCTGGCAGCAAAAAGCAGTTGTTCCGGAGTGAGCATGCTTCCTATGGAGGCTAACTCCAGATATTTATCCATATCCTTCATGGAAGGAAGGGGAGGTGTTCCAAGAGCACTTAGTATAGCCTTTGCCTCAGTGGTTTCCTGTATCTTAAGTTTAACTTCAGCTAAGGATAGAAGAGGAGTAAGCGTCATGAACTTTGCTTTTGCATTGTCCGATACTGCTCTTTCACATAGCATGGCTTTAATTGTGTCAAATTCTAAAATATGAGAAGTTTTATTAAACATTATTTTAATTCCTTTCATGAACATCAATAAAAAGTACCCACAGGAAATAAGCAGAAAAACTCCCTGTGGGTACAAAAAGAAGCATAGCAATAAGCAATTGCTATGCCTGCCAATATAAAAAGAAGGCAGATGGAGTATATTCTGTAGTTCGGGAAAAGTACACAACAATAGATGTATCAAACAAAGTTCATTTCAAAAGAGACTTTGCCTGTTACATATAAATAATACTATTCCCAAAGCAGCAGCGAAAAGCTGTTGCCTTAGTTATTAATAACCTCACTAACAGATAATACCGACATCAAAACCATCCTTTCAATTCATTTATAATGTTTTCATCATAGCATAGAACCCGGATTTTGTAAAGGGATTTCACTTTAATTCATACTAATTTGCAGGCTAAAATGTCACCAATACCTGCTGATTTCATAAGATAATATGTATATCTTATAAAGGAGTTACCAGATGGATAACTACAGACGTCCGATGTACCCCCAAAATGGCAGAATGGGTTATAATCAGAACCAGCAGCAGTATGGTTGTGGTGTTACACCGGTTTTAGAAGCTGTAAAAAGCGGATGTGAAGCGGTAAACAGCGCGGATAAATGTCTTGACAAATTGCCCCTGGCAATGGCTTATGTTCCTATGCAAAAATGGAGAAATATCTATGATACTGGAGTAGCACTGAAAACAGGAACTATTTTTCAAGAGTTGGATTTACCATTTCTTGGTGCCGGCAACATGTGCGGAGGAAGAGGTGGCAGATATGACAAGTAAAAGCAGAGACCAGTTAATGTGTATTATTACGGAAGCCAGCTTTGCTCTTGATGATGCAAAACTGTTTTTGGATACCCATCCTTATGACAAGGAAGCGATGGAGTATTACCAGACTTATAGACAGATAAGAAACGAAGCCATGGAGGAATACAGGGACTGTTACGGACCTTTATCAGCTTATGATGTGGCTCCCTCCAATATGTGGACGTGGATTAATGACCCCTGGCCATGGGAAGGAGCGTGCTGATTATGTGGACGTATGAAAAGAGACTTCAATATCCTGTAAATATTAAAAACCCTAATGCTGCAACAGCAAAGTTCATTATTACACAATTTGGCGGTCCCGACGGCGAATTGGCAGCATCTCAGCGTTATCTCTCTCAGAGATATGTAATGCCCTATAATGAAGTAAAAGGAATCTTAACAGATATCGGAACCGAAGAGCTGGCCCATATGGAAATTATCTGCGCTATTGTTCATCAGCTTACCAGAAATCTTTCCATTGATGAAATCAAAGCCTCCGGTTTTGACACCTATTTTGTTGACCATACAGTTGGACTCTGGCCTCAGGCAGCCAGCGGAACCCCTTTTAGTGCAACGGTATTTCAGTCAAAAGGCGACCCCATTACCGATCTTCATGAAGATATGGCAGCAGAGCAGAAAGCAAGAACGACCTATGATAATATCCTTCGTATGATTAAGGACCCTGATATTATTGATCCTATCCGTTTCTTAAGAGAGAGAGAAATTGTTCACTATCAGAGATTCGGTGAATCCTTAAGAATAGTTCAGGATAACCTGGATTCCAAGAACTTCTATGCCTTTAACCCTGCATTTGACAAGTAGAAAATGAAAGCATAGCCAGAAGGTGTTTCAAAAGTTTCCTGCTTTTGATGCACCTTCTATCGAAAAAAGTACAAATTAGAGTTCCCTTAAAGCATTCTGAAAGGATAACTTCCCTTTTATTAAAAAATAATGAACATACTTGCAATTATTGCAAATTATGATACTATAGTGACATATACTAATGGAGACAGACAATATAGCTTAGAAAGTATAAAAGATAAAGAATGCTGTAAGGAGGTAGATAGAATGGATTTTTTTGAAAAAGTTGGAGATACCATAACAGGTAAGAGTAAAGAAATCGCAAAAAAGGCAAAGGAAGTGGCCGATGTAGCAAAATTAAGCAGCCAGGTAAGCAGTGAAAAGGATAAAATCAATAAGAATTATATTGAAATCGGCCGTGCTTATTACAATGCTCATTTGCAGGATGAGAACTATGATTATGAAGGACTGTGCGGTGAGATAACAGCTTCAATGGATAAAATCACAGAATTAAAGAAAGAAATACAAACATTGAAAGGTACCAAAAGCTGCGAGAGCTGCGGAGCAGAGCTTTCAAAGGAAGCCCTGTATTGCTCAAGCTGCGGTACGAGAGTAGAAGAGGAAGATAACTAATCAGTTTGTAGAAAGCTGTTGCCGGTTGGGAGCAGCTTTTTTCGCAAGTAAGATTATTATATGCTGGAGGATAGGATGGCAGGTCTTCATATGAATTATTGTGTGGAATGCGGCGCCAGGCTGGAACTGAAGGAGTGCAAGGAAGATGGACTTGTTCCCTATTGCAAAAGCTGTGAAGCCTTTCGCTTTCCTGTATATAATGCCGCAATCAGTACAGTGGTCATAAATCGGGAAAGAAATAAAGTATTATTGATTCAACAATATGGGAAAACAGATAACATACTTGTGGCAGGCTATATTAACAAAGGTGAATCGGCAGAACATGCCCTGGCAAGGGAAGTTATGGAAGAGATGGGTATGACGGTTCTGGCCTGTCAGTTTATGAGAAGTGAATATTATCCCGGTTCCAATACTTTGATATTTAACTATGTAAGCATGGTGGATTCGGAGGATTTAGGCGGGATGACCCCGGAAGTGGACAGGGCAGGCTGGTACTCTTTCGAGGAAGGAAAGAGGATAATCAAACCGAATAGTCTGGCGGAGAGATTCTACCATTACTTTCTGGAAAGAACGGAAAATGGGAAAATTATTCACCTAATTCCAATAGATTAGTCGATTAATAAAAAGGCCCGGAATACAAATTCATCATAAATTTGTATTCCGGGCTTTATGTGTATTAATTTGATTCTACTTCCGCTATTTTCTGCCTGATAGCTTCTTCAACGTAGCGGGCAATATCATTGGATTTCATATCTTTATAATCTTCGTAGTACAGAGGCTTTAAATAATGTATCTGTACATTGACTTCTTTGATGGAATGGGTATCAAATACTTTATAGGAATTAAGGATTGCCAAAGGAACGATAGGGCATTTGGCGTTCATGGCACATTTAAAGCTGCCGCCTTTAAATTCCTGTATCTGGTTTCCTTTCCTTGAACGGGTACCTTCCGGGAATATTAAATAGTTCTTACCCTGTTTTACCTCTTCCGTAACTTCATTTAACACCTTTAGGGACTGGCGTACATCTTCTCTTACAATGAATTTGGAACCAAGAAGCGTAAATACATCCCGCAGAAAAGGAATATTCTCAATTTCTATCTTTGATACAGTGGCAAATGGTTTATCGTGTGTCTCCAGAAGAATAAGAGCATCAAAGAGGCCCTGATGGTTGCCGTAGAGTACGTAACCGGCCTCCCCGGGAAGGTTCTCTGTTCCTGTACAGGTCAAATGGACCTTTCCGCGTTTATTTGCCATTACCGTAACATGGTGAAGAAATGCATATTTTTTCTGCTCGCTGTATTTTTCCGGATGTTTCTTGTATTTGTTTAATAAAAAGAGCCAATATGGCAATTGGAAGATACTTTTAAGTACCATCACCAGGATTCTTTCCATCCAAACCTCTTTCCCTAATACCGGATACGGGTCCGATATTCGTTCGTAGTTGAAAAGGCTTTTAATACGCCTGTATTCATCTGTTATTGTACCAGAAAGGTTAACATAATGAAATAGGTTGTATCAAGAAATTTACATAATATCATAGCCTTTTAACATGCGGGCTCTGCTGGGATGTCTTAACTTTCTTAAAGCTTTGGCTTCTATCTGACGAATACGCTCACGGGTTACGTTAAATTCTTTTCCTACTTCTTCCAGAGTTCTGGTTCTTCCGTCTTTTAAGCCAAAGCGAAGAATCAGTACACGCTGTTCTCTTTCTGTGAGGGTCTCAAGAAGCTTTGATATCTGGTCCTGGAGTACGGAATAAGAAGCGGCATCTTCCGGCCCCATAATGGAATCGTCCTTTATAAAATCACCCAGGTGGCTGTCATCCTCTTCACCGATAGGTGTATCGAGGGAAATAGGATCGGCGGATACTTTGAGGATTTCTCTTACTTTTTCAATAGGAAGCTTCATGGCATCTGCAATTTCCTGCTCGCTGGGTTCTCTGCCCAAACTTTGCAGCAGGCTTCTGGATACACGATATGTCTTGTTAATGACTTCAGACATATGTACCGGAATACGAATGGTTCTGGACTGGTCGGCAATGGATCTGGTAATTGCCTGACGAATCCACCAGGTAGCGTAGGTACTGAATTTGTAACCTTTACTGTAATCGAATTTATCAACGGCTTTGATTAAACCTAAATTTCCCTCCTGAATTAAATCCAGGAAAGAAAGGCCTCTGCCCACATAACGTTTTGCAATACTGACAACCAGCCTGAGATTTGATTCTGCCAATACTTTCTTGGAATATTCGTCGCCTTCTTCTATTTTCTTAGCCAATTCAATTTCTTCTGCTACAGAAAGTAAAGGATAGCTTCCGATTTCTTTCAGATAAAGTTTTACCGGGTCATCGGACATAGTACCGATCATGGAAAAATCATCAATGTCTAAAAGCGCAGCTTCGTCGCTGTCTTCTAATTCCAAGATAATTTCATCATCGGGTTCATCCTCTTCAATTGGATTTAAGACAACGATATTATGTGCCTCAAGATACTCATATATTTTATCGATTTGCCTTACTTCAAGGTTCATCTCTTTAAAAAAATCGTTTACTTTACCTACATCTACCACACCTTTGTTTTCATTGGCATAGGAGAGTAGTTCTTTTAATCTTTCTTCAAAATTATGTGTTGCTTCGCTCATCATATTCCTCCATGGGTCTCATTGAATTAGCACAAGACAATAAAAAAAGAAACCCTTTACAAAATTAAGTGCCCTGAGTCTAGTATGATTATTCCCGGGACATTTCATGCAAAAATATTTAGTAAATAAGTTTCATGGGACAAAATTACCACCAAATATCATTATAGCACAGGCTGTCCGATAAGAAAAGATAAATTTTATCATGAAAACCGAATTATCTCGAAAAAATTACATTTCAAATGCAGCAAATTTTTTAGACAACTCTCTTTAGAATAAAATATGTGGCAAGCTGTAAAAATATCCATGAATTTAAAAAAGAAGAACGGTATTGACAAATGGCAGGAAAATCTTCTATTCTAAATGCAGAAAAAACAAGGAGGTTTCACATATGCCCTATATTAGTACAAAAACCAATATCACCATTCCGAAAGAAAAAGAATTAAAAATCAAGGAGAGACTTGGGAAGGCCATCAGTATTTTACCCGGTAAAAGCGAGAACTGGCTAATGCTGTCTTTTGAAGGAGATACAAGTCTATATTTTCAGGGAAAATCAGATAAGCCAATAGCTTTCGTTGAGGTTAAGCTTTTTGGAAAGTCCAGTGCCGAGGCCTATAGTAAGCTCACTTCCGAGATTTCTCTTATACTGAAAGAAGAGCTTTCCATTGACCCCGGTCAGATATATGTAAAATATGAAGAAGTAAGTCACTGGGGATATAACGGCAGTAATTTTTAATAGGAAGTGTGAAGGGAGTGTTGCATTTATAAAATAGCATAAATGCAACACTCCTATTTTTTTGCCCGGACAAGGCGCCGAACAAGAATCTTCCGGCATAATAGGCACAAGCATCAGGGATTTGGTGCAAAGCCAAAGTAATTCAGTAAGCCCTGATAAATTGCATAGGCAAAATCATATTGTCTGTTTGCAAGTTTCTGAGAATCTTCATAATTTGTAATATACGCCAGTTCCACCAGAACGGCAGGCATATTTGTTCTTCTTAATACATAAAGAGAAGGATTGATACGCACACCGTTGTTATAGGTTCCAAGTCTGTCAACGATAGCTGTGAGGATGCGTTCAGCCAGGTAATAGGACTGGGTGTAATTTTCATAAACATAACATTCGGTGCCGTTTAAGGCAGGATTGTCACTTGCATTACAATGTATACTAAGGAAATAATCTGCCGGCCAGGTATTGGCAAGACGTACACGTTCTGCAAGACTTGAGGTGTTGCTGTATCCTAAAGACTGTTCCGGAGTGGTTCGTGAAGTACGGGCCTCGAACCTTGGGTCCGCATTTAAGATGTTTGCCAGGTAGATTCCAACCTGATAGGTAATATCTTGTTCTCTAAGTCCAAAGCCCTCTGCTCCGGCATTGACACCCTGGGGATTATGCCCCTGATCTATAAAAATTCGTATAGCCAAGATAATACTCCTTTTCATTCTATTATTACATCATATTCAAAAATTGCGTATTTGCTACTGCGAAGAGGCGTAATTTTTTAGAAGACGAAGCAATATTCGTAATTTCCACTTAAATGTCATATGAAACTCCTCAATAGAAAATGATTGAATGGAATCAACTGCCATCTGTGTATTACCATAGAATTTCTAAATTGAAAAGCTGAATTGTAACTATTTTTATGATAATTCGAAGCAGAGTGGTTGACAGGAAAACGCAAGAGAGTATAATGTATTGCGTGTGCATATGCACACGTAATGGCACGAATATACAAAATGGCTGAATCTATATGGATAGATTTATCAGTGGAAAGGAGTTTTTCTTGCCAGGAAATGAAAAATGCAGATTTATCTGTGCAGAATATAAACAAAGAACCCTGGAGCCTGCAATAGGTGAAGAGGAGTTTACCGAGATACAGATGGATGAGCTGGAAGCCTTAAGGTTATGTGACTTTGAGGAGATGGACCAGGAAATGGCAGCCCACAGCATGAACATTTCCAGAGGAACTCTCCAGCGTATTTTGTATACGGCAAGACGCAAGGTTACAGAAGCTCTCCTGGAAGGTAAGAATATTACAATCGCCGGAGGGAACTGCCAGGTATCACCGGTTTGCCGGTGCAGCATGAAATGTAAAAAATGCAGAAAAGAGGTTATGGAACATGAGTGAAACATATGAGGCTCAAAGCAGCTGTGGTGACAGCTGTTCCAGTTGTCAGGCTACCTGCTCTTCCAGAAAGCA
The DNA here is from genome assembly GCA_023450835.1 of Bacillota bacterium. Taxonomy (GTDB): domain Bacteria; phylum Bacillota; class Clostridia; order Lachnospirales; family Lachnospiraceae; genus Anaerocolumna. Next base: position 1,359 of record JAEXGM010000073.1, on the reverse strand, counting down.
GGAGAAGGAGGATTTTAGAGAACCACTGAATCCTTACAGCAAAGTGAAGAAGGTCATAGGTATTGTCAGCGGAAAAGGAGGCGTCGGAAAATCCTTTTTAACTTCCTATTTAAGTGTTCTGATAAACAGAGAGGGATATCATACGGCTATTCTGGACGCAGATATTACAGGACCCTCTATCCCTAAAGCCTTTGGTATACATGAAAAAGCAAAAGGAAATGAACTTGGTATCTTTCCTGCTGTCAGTAAAAGCGGCATTAAGATTATGTCTGTCAATCTGCTCTTAGAAACAGAGGATACTCCCGTAATCTGGAGAGGCCCGGTTATAGCTGGAACAGTAAAACAGTTCTGGTCAGATGTACTTTGGGATGATGTGGATTATATGTTCGTGGATATGCCTCCCGGAACCGGAGATGTTCCCCTTACCGTATTTCAGTCCCTTCCCGTTGATGGTGTAATTATTGTAACTTCACCTCAGGAACTGGTATCCATGATTGTTGCAAAGGCTGTAAATATGGCAGAAGCCATGAATGTGCCGATTCTTGGTATCGTAGAGAATTACAGCTATCTGGAGTGCGGTAATTGCGGAGAAAAGATAAATGTATTTGGTACCAGCCATGTAAATGAGACAGCAGAAAAGTATAACCTGCCTGTTCTGGGAAGAATACCTATTACACCTGCCATCGCAGAAGCAGTAGATGGGGAAAACATAGAAGGTCTTAACGGCCCCTGGCTTACAGATGCAGTAAATACTTTAAAGTCCCTGCTTGGTGAGAAAAAAGAAGAAAAAGAGGAAAGCGGTTTTCTTCGCATTGCGGTACCAACTGACGGAAATAATAATGTGTTTGGACATTTTGGAAAAGCAGCGGAGTTTACTCTTTATGAGTTTAAGGAAAATGAGCTGGTCGGCAAAACAGTTCTGAACTCCAAAGGCGAAGGACATGGCGCAGCCGTGGAAATGATGAAAAGAGAGAAGATTAATGCGGTAATCTGCGGCGGAATAGGTATGGAAGCCATGGAAGGATTAATGGCCGGCGGTATTCTTGTGATACCGGGTACGGCAGGAGATGCCGATGTGTCTGTTGCTGCCTATCTGGACGGCAGTCTGAATGAAAATGCAAAGGCTACTTGCGAATGTCAGGGAGAGAACTCTGTTCAGAAAGAGGGAGTCTGTAATTGTAAATAAAATATAGAAAAACAAGGTGAAAATTAATCTTTAATTTTCACCTTGTTTCAGATTGTAGACAAAGTCCAGGGCTTACCCTGGACTTTTCACCACAAAGAGCTCAAAAAGTCAACATTTACAAGACTTTAAGGCTCTTTTTTGCTATACTATAGATATAAAATACAGGTGGTGTG
>JAEXGM010000246.1 GCA_023450835.1 Bacillota bacterium | reverse complement strand
CTTTTTTCCAAAGTTTTAGTCAGATTAACAACCATAACCGAATCCAGGCCGTAACGATCAAAGGTCTGTTCCGAATCAATTCTATCTGCTGCGATTTCAAGCTCGGCACCAAACACTTCTTTTAAATATTCAATTGCCTGTTTTTTCCCGGACGCCTTATCCAATACAGGCTCTGCCGCTTTGACTTCTTCCTTGTTACTTCTGCTTTTGATCCAGCATCTTTCCTTATTAAAGGGATAATTAGGTGCGGAGATTTTTCTGGGTCTTTCCAGGGTGTAGGCTTCTTTCCATAATATACGGTTTCCGTTTACCCAGAACTGTGCGGCTTCCCATAAATCTTTCTCTTTTATGGTTATGCTCTCCTGCTCTTTTATTTTTTTTACGATGCCGGTGAGGATATCCTTATCTTCCTTCTGTTCTAAGAAGGCTTCTAATTTATTCTTTAATTCCTCCGTACCTGAGGCTATTATACAAAGACGGTGCTCCAGTTCCTCCCTTCCAAGCTGAAAGGTATATACAAGGTCCGCGAACAGTGTATTTTTATTTTGCATCATTTCTTCTTTCTTCAAGAAATCAATTACTGCCTTTGCATACCTCATCAGTGCCGCCTGGTTCTTGGCAGACAATACAAACAGACGGTTTTTATCTATGTTAATTTCTCTTTGTGCTTCTAACGTATCTTCATATTCCTCCAAAATAGCATGAAGGTTAGTACCTCCGGCTCCAAAGGCGCTTATGCCTGCTCTTCTGGCCATGCCGGAGGTGGTATTCCAATCTTCATAACGGTGCTGCAGGGCAAAGGGAGTCTTTTCAAAGGCTATCTCTTTATTCGGAATAGCAGAATGGAGTGAGGGCACCAGTTTCTTCTTCTGAAACATCAGCAGCACTTTTATTATACTGGCCATACCGGAGGCCGCTTCACAATGTCCGATATTGGATTTTACAGAGCCGATTCTTATAAACTGTTTTTTATCGGTATATTTATGAAAGGCATTGTTAAGCGCAGTTATTTCTATGGGATCGCCCAAAGCCGTACCGGTGCCGTGTGCTTCAATATAGCCTATGGATTCCGGCGGTACTTGGGAAAGCTCTATCACATTTTGAATCAGTTCGGTCTGAGCTTTTGGATTGGGAACCGAATATCCGTTGGTTTTACCGCCATGGTTGGTAGCAATCCCATCAATGACCCCATAGATATGATCTCCGTCTTTTTGTGCCCTTTCAAGGGACTTCACTACAACAACTCCGCAAGCCTCACCGGGGACATATCCGTCTCCTCCTTCTCCAAAGGAACGGCATCTTCCGTCACTGGCTAAAAAATTAGTCTGGCAAAGGAGGATGTACTTATTTTCATGAAGGGAAAGATTTACTCCTCCGACAATTGCCATGTCACACTCTTTATTTTGTATGCTGTCACAGGCCAGCCTTAATACTTCAAGGGAGGAGGAGCAGGCAGTTTCTACGAACAAACTTGGCCCGCGAAAATTCATAATATAGGACACCCTGTTGGGGATATTGGAAAACAGAGATGAAGTTGCAAGTGGCGCGCCTTTACTGGTTTCCTCCACACCAAACAGCTCATAATGCCCATACATTGCCGACGCAAATACCCCGACCTTACTTTCCTTTAATTCTTCTCTTGTATAACCTGCATCTTCTATGGCATGCCACGCTGTTTCCAGAAATATTCTTTCATGGGGATCCATAAAATTAGCTTCTTTCGGTGAGATATGAAAGAACAGAGGGTCAAATTTATCCACGTCCTTTAAGAAACCGCCCCATTTGCAATAAACATTTCCGTCTTCTTTTCCGGCCCCATAATATTTCTCCCAGTCCCAACGCTCCTTTGGCACCTCTGTAATACAATCCTTTCCTTCTGCCAGATTGTTCCAAAACTCCGGCAGGGTTTCACTTTCAGGGAACCTTCCGTCCATTCCGATTATGGCAATCTTCTCAAAATCCCTGGAAATTCCGTCTTCTTCGGTATCCTCTTTCATGTGCTTCTCCTCTTTTGGGGTAACTATGGGAGGAGCAATCACTCCTGTAAGATTGTCTGTAGTAATGTCCATGTCCTTATTCAGCTTATCCCTGTGAGTGGTGGAGGAGGAATTCTGTGATGGGCCACTCCATATATGACTCAGTTCTTCCTGATGTTTCTCCGTAAGATACACTATGAGTTCATCCAAGGTGTGGCATTCAAAAAACACAGTGGCAGAGAGGGAGGGAAAATATTCTTTGAAGCTTTTATTCAGTGTTTTTATCATAATGGAATCAATGCCAATACTCTCTAAGGGTTCTTCCGAGATAATATGTTCTGCCGGTATTTTTGTGCATTCACTGATTATTTTCTTTACCAGCACTTCCACATCTTTTTTGGAGGGTGCAGCAGTCGGATGGGAAGAGGCATTATTTTTCCTATAATATTTAATTAATTCCATGCCTTCGGCTGTAGATAGTTTACCTGCCTTTATCATTTCAAGTACCTTACTTATTTCTCTGTTCTCCTTCATTGGCTTCCCCCTCCAAATGCATATTCCGCCTCAGAAACCGATATCTTATTCTCTTTTAGCATAGTAAGCAGTTTAAGAATCTCTACCTCTTCTGCATCCATTTCAGGTGATTCTTTTTGTACTGCCTGTTCTTTTGGTTCCGGTCCTGTTAGCTTTATTTCCTTTTGCCTTTGTTCTGTTTGAAGTGTTTCCGCCGCTTCACTGTCTGAACTCATTAAGGTTAACCCTTCCATCGTAAGAATCGGCTCTCCCTTTCTGTCTGTCATTACCACCCGGCATTTAACCTTTTCTTTGGTATCGGTAACTTTTGCATAGATGAAGCACTCTTTATCAAGGGGTCTGTATATGCTGAGCTTCTCTAAGGAATAAGGCATTTGGGCTGCTTCACTATTTGTCAGATTATCCACCAGCCCAATAACCGTTTCTACCATGGCATCCATAATTGACGGATTTAATACATAGGTGTCAGTCAGGTCGGAAGTCATTTTGACAATTGATAAGGATTCCAGGTCACTTAGATAAATTTCTTTTATGGTTCGAAAGGAATTCCCCAGATATAACCCTTTATTGGCGTATTTGCGGTAATAATCTTCTCCCGTTACCGACTGCCTTAATCTGTTCTTTATTTCATTTATATTTAAGAGGTCGGAAGGTCCGGCTGTTTCTTTTATAAAACTTATATATCCTCTGTTATGGACTGCGGTCCTGCCGCCGGTTTCGGAGGATATGGTATAATAAAGTTCCTTCTCCAACGGCTTTATATCCGTATAGACCTGTAAGGTATCTTCTATTACCATTGCATTAGTCCAGTAGACGTCGTGAAGTTCAAAGATTTCCTGCTCGCTGAGAAGACTGGCAGCGGCCCGTGCCATTTCAAGATAGGCTACTCCCGGAAAAACCTTTCTATTATTTATTTGATGATCTTTGAAAAAGAAGCTTTCCTGTACAAATAAGGTCTTAAATCTGTACTTGTCCAAGGATGAAACATTGGTGTGAATAAAAGGGTGAAGCAGGCTCTGATTATTATCAAAGGTTTTTTCTTTAAGGCCTGTACGTTCCTCTTGAATAGACGAATCCACCCAGGCTTTTTTTCTTAAGAAGGGATAGACAGGTAAGGATACCCGCTGTTCCCTTTGAACAGACGAATACAGCTCTGACCATTTTAAGTTACCGCCACTTTCATAAGCCAGTGCAGTATTTTTATGCAAGCTCTCTCTCGCTTTTGTAAGACAGCTCATATCCTCCTGTAAAGAAGTTTCAATTTCTCTGATTAAGGCTTGTTTGCTGTCTGCAATATAGCAATATCTCTCCTTAAAGTGTTCTCTGCCTTCTATTAAGGTATAGGAGATATTTCTTAAGGAGATATCTTCTGATTCATTAATCAGCCATTCCCTTAAGTCTTCCGCTCTCTTTCTCAGGCTTATCTTTACTCTTGCTGAGATGGGAAAGAGATAGAATTCTCCCTTGGGGGATTCCCTGTATATTTCTTCCTCTTCTTCCAGTATTAAGAAAGCATTTGTTCCGCCTGCACCAAAGGCACTGACACAAGCCATTCGTTTCTTGCCCTTTTCTCTTAACCAGGGGGTATTTTCTTTACTTAGATAAAAGGGGGAGTCAGAAAGGCCAAGAGCATCGTTTTCAGTTTCCAGCGTTGCTATTACCGGATAGCGGTTATGTTTAAAGCCCATTAAAATGTGAAATACCCCTGCAATACCGGAGGCCATGGTACTGTGGCCGATAGCAGCTTTAACGGAGCCTAAAGCACAAAACTGCTTCTTTTTCGTATAATTTTTAAAGACATTTTTTAAAGCCTTTAACTCCAGTTCTTCACCTGTTAAAGAACCGCAGCCATTCCCCTCTACATAGCTGATATCCTCCGGATTAATATTATATTTTTCAAATGCCCGGCTTAAGAGGTCATACTGTGCCTCTTCATTTAAGGAGGAGATACAGTTGGTTCGGCCGTTATGATTAACATAGGAGCCTTTTATTACACCATATATGTGGTCCCCGTCCTCTTTGGCCTGCTTCAGATTTTTTAGCAGTACAATTCCGACCCCTTCACTAAGGAGCATACCATCCGCCTCTTTGTCATAGCATTTATACACGCCTTTTTTAGAGAGCATTTCCAAATTACCGGTACGAATTAAAAGGTCAGGTGTTAGCATGGCCCGTACTCCCCCTGCTATTGCAAGGTTAGTTTCTCCGCTTCTGATACTCTGGCAGGCTTCATGAATTGCTACCAGGGAGGAAGAGCAGGCACAATCCAGGGTCAGATTAGGTCCGTGGAGGTCAAAAACATGTGAAATATAACCGGACAGAGTAAATACATTGAGACCGTTAAAGGAATATAAATTATTGGATAACCCCTTTTGTGCCAATATGCTGTTATAATCTCCATGAGCGGCTGCGATGTAGACGCCGCAGTTCCTGCCGTTTAAACTTGAACGGCTATAGCCGGCATCCTCAACGCATTTCCAGGTCTCCTCCAGTACAAGTCTGTGCTGGGGATCCATAAGATCAGCCTCTGCCGGAGAGATATTAAAAAATAGGGAATCAAATTCGGAAATACTGTCAATAAAACCACCGCGGTTACAATAGGTCTTATGAATATCCTGGGCATCCTCGCTGTAGTAATCCTGCCAGTCCCAACGCTCCTTTGGAATTTCTGTCATACAGTCCTTCCTTTGCGTAATATTCTCCCACAGTTCTTCAATGGAATCTGACTTTGGAAACTTACCGGATATACCAATGATTGCAATGTCTGTGCCTGTGTCAATAACTTCCGTTTGATATGTTTTCTTAACAGGAAAGTCTTCTTTCTCTATAGACAAAGGCTGGTGTACTTCCTCTGTAATATTGGTTTTTGCCTTTAAGGCCAGTTTAGAAACTGGCCGCGGCTCTGCGGTTCTTATAGCAATAGGCTCTTGTGAGGGTGTTTCTTTCTTCAAGGTAAGTTTTTGTTCTGTCAATTTAGG
>JAEXGM010000190.1 GCA_023450835.1 Bacillota bacterium | reverse complement strand
ATAGAAACCGATACAAAATATTCTATTTCATAAACAATTTCTCCACCCAATAAAGACATATAAAATTTAGCAAGCTCCGATGGCTGCTTACAATCTAAAACTATACTCTGCAATTTTATTACTGGCAGCATATCTATCATCCTTTTTAATGACTCCTCATGCATAGATGGACTTATATATAACAATAACATCCTTGAACTAATATGTCGTCCTAAAACATTTTTATGAGTCAAAAATGCTCCATCACATTAAGATATAATTAAAAAATCGCCAACTCTTAATATAAGAATCAGCGATTAATTCATTGCCTTTTATTATGTTTATTTATCATCCATCACCAGGGTTTCAAAAGCCTCAATTGCCTTGTCTCTCATCTTGTAATCAAAAATACCATTGTTTATTAACTTAATAGTAAAGAACATATTCTCAGCAACAGAAATTTTGTAATCCTTAATAAATACCTCATAAGGATAATCTTTTACATTTTCACAAAGGCACTGATAATAATAATCCAGTAGTGGCTTTGCTTTCATTTTGTCAGGTTCAATATGAAGAGCCAGCAGCATAGCTAAGTCCTCTGTGCATAATCCCATTCTCACCGCTTGAAGCCCAACAAATTTTACTGTTCTATCATTTGCTTTTGACATTAAGGTCTGACCCGGATGGAGGTCGCCATGAATAATTGTAATATTCTTTCCAGAATTAAATCGTGTATCAATCAGTTTTGGATATTCCTCTCTCAAGAACTGAATAGCTGTCTGAAAATAATCGAGTTTGTTTATATCAATATTATTTTCGAAATTCATCCAGACTTTTGGTATTTTACCTTCTTCTTCTTTTTTTCTATACCTTTTGAAATCTTTTTCCAGGCAGCTTATATGTGAGAGAATGTTCTCCTTTGATTCTACTCTCCAATCAAGACCAATTTCATTAAAATGCTCAGAATTTTCCCAGAAAACAGCGTGTAACTTAGCTGCAGCAGATAATATGGCCTTATAATTCTGCCTTATAATCTCACCATTTGCATTGTTTTCATCAAAATCATACCCTTGTATATAATCTTCTGTCAAATCATCCATCAGAACAATTTTCTTTTCCAAATCTATATAATATATACGTGGAATTGCCACCGTATACTCTTTCATAAAATTTAATTTATATAGTTCCGCATCACTCTTGCCATAAACTTTTTCCAGTAATTTTAATTCCTTTTGCGAAGCTGATATTAGAATACTTGAAATAGATACACCATCTTTTTTGACAGGCCTTCCTTTGGTAATTGTACAGTATCCTATATTGGGGTATGCCTTATATACGGAATTCATGATTATTTCGTCGTCAAGACCCAGACTACTTTTCTCATTAGATTTAATATTACTATCTATTTTTTGTATTACGCATTTTGCGATATACTCCGCTTGCTGTTCCAAAAGTGTCGGCTTTTCTGCTTCAATTTTCTCGTCAAATGAATAAGCCGGCATAATAATTTCGTCAATAGTACATCGAAATATTTGCGCTAATATAGGTAACAGGGTTGTTTCCGGCAAAGTGTGACCGTTTTCCCATTTACTGATTGCCTGTGAAGAAATATGAAGCATTTCTGCAAGCTTTTCCTGTGATAATCCGATACTCTTTCGCAATGTAGTAATTTTAATTCCTACTTTTTTTGTATCTAACATAATCTCTCCTTAGATTTTTTATATTCAACGTTGATAATATAATTATAGTTACTATCGATATGAGAAACCATATAAAAAACAGGAAGAGAACCCAACTTTAAGTTAAACTTCTATCCGTTCAATTGCATGAATGTTTTATCCATTTTTCCAACCATAAATACTGCTTATCCAGAAACTGCTCATCCACACAAGCCAATCCTTGGCATTCTATAATGGTCGCTTGAATGTCGAAATGGCGAATGGCTATAAATTTGTAAATAGCCTTTTTTTCTTCCACACTTAAATTGAAATATCTTTCATAACCCTTCAAAAACTCTGTTACATTTTCTTGTGTTTGAATAAAACCCTTTTCAAAATTGTCTGATGATAAATCGAAATAATCCGTGGCATCACAAATTGTTGCAATATCATATACAGGACTGGCAATCGCAGATGCATCAAAATCAAAGAACACAATTTCATTCTTATTTTGAATCATATTTCCACTATGCAAATCCCCATGGATAAATCCCCGAGGTAACTCCTTTATCTTCTCCCATAGGTAATTACCTAATTCGGAAAATTTATTAATACCGTGGTATTCTTTCATTTTCATAACGTTAAGATATCGATTTATAAAGAAATCATAACCATGGTCAGCAACTTCTCCAACATAGGATTCCATTGATTTTCTCATCCACCCGGCTTGTTTGCCAATATTATAAAGGCTGCTCTCTTTATCCACGCATTCACCAGTTATATACTCATACAATACAACAATCTGGTTATTAAATACAAAATATCTGTATCCATTTAATGTCGTAATAATATCCGGAACGGGAAACTTATTATCCTTCAGATATGCCATGACCTCTACGGATTGCAATGCCTGTCTTGTATATTCTTTACGAAAAACCTTAGCTATGTATCGTTTATTTCCATTTGTGACTTCGTAAACCTGCCCTATCCAATCCCTTATCAGATTTATTTGTTTAAAACCATTCCCGTAGTGTAATTTAATCTGCGCAAGAAAGTCCACACCTTACAGCCTTCTTTCATATTTTATTTGCCTATCTCGTTTGTTTA
>JAEXGM010000156.1 GCA_023450835.1 Bacillota bacterium | reverse complement strand
TTTATTTCAACTGCCGGTACTGATCCGGCGTACATCCCGTATAGTTTTTAAACTGCCGTATAAAGGTTGAGGCAGCAGATATTCCCACCCTGGCAGCAATATCCGAAATCTTTAGGTTCTTGTGGCTTAAAAGCAGCTTTTTTGCTTCCTCCATACGGATATTGTTAATATAGACAGAAAGGTTGATTCCCGTATTCTTTTTAAACCAGGATGATAAATATACCGGTGTTATGCCAAAGTAAGAGGAGATGGAGTCAAGGCTCAGAGCTTCCGGATAATGCTCGTTAATATAGTCTATAATCTCATATCTTAATGTAGAGTGCTCCTGAGAAGTACCCGCGTTCAGTTTCTTAAAGTCTTCCAGCAACAGATAATACATATATACCGGATGATAAACCAACGTCAGCTGGGTGGTCTTAAAATCAGAAAGCTCCATGACGGTATTGGCCTGTTTTAACAGAACCAGAAGCAGGTTTGACAGCTGCATGTAGTAAGACATCACATCCTGCAAGAGTACCGCGCTGTCGGAAAAGAATATATGTTCAAAAGTTTCCTCCAGATCCTTAGGCCCCCCGCTTAGTGTATATTTTGCGATAGTATTTTGTATTTCAAAGGATATGGAGGCGGAACCGCACTTTGTCTCTTTTATGTCCTGTACTGTTATGGCATACCTTCTCTCCAAAGGAATACGATTATGCAGCATCCTTTCATAGCTCTGCCGATAGATATTATAGAGATGTACAAAATCACTGCTGGCATCACTTATTCCGATAAACACCATAGTTGCCGGCTTTATATTACAGAAATATTTATCAATATTGAGACAGATTTCCTCCATACTATGCTCTTCCGGTATAATATACGAATGGACATAATTATTCACCACAATGGATTTACAGCTCATGGTATCCATGAGATAGTCATCAGCACTGATAAACATCTCCTCCCCATCACCGGTCTGATTCTGTATGGAAATAGACATTATCCGATATTGCCCATAGCTGCTCTGTAAATAAACGGCCTGCTGCTCACTGATTTTTTGCTTTGAATGAATGGCATAGTTCAATTCGTTATCTGACTGCACCCGCTGGTTCTTTAATATCTGGTTCTGCATCTGTGTATTCTCATTGAGTATGTCACTCATCATGCCGTTCAGCATTTCTATTTCATTATACTTATTTTCCTTGTTATTATATTTCATAACTACTTTTCTTAGAGGAAGATATATCCGCCTGTTTAAAAACACCAGCAAAACACATCCGGTAAGCATAATGATACCTGCCACAAGATAAATAACATTATTCTGCAGCTGCAGCTTTTGCACAACAGAAGCTTTTTCCACCAAAATAAACTGGAAGCCATTCTGAAGTGTTTTTTTACTGATATAATATTTGCTGCCGGAATAGCGGATATATTCTGACTTATCCTGATTAAGATTGAGCTTTTCTACCATTCTTTTTGCTTTGTTCGAACTTGCGGCAAATACTTTATTATCTTTATATAAAACAATAATTTCATAGTCCGGTAAAACAGACGTGACTTCTTCCAGTCCGCAAAATTTCACAGCATTAAGCTGTATGATAAATGTGCCATAGTTATAGCTGTTTGATACAAAATAATTATTTCCGCCAATAGAATAGAACCCATTATCCAATTTCGAAAAATCCGGAAGCTGCTCTTCACCGGATAGTTCTGACAGAAAATACTCTTTGTCTACGACCACTTTCCTTGGTATTATGAATTTATCACTATTTTTTATATAGGCAAATACCTTCTCGGCATAGGGCAGGGAGTATTGAATAATCAGTAACTTTTCTGAGGCTTGCCTCCCATATTCAACAAATTTTTCTACCGGCAGTTTATTGGACATGGCCAGAACAAAGGAAGGATCATCTTCACACATCTTTACAAAGGTAGACAGTCTGGTGGTTTCCGCCTGAAAATTCGTCGTTGTATTATGCATGATCTGCTCCGAGTACTTCTCTGCGTCCTCCTTGAATTTATTATTCACAATCAAATAGTTTATGATAAAAATGCAGATGAATAAGAAAGCCAGTAAAGTATTAATAAACAAGATCTGATGAAATATGCTTCTTTTGGTATATTTCAAATAAATTCCTCCCTGCTGATCAGACTATATTTCTTTACAGGGGAAAAGAGGCTGACAAATTCTTGCAGCCTCTGTTTCCGCTTTTCTTTCTTCAAATCTATAATTTATAAATTTACTTCTTTTGTCCCTTAATCTTAGAGTTATAAATATCCATTGCTTTCTGGATATCTCCCATATCATTTAATTCCTTCACATACTTATCCCATTCGTCAAAGGAACGGCTGCCGCTGATGAACGCTGCCATCTGCTCGGCCGCATAGGTATTAATCGGTGTCATGATATTGGCATATTCTTCCGCTTCATCTGTTGTCAGCGGGTCTACTATAATAGTTGAACCAATTGCCGCCTGGCTATTGTCAAAGTTATCTTTTACAAAGCCGGGAACAGTACTGGTAACTGTCTTTCCGTTAAATATGAAATCCTGCTTTAATGCTCCTTCCAGCTGGGGATTCATATCCTGAATCTGGGGGAAGATACCGGAACGGCTGGAACCGGTTCCAATACCGTATTTATTGTTGGACTCAGTATCATTCAAATATTCCTGTGTAAAATGCTTTGCACCATCTGTTACGGTATAGGTCTTGCCTTCAACACCCCAGTTCAAAATATCCTTTATAGAATCATCCATCTGGAAATCCATAAAGGTCAGCAGATCATCCACATTCTTGGATTTGGCATTTACCAAAACAGACCAGTTGGGAAGTATCCTTACGTCATCGGCTGAACCTTTGTTAAATACCCAAGGCTTTCCGTATTTCGGATTTTCAAGACCGGGAACATAGACCCAGTTCTGATCCGGATAATCGTGATTCCAATAAGCAGGCTGGCCATACCATATGGTGGGTACCAGCATTGCATCTCCTGCCGCAATTGAACCGTCACCGTCATCCTGGGTGAAAAAGTCGGGAGATATCAAGCCTTCCGAATACCATTTATTCATTTCCATAAGCGCTTCCTTGTATGCATCTGAAAGAGGAGAATACACAAAGGAAGTTCCGTCATAAGAGCGTCCGTCAAAAGCCGTACTCTGAAAATTGCAGCTGAAGTGGTTGGCATTGGCTAGTGCTGTCATGGGCGGCAGCCACTGAGCCGTTTGTGTAATGGGATATTTGTCCGGATAGATTTCCTTTAACTTCTTTGCCACATTATACAAATCATCAATGGTCTGGGGGACTTCCAGCCCGTTTTTATCCAGAATATCTTTTCTGACAGCAGTGCCATACAGCAGCTCGTTACTGCCTCCGGAGTAATTCTGCCAGCCTGCCTGAACGGAATAAAAACCATAAAGCTTACCGTCTGAAGAATATAGGCTTCCCAGACTGTCTTTCGCAGAATCCAGATACTTCTTGTAAATCGGAAGCTTATCCATATTCGCCGACAGGTCCACAAAGGTTCCGCTGCCTCCGTAATTAAAAATATCCTGCTGGGTAATTCCCCAGGCTGTAACCAAATCCGGAAGCTCACCGCTGGCTAACATAATTTTCAGCTTTTCGCCGTAATCTGCCATAGCTACATATTCAAAGTCAATATTAAGTTTTCTTCCCATAAGCTTTTCCATCTGGGCAAGCCAGGCATCATTTGCCAGCTTCCCGGTAGGTGCCTCACCGAAATTTACAGTCATAACCTTAAAAGCCAAAGGCTCTTTACCTTCCGGGGCCTGTGTCACAGCTCCATCCTTCGTATCCGCTGTGTCTTTCGTTTCTTTGCCGCAACCCGCAAGCATTCCGACTGCCAGTAGAAATACCAGCAGCAGACTAATTGCTCTTTTCATACATTCTCCTCCTGAAATTAATATTTTATTTTATCCTGTGACTATCCCTTTACCGTACCTACAAAAACTCCTTTCACAAAGTATTTTTGCAAAAACGGATAGACACAGAGCACAGGCAATATTGTAATAATAATCGCTGCCATTTTAATGTTTTCAGCCGTGACCTTCATGTTCTGCATCATGGCCCTTGCTGCCCCATCCATGTTGAGCATGCTCTGGCTGTTAAAAAGTATCTTTCTCAAAATCATCTGCATAGGATATTTGCTTTCATCGTTCAGATAAATCAATGCGGTAAACCAGTCATTCCACTTTCCTACCAGGGTAAATAATCCGATAGTTGCAAAAATCGCTTTTGAGAGCGGAATATAAAATCTTGTAAATACCTGAAATTCCGTCGCCCCGTCTATAATGGCAGCCTCCCTTAAGCCATCCGGAAGGTTTGTAAAAAAAGTGCGGAATAATATGACATTGTAAGCTCCAATACAAAAAGGCAGCATCATTACCAATTCGTTGTTAATAAGATGCAAGTCTCTCATTAACAGATATGTAGGAATCAGCCCCCCGCCGATAAACATTGTTATAGTTAAAAAGATAGTAACAGCCTTCTTTAACCGAAACCTTGGAATGGACAGGGGATAAGCTGTCAATGCCGTAAAAAACAGAGTAAAGACCACTCCGCCTATTGCATAGGCAATACTGTTTATATAGGACCTGACAATTAAAGGGTCTCTGAATACGGTAGCATATCCGCTAAAATTAATCTTACCCTTGGGCCAGAAAAAAAATCCTGGCTTGATACTTTCCGAACCCGCACTTAAAGATACTGAAATGACATGAATCATCGGTAGTATCATTACTGCTGCTACAATCAGCATCAATACCACATTTAAGGAATCAAACATCATATCTCCCACAGAACTTCTAATTTTATTCGTTTTAACCGCTTTTTTCATACCAATATCATCTCCTTCTTACCACAGACTGTTATCACTCAAAGTCTTACTTGCCTTGTTTGCGCCGATAATTAAAACACAGGAAACAAGATTCATCAGTAGTCCGATGGCAGCGGAATACTCATAGCGTCCTCCCTGTATACCTTCTCTGTACACGTAGGTAGAAATAATATCTGCCGTGGAATAGGTACTGGGGCTGTACATCAGCAGAATCTTCTGAAAATCACTTCCGAGAATACCACTGATAGCAAAAATCAACATAATTGTGGTAGTAGGGAGAATAGCCGGCCAGGAGATATAACGGACTTTCTGCCAGCGGTTGGCTCCATCAATGGCCGCGGCTTCATTTAGCTGCGGGTCAACATTGGACAAAGCCGCCAGATAAATGATAGTTCCCCATCCGATTCCCTGCCAGATGCCGGAACCTATGAATATTGTCCGGAACCAGGAAGCTTTGGTCAGAAAAGAAATGGAATCTCCGCCAAAAATTTTAATTATTAAGTTTATAAAACCGTCTGCGGCAAAGAATTCCTTGATTAACCCCACAATAACAACGGTAGATATAAAGTGCGGGAAATAGGAAATGGTCTGGATTGCCTTCTTAAAAGGCAGGTTTCTTATCTGATCCATCAGCAAAGCTAAAATAATAGGTGCCGGAAAACCAAACAGCAAAGAATAAAAGCCTAATAAAAAGGTATTCTTAATTAAACGCCAGGCCAGCGGATTGCTAAAGAACATCTTAAAATATTTCAGGCCCACCCATTCGCTTCCAAATATACCCTTTGCCGGATTATACTTCTCAAAGGCAATCAATGCTCCATACATTGGTATGTAATTAAATATAAAAATCAAAATTACTCCCGGTAGGATCATAAAGATCAATTGCTTCTGCCACAGGCAGTCACTTATGAATTTACTTATTTTCTCCGTCTTTGATCCGGTATCTGGCTGATAAATTGCTGTCTTTTTTTTGAGTTTTGTGCCACTCCTCATAACCAGCATTTCCTCCAATCATATTTTCAATACTGAAATTACGCTGCATCGAAACAACTTACGATATTATTCATTCGCCGTCAGCAGGCTGAATTTTTCTTTTGCATTGTACAACATTTCAGTTTTCGTAAGACAAAAGTAACAGGATTTATGCATTTCGTCTATAATCAATATTTAAGATGAATAGCTAATATTTAAGATTTCTATAATTCCGTGTATAAATAATGAAATATGAAAATGCTGGAATGCTTGAAAATACAGCCTTTTTAGTTATTATATCTTTGATGGCAGAATGGCTTCACCCCAATTTGCCAGTGCAACACTTCTGCCGCCCTTTCCGTCATTTGTAACAGATAACTTAAGCTCCCTTTTGCCTCGGATGGCAATATCTACAAAAGGAGCAGTCTGCCTTCCTGCATTCCAGGAAACCAAACTACTCCTTCTATAAGTTAAATTATTTGATATAGCCCTTATTTTTGTTCTGTTTCTACAGATTATCCACCGCAGAATCCAGCTTGAGTTTTACAATGATATCTCCGGCTCCGCAGGACTTCGGTATTTTAGCAAGCTTAATACCTGCTTTATCCTGAACAACGTCAACTTCTTCTCCGTTTAAAAGGGAGCAGCCAATTACATTCTGCTTCAAGGGAGGCAGCATTTCCTTTTCAAATTTTTCCCCATCCAGAATATGCAGATAGATAACATCTTCCCTGTAAGTGCTGCCATAGACATAATCCACCGGCTGAAAAGGACCGCCACGGGTAGAATATATGCTTTCACCGTTTTCCTTCAGCCACACTCCCACCTCATGCAGTACGGTTCTTATGCTGTCCGGAATCTTTCCGTTCCTGTCCGGTCCTACGTTTATAATCGTATTTCCGTTTCTCACTGCTGCATTGACAATCAGGCTTATGACCCTTTCCGCCGGCATGGCAGTCTCATCCGTGGTATATCCCCAGGCTCTGCCTAAGGTGAAGCCCTTTTCCCAGGGAAAAGGGATAATCTGCCCGGTGATGTCATGGCCGCCCTCATCACATCTGAAATCACCGACCATCCCTGACCGTGGATTGATTACTGCCTTAGGTTGATATTTCCTGACTATTTCATTGAGCTTAACCGGTTCCCAAAGCCATGCCGCATCGGAATCTGAGCCCTTATGGGAAAGCCAGCTGCCATCGTACCACAGAACGCTGATTTCTCCATATTCAGACATCAGTTCCGTAATCTGTCCATAGCACTGCTTTTTCATTAGTTCCGCATTTTCCCTCAATTCTGTCGGACGAAAATAGCCTGGAAAACGCCAGTCCATGGGTGAATAATATAGTCCTGCCTTCAATCCCCGGCTGCGAAATGCCTCCAGGTACTCCTTTACAAAATCTCTTCCGGCGGCAGTTTTTGCAGTGGTATAATTCTGGTAGCTGCTTTTACTGTCCCACATGGCAAAACCATCATGGTGCCTTGTAACAAAGACAGAGTATTTTGCTCCGGCGTCTCTGGCTATAGCTGCCCATTCCTCCATGTCCGCATGCTCCGGCCTAAACTCCATCGCAAGCTTCGCGTACTCGCCTGCCGGTATGTTGTTGTTATGCATTACCCATTCACCCTGGGCCGGTATGGAGTACAGTCCCCAGTGTATAAAGAATCCAACCCTGGCATCCATCCACCATTTCATATCTTCCGGTGATAAATTGAGACGAGGCTCCGCCACCCCGTCACCTGCCTTTAGATTTATACTGCTTTTTAACATGGACTTCAGCTCGTCTCCCGTCATCTCTTCTGTAAAATATTCCTCAGCCATACTTCTTCTCCTTTATTTTTGTATCCTATACAAATCCTCTTAAGCATCCTCCTCCCTAATCATAATAACTTTTTTAATTTAAAGTACAATTTCCTTTTTGGTATAATTGATATCAAAAATGGTATGAAACGTTGGCGTATTTCCTGTTGATTTCCGGGACCTCACAATCACAAACATGTCATTTTCCGAACAAAAAAAGCTGCGGCAGACTATTCAACTGCCGCAGCCTTCTCTATTGATTTCTATTGGTATATTATCACTTTACAGATAACTGTATATTATCATCCTCTTATTAATAAATGCGGTATCTTCCGCTTAACATCAGCAAACTGAAGAAATAGAGGCAGTTATCATAATATCTGCGCTCTCCTTTTCTCAAAGGGGTATTCAGAAAATTTCTTACCCATTCCATCCTATACTTTCCCTTTGCCGCAAGGGAACCGGCCGCATTGGTAGCCACAATAGCCACCGGATGCAGGGCTGCCTGCTCTAAGGCAGTACCGTCTATCATATAATTCCTGTACTCATAAAGCTCTGTCTGCTCGCTGAAAAAGGCCTGCAGTCTGTCAATAATATCTCCCAGCTCTTCCTCTGTATGAAACCAGGCTGCATCCAGACCTATATTCATGGCAACCCGGTATGCATCGGAGTAGAATTGTCCATCATGAAACAAGTGCTTTGGCGTTCCGTCAAATTCTGCATATTCCGGTGACATGCCTGTAACCGGATGAGCAGAGAGCTTCAGATATTCACGGCTCCTCTTCGCTGCCTCCTTCCAGAATTCCCGGTCTTCCTCATTGGCTCTCTCTCCAAACAGCTCATAGAATTGCGGCAAATGATAAGAAGGATCGGAGAAGGAAGCTTCCGGTACGAATTTGATATAATGGTTATCCGATTCCCACATAGGTGCACCTTCCGTAACCAGTTCCCCCTGATGAAGGCAATGTTTCAAGATATCTCTTGCCTGGACACTGTAGTCAAAAGGGGCCTCTCCGTCCCCGAACCGGCTGGAGGCAAAGAAAAGTGCCATGGCATAATATTCTTCTCCATCCGGTGCGGGCCCTTCCGAATTCTTCTTACCGTCCGGTGCCACAGACCAGGCAAAGTATCCCTCATATTTTCCGCTGTTCTGATGCATATAGGTTTTTGAAAAAAGCCAAAGCCTGTCAAAGATATCTTTTCTGTTCATTTGTACAGCCATCATCATCCCGTAACTCATGCCTTCCGTCCTGGCATCTGTGTTGCCGGTATCCAGCATATACCCCTTATCTTCACCCATTTCAAAATAGAACTTCTCCTTCTCATCAAAAAAGATGGTATGAAAAGCCTCCTGGATTCTGCTCTCAATTTCTTCTTCCGATAACCCGGCTTCCTTTAATAAATTCGGATAAACTCCTGTAAAATATGCTCCGTCTGCCATAATAATCCCCTTTCCTATGTAACATCCTGTCAATTAGGCTGCAACTACATCTTTTATCCTTCTACTTATAGCATAGATCAAAGCTTCACACTTCCTGCTTCTTGCTAAACCCCTATCAAATATTGCTGTATTTACCGATTTGTCAGTTTTACACAAAGAATTGGATTTTCTATTTACATTTTTACCTGTTCAAACTATAATAACAATAGCGACATTGTTTAATATGTATACAAATTTATATAGTTTCGTTCCACAACCATT
The DNA here is from genome assembly GCA_023450835.1 of Bacillota bacterium. Taxonomy (GTDB): domain Bacteria; phylum Bacillota; class Clostridia; order Lachnospirales; family Lachnospiraceae; genus Anaerocolumna. The sequence goes on along the minus strand of JAEXGM010000156.1, from coordinate 33,617 downwards.
CAAATAGCTGCGGTATTTGCACGATCTTTTTAAAAGGAGGCATATATGATTGAAAAACTAACAGGTACCAGAGAAACTGTTTTTCATCCGGAGAACCTGCAAGTGCGCCTTCATATCAACGTAGAATATGAAGATTACCCCATGCACTGGCATACGGACACAGAGATTATTATGCCTATAGAAAATATCTATACCGTTATCATTGACAAAGAAAAATATATCCTTAATCCAGGGGATATTATGATAATTCCTTCCGGTGAAATACACCAGTTATTCGCTCCTCCTACGGGTAAGCGTTACATTCTGCAATGTGACAGTGCTTTGCTGGGCGGTCTGCACGGGATTGATTCCATCAGCAGTGATTTCTATCCCTGTGTTTATATTCAATCAGTTACCGGACTTGCTTATCATAAACAGCTATCGAACATACTCCATCAGGTTGCAGAGGAATACCTGACCCATCCCCCTCTTTATGAAGCTTCTATCGCTTCCCTTTTGACTTCGTTTTTTGTAATAGTGGGAAGGAACTGCTTAAACAGAGAACGTCAGCATACAAATAGTGTCAGAAAAAAGCAGCATCAGTATATTGATAAATTCCTCCATATCTGTCAGTATATCAATGAACACTGTGTGGAAGACCTGACTATTGATGAGCTGGCCAGGCTGGCGGGTTTTAGCAAATACCACTTCTCAAGGCTTTTTTATAATTTTGCCGGCGTTACTTTTTATGAATATCTCATAAAAAGGAGAATTATCTATGCCGAAGGACTTTTGGCGGACCCTAATTTATCCGTGATTGAAATTGCTATGCAAAGCGGCTTTAACAGCCTTTCTACCTTTAACAGGAATTTCAGAGCAGTTAAGAAATGCACTCCTACCGAATACAGAGGCATGCATTCCTCCATGCAGATTCAATGCCCCGCAGAGTCCGACTTTAAAATAACTTCTATTCTATAACATGAATTATTGATACCTCACAACTGGTTTCATCTCGTTACTGAAAACTTATTTCGCTTTAAAGGCATACCAACCATTACTTATTACAGAAGATATTTTAAGCACAACAGGAGGCTAGAAACTTTAGTCCTCCTGTTTTTATTTTAACTAACATGAATTGTAACGTACTTTCTTCAACTTAAGACTTTATCATAGTATTTATTTTCGTTAATATGTACAAAATACACAAAATTTCTGTTGTATGGCCGTGGACTATTTCAACAAAATTACTAATTTAAGCAAGATTTTACTTGCCAATAATACCTTATACTGATACACTGTTCTCAGTTAAGTTCGGCCGGACTTCTCACCAAATATAATACTGTTTCTTACATTTTGTATTTAGATAATGAAGCGTGTAAATAATAGAGAATAAAACAAAACTCACCCTAATTCAGATGAATTAATTTTCTATCATAGAAGGAGATTCCTATGGAGCATGATTATATTGAGATAGTTGGTGCGCGAGCAAATAATTTAAAAAATATCAGTTTGAAAATTCCGAAAAAGAAAATAACCATTTTTACCGGTGTATCAGGCTCCGGCAAGTCCTCTATTGTATTTGAGACCATTGCCCAGGAAGCCGGCAGACAGTTAAACGAAACTTTCAGTAAATTCGTACAGGGCTTCCTGCCAAAGTACGGGCATCCCGACGTGGACGAAATCAAGAACCTGTCACTGGCGATTATTGTGGATCAAAAGCGAATTGGCGGTAACTCCCGTTCAACTCTCGGAACCATAACAGACATTAATCCTCTGATAAGGCTCCTGTTTTCCAGAATGGGACACCCTCATGTCGGCCCCTCCTCCTACTTTTCTTTTAATGACCCCAACGGCATGTGCAAGACCTGTGAAGGTATCGGAAGAATAGTAGCGCTGGACATGGAGAAAACCTTAGATAAAGAAAAATCCCTAAACGAAGGAGCCATTCTGCTGCCGGGATATAAACCGGGTTCCTGGCAATGGAAGGGCTACGCCGCCACCGGATTTTTTGACTGTGACAAGAAGATTAAAGATTACACAGAAGAAGAATATGAAAAGCTTGTTTACTGCAAACCGGTCAAGCTTAACTCCACTGTCATGGAAGGTATTAATACTACCTATGCAGGGCTTGCCGAAAGATTTATTATGCAGTACATCAAGACCGATTATGAAAAATCAGAAGCATCACAGAAGAAGATTCTGCCCTTCACTGCAGAAATGCAGTGTCCGGATTGCGGAGGAAAACGTTATAACGAAAATACCTTGTCAGCAAAGATCATGGGATATTCCATCTCAGATTTCACAGCCCTTCAGGTGGACGAGCTTCTTGCTCTCATTCAGCAGATAAAAGAAGAAAGCGTCAGGCCTATTATTGTTAACCTGTCTGAACGTTTAAAGGATCTTATTGAAATAGGACTGGATTATGTCAGCCTGGACAGAGAGACTTCTACCTTATCCGGCGGCGAATCCCAGCGTGTTAAGATGGTAAAGCACCTGACAAGCAGTTTGACAGATGCCATGTATATTTTCGATGAACCAAGTATAGGTCTTCACCCAAGAGATGTTCACAGGCTTAATGAACTTCTGGTGAAATTAAGGGATAAGGGAAATACGGTAATAGTTGTCGAGCATGACCCTGACGTAATAAAGGCTGCCGATTATATCGTTGATGTGGGACCAAAGGCCGGCAGCAAAGGCGGAAAGGTAATGTTTGAAGGAAGCTTTCAGGACCTGTTAAAATCCGGAACCCTTACCGGTGAGTATCTGGGACAGCGTCTGCCTCTAAAGAGTAACCCCAGGGTAAGTAAAGAATACCTGGAAACCAGAAAGAGCAGTTTACACAATCTTAAGAATGTCAGTTTAAGAATACCAAAAGGAATCTTTACTGTTGTCACAGGTGTAGCCGGTTCCGGCAAATCTTCACTGGTTAACGGCGTATTTGCCAAGGAATATAAAGAGGCTGTTATTATTGACCAGTCCGCAGTCAGTGCGAATCTAAGGTCCAATCCTGCGACCTTTACAGGAATTATGGACCAGATACGTAAATTATTCGCTGACGAGAATAAAGTAAGTGCCGGATTGTTCAGCTACAACTCTGAGGGTGCCTGCGAAGCCTGCAAGGGACGTGGATTTATAGAAACAGACCTGTCTTTTATGGACTCTGTTGAAACTGTCTGTGAGGAATGCGGCGGAAAACGGTTTAAACAGGAAGTTCTGGAATATAAGTACAACGGCAAGTCCATTGTCGAAGTCCTTGACATGACAATAGCGGAGGCTGCCATATTTTTTACCCAAAAAGAAATCCGAAATAAACTAAAATGTATCGTCGAAGTAGGACTTCATTATATGACCCTTGGACAGCCTCTGGATACCCTCTCCGGCGGAGAATGCCAGAGATTAAAGCTTGCCAAGGAGTTAAGCCAGAAAGGCAATATCTACATTATGGATGAACCGACAACGGGCTTGCATATGTCTGACATTACCAATATTTTAAACATTATTGACCGGCTTGTAGAAAAAGGGAATACCGTTATTGTCATTGAACATAACCTGGATGTCATTCGGAGTGCCGACTGGATTGTTGATGTCGGTGTGGAAGGCGGCAGCAAAGGCGGCCGGATACTGTTTGAGGGAACCCCCAAAGATTTAAAGGACTGCAAAGAATCAATAACCGCTAAATATTTGTAAATAAATCACGGGCTGTTGCAATACAAGCAACAGCCCGTTAGTTTATTTACTGAGCAGTAATTGCACTGAGAACAGTTTGAATATCTCTTGCATCCATCAGGAACTGTTCCGTTCCGTTAGAATTTACAATATCATAGCTGTCATCATAAGGCTTGAATTCCACCACAAAAGGTGTATCCGTAGTAGTCAGATGGAAGGTTAAGGTCATATCCGGTGTTTCATTCTTACCTTTATCCATATCTGCTTCCGGGATTTCTCTTTGAATCTTTGGTGTAATTACCTGTGCATAGATTTTCTTAAAAGGATCTTCTTCTACTTTTTTGTTATCTATATAATAAGTAGCGGTGGTAACATCCTTATCATCTTCTTTCTTGGTTTCCCTTGTAATAGAAAGAGTATGAGTTACACCTTTCGAAACAATATCAATACTGTTTACATTGTCAATATTAATCAGGTTTGTATATTTATATACGTTACTGAAGGCATCAATATTTATAATTTTATCCACTGTTGATTTGCTCATAACATTTACGGCAGCAGAATCCGGAGTCTTCACATAATAATCTCCGTCATCGTTGGCATTTCCGATTAATAAAGTCAGACTCTTATTTACCTTTGTGGTCGCCTTACTGCTATCGGTACTGTCAGTAGTGCCGGAATCCGTGCTGCTGTCAGTTGAGCTGGCATCAGTCTGCTCTTCATAGTAATTAATAGCTACGGTAAAGCCAGGTTTATCCAGTCCGTATTTGCTTAAATCGGCAGCATTATAATCCTCACAAGACTGATAGGAAAGGGATGCATAGTTGCCAAAAAGTGTGGTCAGACTGTCGCTGTCGGCTGCTACCGGTGTTGCATAGGGCTTCTTCATGATATAATCGCTAAAACCTGAATAATCATATGGTGAATCCGGCTCATATTCAACATCAAATTCCTTGCCGTCTTTTGCTGCCACATCCAGACTTGTAATGTTTGCAGCTGTGATAGAAGGAAGTGTCTCTACCGTAATCATTTCGGACTTGTTGTGTGCTAAATAACTGTAATAAGAGGCATTAACAACATATACGGCATTATTGCCCTTTACCTGGGCATAATATCCTACACCTAAAGGTGCTTCATTACCCACTGTTACGGTCACTTCTTTACCGTCTTCTGCCGTTGCCGTTGCCGTAATAGCAGGATTATCCAATCCAAATGCCGATAAATCACTGATATCATCTGTCAGGGTGCTCGTGGGTGTTATCGTTGTAAAAAGACTCTGCATATTGCTGGCATAGGTCTGGTTTACCGGGAAAGAAGCATTATCTTTATCTTCCCATACACCCTTACTGTTAAGATTTAAAGTCATCTCAAAGTCTTTATTTTTAAAGTAAATTGTCTTAATAGAGGCACTATCCATAGTAACAATTGCTTTGTTCTTATCTGCTGTGTCATCTGCCGCATCTTTCTTCCCGCTATTATATTTAGCCACCCAGAAATATACACCTAGCAAAAGAATCATCACAACGAGCAGCAGCAGTAATCCAAGATTTTTTTTGCGCTTACTGCCAGCCATTATTTCTTCCTCCTTCTAAGTACTACATATCCGCCTGAGCAAAGAACAAGAATAGGTACTACACCAACAATTAATATACTCCAAAGAGTAGCCTTTGAAGCCGTAACATTTAAATACTGCTGCTCTGTACTTACTGTTCTTACAGAAAGGGTATCCTTCTTATCAGTTACATAATTAACAGTATTTAAGAACAGATCAAGGTTTCCAAGAGAAGAAACGGATACGGTGCTTTCATCAATCAATACCGGTGAACCGTATACGATCAGTTTTGCTTCCTTATCGTTATATTTTTCGGTAACTGCAAGGCCAAGATTAAAAGGTCCGTCGATATCATTTTTCTCTTTTTCTGCGTTGGTGGAGCTGACGTCAGTCTTGGAGTATGCCTGGTCGGAAGTTGTAAGTAACGGTGATATTTCGATAGTGCTTCTTGCCGAATCGCTTTCCTTAAGACCTGAGGCCTGAGGTGCTACAACATAGGTGCTTCCGGTTTTTAGGGAAGAAGTAATATCGTGAGTTTCAATATTGGGTACAAGGTAGTTGATATATTGTCCCATGTAATGATTTCTGTCACCTTCTACTACAACGCCCGGCACGGTACTTACTCCGTAATATTCCAGAAGTCCGCTGAAGTTATCAAGGCTGCTTGCCTGATAATCCGTATAAATAATAGCATGACCGCCGTTAGAGAGATAGTCCTTTATCATCGTAACTTCATCGGCAGAGTAATCCTTCTGAGGAGCATTGATTAAGAGTACGGAACAGTCATCCGGAATCTTCTCTGTAGTAAGAGTATTTAAAGAGTTTTCCGTTACATTAATTTTCTTAAGAGCTGTAGTTAAAGTAGCGGAAAGGTCTGTTTCTCCATGTCCTGTTACAGCATACATTACAGGCAGGTTATCGGTAGTTACATACTGAAGGGCAGAAGTTATCTGGCCTTCTACGTCGATACCGGTCTGGTAGGACTGATAAGTCTGGTAATCCATCTCAGTGATAACCATGCTGTTGGAGTCTACATATTTCACACGTTCATTGGTATTGTTTACAACTAATACGCTGTTATTGCTAACCTGGTCATCTACATATTTTGAAGCAAAATTAGGATAAAGAATGGGATCTTTATAAACCACCTTTATATTCTTTGATGCCTGCGGATACTGCTCAACGATCTGTTGAGTGGTCTTATTTTCCTGACCGGTCTGAACCAGGTAATAGATTGTAATATCGTCTTTTATGCCTTTCGCATAATCTTTTGTCACACTGGTCAGCGTATATTTACTGTCCTTGGTAACATCAATCTTAAGGTCCAGCTGGGATATAATAACATTCAGTATAATTACGATAACAATTACAACAGCGGATACTGCCGTTGCATAGGCTCCTCCTCTGAACTTTCTGGAGGTAAAAGATGCTTTGATCTTATCCATTGTACTGGGAACATTTAATCTCTGCTCTAATTTTTCAGCACTTTCAACCGCCTCATCATCCGGAGTCAGGTTTTTATTTTCATTTAAATCGCTCATTATTTCATCTCCCTTCCTTAATTCCATCTATGTTTCTTAATTGCCTGGACAGTTAAGAACAGGAAAATAAACACGATGCTGATATAATAAACAACAGAGGATAAATCTAATAATCCGCTTGAAAAGTTATCAAATCTGGCAATAACAGAGAACCAGCCTAACACCTTTGTAAGAAGACCGTCATATAAAGTGGGCTTTAAAACATAAATTGCTGTCAATGCCGCTTCTCCGATGACTCCTGCTGTCAGGGAAACTGTCAGATTGTGCATCATACTGTATAAAAGCCAGCAGATCAATATAACGAATACAAGGAAAATCACATAGCAGGTAAGGTTATCTGTAGGCAAAAAGCTTACAAGGCTGTCCATAAGTGCTGTAACCAAAATAACTACAAAGGATACAACTGCGGATACCAGCTGACTTTCTGTCAAAGAGGATATGAATAATCCGATGGAGATATAAGCCGCTCCTAACAGAGTAAACCCTAAGATAGTACCGTAAGCAGTCTTTAAAGGAACGCTGCCGAATTGCAATAAAATCAAAGGATAAAAGCAAATAACTACCATAGCAATTAAAAATACTGTAAGTACTGCAAAATATTTACCGGATATAATCTTTCCAATAGAAACCGGTGAAGTAAATAACAGCTGATCTGTCTTTTGCTTCTTATCTTCTGCCATTAATCTCATTGTTAAGATGGGAACCAGCAAAACAAAGATAAAGGACACACCGGACAGTACATATTCAAAGTTCGCTACACGGTTCAATAAGTTATATACCGCATAATAAATACCTACGATAATCAGGAAAAATGCTATAAACACATATCCTGTCATAGATGTAAAATAGGATTTCAGTTCTTTTTTGAAAATAGCCAGCATCCTAATTCTCCTCCTTATGTTCAGATTCCTGATTCACTTCTGTTTCCGCAGCAGTAACTTCTTCACTCTTTTGTTTATTCTTACGGAAAAGCCTGTTTGAATTCTTGGAAGTATTAGGGCTCCTGCCATCCTGTGTTAATTCCAGGAATATACTTTCAAGGGACATCTTCGTGGAACGCATATCATAAATAGGACACTTAACTTCACTTAAGGAATAGAATACAGCTTCTCTGATATCGCTTTCTTCGGTGCTGTAAGCGGTTAATTTTACAATTCCGCCCTTAGAATTCTTTTCGAATTCCAGCTTGGTAATTCCTGCAATTCCTTCAAGAGCTTTTTTAACAGTCTCCTGCTCGCCCTTAACTTCCAGATGAAGTCCTTTGGAACCGCCGATATGCTGTGACAGATTATCCGGTGAATCGGAAACCACCAGTCTTCCCTTATTAATAATCATAATTTTATCACAGATTGCGCTTACTTCAGACAGAATATGAGAACTTAATATGATGGTGTGGCTCTTGCTAAGTTCCTTAATAAGGTCTCTGATTTCAATAATCTGCATAGGGTCAAGACCTACGGTAGGCTCGTCTAAGATAATTACATCCGGAAAACCTACGATTGCCTGTGCAAGTCCCACTCTTTGTTTATATCCTTTTGACAGCTGCTTAATCAGACGCTCGGATACATCTGTAATCTTTGTCATCCTCATAATTCTGTCAATCATTTTTCTCTTTTCATCTCTTTTTACGAATTTGATATCCGCTACAAAGTTCAAATACTCCCTAACCGTCATGTCCTGATACAGCGGCGGAAGTTCCGGGAGATAACCAATACATTTTTTAGCTTCCTCCGGTTCGTCAAAAATATCATGTCCGTTAATGGAAACAGTTCCTTCGGTAGCTGATATATACCCTGTGAGAATATTCATGGTAGTAGATTTTCCTGCACCGTTAGGTCCCAGGAATCCTAATATCTGCCCTTTTTCAAGAGTAAAGCTTAAGTCATCTACCGCAAGATGATCCCCATACTTTTTTACCAGATGTTTAACTTCAATCAACCTTTTCTCCTCCTTATTATATAGTAACTATTTTTCTTTCTCTTTGTCTGTTAAAATCAATACTTTTCTTACACAGACCAACAATCATATGTTACTCTTAGTTTGCGAAAAATTTGTGAACTTTTTCATGATTTCATGGAAAATTTTTAAACTTTATAAAATCTATCTAAAAAGAGAGCAACCCTTCCTGAAAATCGGGCGCTCTCTAAGTACTATGTGCGGGATCTGTAAGTTTCATAAACCTCCTGTTAAACCTTTAGTTATTCTCTAGTGTTTTTTTCGATTGCTTTTGTTTTGCATTAAACTAAATACGGCAATAAGGAGCATACCGAATTGAAGCATCAAAAACAGGGAATCATAGGTTACCATTCACTCACCCCCCTTCTGTCTTTTTTGTCTTTTCCGCTTGCACATCGTCAAAAACTTCTTTCATGCTTTTCATGAAATCCCCCTTTCAAACCACTACCAAAAGATAGTATTTATTGTTACAGTTACATTATAATCTTTTGGATATTTTTTACAATACTTATTGCATATTCTACATATTTTTTGTCTATTCTACCATTTTGACTCTAAAATTAGTTTTGCTTATCCGCCGCTTTGAAAGCCTTGACTAAACTAGTACATCATTTTCAAATCAGCCGGACTGATTACTTTTTTATCTTCCGGATACACAAAAAGCGGGCATACCAGAGTTATTCTCTGATATCCCCGCTTACCGGTTATGATATATATTATTAAGCTATAATAACCAACGATAATATTCCCTTTAATTTGAACCGATTACATCCTGCATACTATAAAGCCCAGGTTTCTGTCCTTTGATGAACTTTGCCGCAGATAAAGCTCCTTTGGCAAAAATGACTCTGGAATAAGCGATATGCTTAACCTCGACCACTTCATCCAGTCCGGCAAATATTACTTCATGATCTCCTACTATACTTCCGCCCCTGACAGCGGCAATACCAATTTCTTTCACACTGCGCTTCTCTCTGATATCCGTACGGTCATATACATAGTCATATTCCCCGCCCAATTCCTCATTCATGGAATCTGCCAGCAGGAGCGCTGTTCCGGAGGGGGCATCCACTTTCTGATTATGATGCTTTTCTACGATTTCAATATCAAAACCACCGTTACTAAGTACTCTGGCTGCATCTTTGATTAATTTAATCATCGTATTGACACCCAGGGACATATTTGCAGAACGAAGAATTGCTACTTTTTCTGCTGTTTGCTTTACCGACTGAATATTCTCTTCTGACAGACCGGTAGAGCAGAGAATAATGGGGGTACCGGTACTGATACTATAGTCCAGCATTTCCTGTAATCCATTAGGAGAAGAGAAGTCCACGATTACATCTCCTTCTTCCTTTAACTTCGAAAAAGCATCGTAAACAGGATAAGCGTTTTCAAAACGGTTGCTTAAATCCACTCCCGCAATGATTTCTATCTCCTCATCGCTTTTTGCAAGCTTCGTTATTTCCTGACCCATGCGGCCGTTACAGCCGCGTAAAATTATACGAACCATTTTAAGTTTTGACCTCTTTTCTTTCAGTACCTTTTTTTCTCTCATGTTCCTGTCTGGTATTAATCTAGATTAACCGGCCAAGACAGGATACTAAGACATTTATGCTTCATTATACTGTAATTATATAATAAAATACCCATATTTACCATCTTAATTATCATATTTTAGATAGACCTTCCGGTCTGTCGTCATGGACTATCAGCAGGATAATTACACCAGTGTAATCCCGCAATCCTTCATAGCCTTCATCAACTTCTCCGTATTGGCTTCTTCCATCTCCGTTAAAGGACTTCTAAGACTGCCTACCTGAAATCCCATCAGATTCAATGCCTTCTTTACGGGAATCGGATTTACTTCGCAAAAGAGCGCTTCAATTAAAGGTATCAGTTTCAACTGTGTTTCCAAACTTTTTTTGATGTCACCCTTAAGGAAATCTGCCACAATATCGTGAGTCTGTCTTGGAAGGATATTGGAAAGTACCGAGATAACCCCAATGCCGCCTAAGGAAAGTAAGGGTACTACCTGGTCATCGTTTCCTGAATAAAGGTCAATCTCTCCCTGTGTGCGGTGCATCAATTCCACGACCTGCGAGATATTTCCACTGGCTTCCTTAATTCCTACGATTGTATCCACATTCTGAAAGAGTTCTGCCACCGCAGACGGCATGAGATTGCAGCCGGTCCTGCTGGGTACATTATAGAGAATTATCGGCAGGTCCACGGCCTTTGCTATCATGGTAAAATGCTGTACCAGCCCTTTTTGTGTTGCTTTATTATAGTAAGGTGTCACTAAGAGCAGTCCGTCCGCCCCTGCCTTCCTCGCATCATCTGAGAGCTCTATGGCAGTCTGTGTACAGTTGGAGCCGGTTCCCGCTATTACCGGGACTCTTCCCGCTACCTTATCCACCGTGTAACGGATACATTCCATATGCTCTTTTTCCGTCAGTGTAGAGGATTCACCGGTTGTACCACAGATGATAATACTGTCCGTACTGTTTTCAATCTGGTAATCAATCAATTCACCCAGTTTTTCATAGTTTACATTCAAATTCTCATCAAAAGGGGTTACGATTGCAACTCCTGCTCCTTTAAATACTGCCATAAAGGCACCTCCTGTTTTTAACGCATTTTTCTTTTGGCAAAGAAAAGGGCAAATGCGGTCCAGCACCCCTGGACTCACAAAATAAAAAAAGCCGGCTAATGAGCCGACACCAAAGAATCACATGAAATTCCTCCCACGCAGGAGAAATAAAGCTATCAATTCTTCAGGCAGCACTCCATCAAAAACTTGATGACAGTCATACAGCTCTTAACTGTATGCCCAACAAAGAAAAAGCATAATTCTTCTTCATTTCGGCATCTTTTCCTTTCCACAGCACTCCTCTATGTTCTGCCATATCCTGCTATGTACTCTTAAAAAATGCGCCTCTACCAAAATTACGTTATTATATTTGACACACCCTTATATTAACATTATGCTTTTTTAATGTCAATTACAATTTTAAGACAAGGAGAGGGTTTGCCCGGAAGCGATTTCATAAATCTCATTGTTATATTTCAGCCAAAGATTTGTGCTGGTAGGATTTTTTATGCGTTTGCCGTTAGCACTGTATATTAATTGATCGTAGGCTTTTATATAGTCATAAATCTCCAGATTTGTAGCGTACCAAATGTCTTCATGGCCGCCTGCGAAAGCCGCGAACTCCTCGATAACATTCCAGTTGCCATCAGCCTCAAATTCATAGCTGTGTCCCCACAGATAGAATAAATAAGGAGCTCTGTCTACCTTGTCTTCCACAAATTTTCGGGCAAGCTCCATTAATTGGGAGGAATTGTGATGGCAGGTGGCCGTTAATCTTAACCAGTCCGCCGGAAGACGGAAATCAAAGGTGGAGATTACCGTCCTGGCATAGGCAATACCGCAGTTTTTTAACACATCTGCTACCGTATCATTAAAAGTACCAAAGGGGTATGCCATTCCTCTAATAATGGTGCCAAATTCTTCTTCCAGGTTCTCTCTGTCCTCCATGATTTCTTTGATTACCATGGCAGGGGGAAGCTGCTCCAGAAAGGGATGTGTCAGGGAATGAACGGCTATCTCCTGTCCTGAATTCTGAAAACATTCTACTATCTGTTTTTTTGTCATCCTGCGGTGTACCTGCCCCTTGGGATATACCGTACCATCTTCGGCATACAAGCCGCTATTGATATTAAAGGTCCCCTTTAAACCATGCTTCTTCATAATCTCCAAAAGCTTCACGTCCTGCTCCACGCCGTCGTCATAGCTTAATGTCAGTGCTTTTTCTTTTCCTCCCGGATATCTCAAGTGAATATTTGCCATAATCTTTGTTCTCCTCCTGCTTATAATATAGCTTTCGATAAAAGGCAGCGTATTTTGCTGCCGTAAAATATAGATGGCACTCGATTCGAAATTCATATAACGGCAAATATCATTAAGGCAATACCAATTGCAGGATATACATACCGTGATAACCCTTGTATATAAAGATAAAAATCAGATGGTTCAGGGTTCCTGACATCCAAAAAATATCTTAAATTAAAAAAGAATAGGGGAAACTTTATATCTATTAAAGTGATAGCAAACAAAAACCCCGCAAAAAGCAGAAATACATATTTACCCCGAATGGTATCATCTGCAAAATATGCCAAATCGGCTACATTTTTTAATGGTACCTTATATTCAGAATTATAAGGGCTTTCGTCATTTACCTGAACTCGAATAAGTTCATCTTCATCTATTGCTGAGTCGCCATTAGTATTTATTAAAAACATAGAACCTTTAATATATTCACCCTCGAAAGTAATTTTACCATCTTTCTTTATTATAACGCTGCTATCCGAGAATCCTGCTGAGCTTTTACTAAATTCTACTGTGTATTCCTCGTGTATGTTATTAGGTAAACTATAAATTACTTCTCTGCTATTATTCTGCTCCTTTAATTCTTTCACAGTGATGTGAATATCTCCATAGGTGCTCCAGCCTGAATAATAGCATTCTCCGGAAGATAATATATTCTTTTTTAAAAATATATTATCATAATAAATACCTTTTGTAAAAAATATTCTAAAATAAAAAATCAGTAAAACAATTAGAAACAAACCAATTATGACTTGTATCAGCGGATGCTTTAACGTAATTTTCTTTATATGAAAAACGCTCATATATCACTCCTTTTCAGTGTCAGACTGAAAATATAATTCAAATTCCATTATATACCATTATAGCTTATAATTTATTTATACTCAATTATTATTTGCCGTGACCAAATCGTGTATAAATCTTGACTTTACACATAAAATTCCGTATTATAGTTTCAGGTAAATCATATAGCAGAAGTTTTATAGGGTTCCGCAATATTTAAGTATTGGTCTGGTCCAAGATAAAACGCGCAGTTAACTGCGTTCACGGAAGGATAAAAGCCTGGGAGATATTTTGAACTGATTCCATAAGTTAGACCTAAAAATCTAACTTATGGGAGGTCAGTTCATATCATCCCAGGCTTTTCTTTTTTGCTTTTTTATCTGGTAACATATTCTGTCGGATATCCGCCAGAAATTAATCTCTATGAAAAGGAGCGATTTTTTATGAAATGGTTGTACTTAGTTATTGCCGGAATTTGTGAGGTATGGTGGGCTGTGGGGCTAAAATATTCCCATGGATTTACAAGACTTGTCCCAAGTCTTTTGACAATAGCCGGTATGGCAGCAAGCTTTTATTTTCTTTCTTTGGCTTTAAAGAGTCTTCCCTTAGGAACTGCTTATGCCATATGGACGGGGATTGGCACAATCGGTACTGCAATTCTCGGTATTATATTGTTTAAGGAGCCGGTTGATATACTTAGGATATTGTGTATGGGCTTCATATTGACGGGAATTATCGGTTTAAAACTGGTATCTTCCCATTAATAAGAAACGGTATGGAACTGCTTGGTTGGTAAAAGTATTCCTCATAAGAAGAACCATGGATAGAAGAGTTTAAACCTCTTCTATCCATGGTTCTTCTTGATTTCTATTTGTTTGTATTATAGGAGTTTACTTCATTAATCTATGTCCGGATAGTTGTTTTTTAATATTCATCCAGATATTCTAACTTGCTTACGGATACCTCATAAGCAACACGCTTCTCAAAATCACTTTCATTTAATTTCTTCTGATATTCCCTGCTCTGGATTCTTCCCCATACCTGAATATGCCCTCCAACAGTGAAATTCTCTGCAAATCTTGCGTTTCTTCCCCAACAGATACAGGGTATGTAATCGGATTTTCCATAAGGTCTGTTTACTGCAAGTAAAATATCTGCTATTTCTCTACCTAAGGGAGTTTTTCGATAAATAGGCTGCTTGCAGACGAAACCGTCCAGGAATATGAAATTAGGGCGGATACCTTCCGTATCCTCTTCGCTTATTTTGATTTCTCTGGCAAATACGGATAAAACCAATCTGTTCTTGTTGTCCTCATGGCGGTTATAGGAACGGAACTGTCCATTCACCTCAACATACTTGCCCTTAAAATCTGCTTTTACATCGATTAATCTCTCCGATATCATAATAGGAATGATATCATAGGAATTACTTAACCGGCTTACCTGCACATCCAGGACATAAAAGCCTTCCCCAAACACATCGTGACTGAATTCAAAATCACTCATTACCTCGCCTGCAATACTTACTTGATTGTTATCAAATACTTTATCTGTCATTTTGTATGACTCCCTTCTCTTTACTCGTGTTCTGTACAATTTTAAATTGGTATCCCAATTGTGTATTGTCCTGACCTTCAAGATAAAAAATATTCTCCACTACTAAATGTATGCACCTTCAAAATGATTTAGAACAAAAAATAAAATATTTCCAAGTTTTTATCATTATTTTTTTCCTTGATAAGCATAATGCTGAAAAATAAGCCCCTTCAAAGAAAGACCTTGTAAATTTTCCGGAGTATGATACAATATTCAGGTTAGAGTGTTCCGTGCGTTTCTTGGAATTTATTGCCGTTTTTATAACTTATCAGAAATTTCATTATAAATTTTTTTTGATAAAAGGTAATGTTTGGCATTACCGTGCATCCGATTATAAGAATATCTTTATATTCCTTATATAAATCTATATCATTTTATGGAAGTCCGTTATCAATTATGACACTAAAATGAATACCAGCCGCATCAGCAGATTCTAATTCTTATAAATTTGCAGCTTTATGACAAAATATTAATAACTAATCGGATTAAGGACATTTTCCTAAATGTATTCTTTAATCGGATTGAATGCCGCTGCCAGCGGCAGAATGAGAGGAAAATATGCGTATCAAAAGAGAAGATATCAGAAATATTGCAATTATTGCGCACGTTGATCACGGTAAAACAACCCTGGTGGATGAACTTTTAAAGCAAAGCGGTGTTTTTCGTTCCAACCAAACCGTACAGGAACGTGTCATGGACTCCAACGATATTGAAAGAGAACGTGGCATTACCATTCTTTCCAAGAATACCGCTGTATTCTATAATGGTGTTAAAATTAATATTATCGATACCCCCGGCCATGCTGATTTCGGCGGCGAAGTAGAACGTGTCCTTAAGATGGTTAACGGTGTAGTTCTGGTAGTGGATGCTTTCGAAGGTCCCATGCCCCAGACTAAATTCGTATTAAAAAAAGCACTGGAACTGGAACTGCCGGTTATTGTCTGCATCAACAAAATCGATCGTCCCGAAGCAAGACCGAAAGAAGTAATTGATGAAGTTTTAGAATTATTTATTGAATTAGATGCATCTGACGACCAGCTTGACTGTCCTTTCGTATTTGCTTCTGCCAAATCCGGCGTTGCTATCTTAGAACTGGATGAATCCCCTGAGAATATGAAACCTCTCTTCGAGACAATAATAGATTATATTCCGGCTCCCGAAGGAGATCCGGAGGAGAGTACCCAGGTACTTATCAGTACTATCGACTACAATGAATATGTCGGACGAATCGGTGTCGGAAAAGTGGACAACGGTATCATTAAGGTAAATCAGGACGTTGTACTTGTAAATGCCCACGACACAGATAAGAACCAGCGTGTTAAGATCAGCAAACTTTATGAATTCGAAGGCCTTAAGAAAGTGGAAGTAACAGAGGCTTCCGTAGGTTCCATCGTTGCTATCTCCGGTATTGCTGACATTCACATCGGTGATACCCTTTGTTCTCCTGAGAATCCAAGCCCTATTCCTTTCCAGAAAATTTCAGAACCTACTATCGCCATGCACTTTATCGTAAATGACAGTCCGCTGGCAGGTCAGGAAGGTAAATTTGTAACCTCCAGACATTTAAGAGAACGCTTATTCAGAGAGCTTAATACCGATGTCAGCCTTCGAGTGGAAGAAACTGATGTTACTGAGAGCTTTAAGGTATCCGGCCGCGGAGAACTTCACTTATCTGTTCTCATTGAGAATATGCGAAGAGAAGGCTATGAATTTGCTGTAAGTAAGGCAGAAGTACTCTACCGCAACGATGAAAAAGGCCATCTGCTGGAGCCAATGGAACGCGCAATTATTGATGTTCCAGAAGAATTTTCCGGCACGGTCATTGATAAATTAAGCCAGCGTAAAGGTGAGCTCCAGGGTATGTCTAATGGAAATGGTGCTTATTCCCGACTTGAATTCCTTATTCCTTCCAGAGGACTTATCGGTTACAGAGGTGAATTTCTAACAGATACGAAGGGTAATGGTATCTTAAATACCCTGTTTGACGGATATGGTCCGTTTAAGGGTGATATCCAGTACAGAAAGCAAGGTTCCTTAATTGCCTATGAATCAGGAGAAGCTATTACTTACGGTCTCTTTAACGCTCAGGAGCGTGGTCTTCTCTTTATATCCCCCGGTGTGAAAGTATATTCCGGTATGGTAGTAGGACAGAACGGAAAGGCAGAGGATATTGAAGTAAATGTCTGCAAGAAAAAGCAGTTGACCAACACTCGTTCCTCCAGTGCCGACGAAGCCCTGAAACTGGTTCCGCCAAAGGTATTAAGTCTTGAGCAGGCTCTCGAATTTATTGATACCGATGAGCTTTTGGAAGTTACCCCTAAGAACTTAAGAATAAGAAAGAAAATTTTAGACCCTACTCAAAGAATGAGATCAAAACGTAATTCACAGAGTAAATAAATTGCAGGCACAAATTTGTGCAGGAATTATACTATCACTTATTATAACTGCATGCCCTCCTCAGTGCACCGCAAGTTTGTGCCGAGGATTTCGCAGGCACAAACTTGTGCAGGAATTATGCTATCACTTATTATAACTGCAGGCCTTCCTCAGTGCACCGCAAGTTTGTGCCGAGGATTTCGCAGGCACAAACTTGTGCAGGAATTATGCCTTTCAATAATTCCTGCAATCCCAAACTAACAGGAGAAAAGCTTATGGGAATAGAATTAAAAAAACTGACGCTTGCAGACTGTCTGAAGCTGGAGCGCTACTCAGCCTTAAGACCTGTCTATATCTCCGAACGCCAGCCGGTAAACCAGTTTATATGGGAAGAGTTTTATAATACCCATTATTATCAGAACGATACTTATATGATGTGTGTTATCCAAACCAAAGATATCAATGGTCCTATGATGCCTCTATGTAAGACAGAAGATATCCCTGCTGTTTTTCAGGAGATTAAGAGCCATTGGAATCAGGTACTTGGGCTGCCCCTGAATATGTACCTGTTAGACGAGTCTTTTGTTAATGCACTCCGCACCATACCGGGTTTTGAAGAGGAATTTAGAATTGAAGACTGCAGAGATAATTACGACTACTTATACGATGCGGAAAAGTTAAGAACCCTTAGCGGTAAAGCTTATCACAAAAAGAAGAATCATCTTAATTCTTTTCTAAAAGGCTACGAAGGCAGATACGAATTCAGGATTCTTGATTGTTCCGATGTAAAAGAGATAGAGAGCTTTCATGACAGATGGCTGGATAACAGAGACTATGAAGACAAACATGGAAGTATGAGAAGTGAGGAAAACGGCATTCACAGGTTATTTAAATATTGCGGCTTTGTAGACTGTCAGATTGGCGGCGTCTATATTGACGGTAACCTGGAGGCTTATTCTATCGGAAGTTATGCGCCGGAGATTAAATGTGCTTTTATTCACATCGAAAAAGCCAACATCAACATTCCCGGACTCTATAACTTTATCAACCAGCAGTTCCTGATACATTCCTTCCCCGAAGCAGAACTTGTAAACCGGGAAGACGACCTTGGCCAGGAAGGCTTGAGAAAAGCCAAACTATCCTATCAGCCAATACGTTTGGAATCGAAATACCATATCTACCAGAATAGTTTATAAGCTATTTATAATCGATATAAAATTAGGGTACTATGAGGGGATGTTTCTACAAAGCCTCTTCATAGTACCCTTTAAATTTCTGCCTAAATGCCTTTCAAATCAAAAAACCTGCTGTCAGGATATTTATGTATATCATTAAGGCCTTTAATTCCATAGAGTGCTACAACATCTTTAAACTGACTCTTAATCAAATCTTTTGAAATGATTCTCCTGCCCTCTTTATCCCTTGAGATACGGTAATTGGATTTCTCAAAGGCAGACAGGGCCTTTAAGGTCTTTGGACCATACCAGCTAAAGGTTTCAAGAATCTTGACAATCAGATTCTTTTCATTCTCCGTCAGACGATTTATGGGAACTTCAAACAAATTCACCCCATGTTTTTTCATACTGTTATATAGCTTGACATAAGGCGCATTCTCTGTATTTACATAATAGTCATCTTCAAATAATTCCTTGTCAAACAGAGCCATTGAAAAGCCCTGCGCATAATATAGAAGCCATTGAGTATACCCTGGTGACAAATCTCCCTGTGTATAATATATCATATACTGGGCTATCAGATTAATTTTCCGTTCTGTCATCTTTTCCATAACAGCCTGCAGAGTCTTACGGTAGGCAACGTTTGTTAAGTTGTCTTTGCTCTCCAACAACAGCTCATAGTAATATATGGGATCTTCTACTATGTTTTTTAGCTTGTTTGAGTATTCAGCAGTAGGGATGTCACCTTCAATATATCTTATTATTGTAGTCTCTCCCCACCCTAATAATTTAGCCAAAGGTTTCTTACCTATGCGAAAGTCTTTCAAAATAGTTTGAATTTCTTTAGCGGTTACAATAGCATTTTCCTGACTCAGCACTTTGTTCTCACACATAGTCTTATCCCCTTTCGTACAATGGCCTCCCAAGGTTTCTGTCAATGTTGCCTCTAATTATTACTATAATATATTGTCACAATTCAGGTCAATAGGTATTTCCATATTTTTTACCATTTTACCATTTATTTCTACATTTTTCTAAATTCATTAATATCATGTATAATAATACGAAAGCCTTTAATTACACCATCAAACATTCCCGCCTTATAGAAATTCACCAGAATCATACCAACAGGAATACCGATTATCAGACCGAGCACTCCTAACAGCCTATATCCGATGAACATGAATATAAGTGTTGCAAAGGGACTGATACCTACGCTGTCTCCTACCATCTTAGGCTGAAGCACCTGCTTTATAATAGTGCAGACCAGATAGATAATTACCAGCATAACTGCCTTAAAATAATTTCCCGATAAGATCTCAATCAATGTCCAGGGCCATATCACTGCTCCCGTCCCAAAGAAAGGCAGAAAATCCAAGAATGCAGTAAGTAATGCAAAAAGAAAGGAATATTTCACATGTATAACTTCAAAACCGGCAAACAGTATTACCGTAAGCACTAACATAATCTTAAACTGAGCCTTAAAATATCCTCCTACTGCGGTTTTAAAATTAGAAACAATCAAATTATAGCTCTTTATCAAAGATGCAGGTGTCATTCGATGAACAGCTGCCGCAAGATTATCCCTCTCCGCAATAAAGAAGTAGGCTGACATAATTGTCACGATGGAGTACAAAAGGATATCCATAAGATTCTTCATATAATCCCCGGCCGCACTGATATTAAACTTACTGGTATCTGACATTATCCGTGTAGCATAATCCGTAATACTAGCTCCGAGTTTATCCAGCTTGGCGGTTATATTGGCAGGAAGTATCTCATATATCTTGGATAGCTTTTGGGATATGGTATGAAATTGAATCTCCAGCCCGGTATAGATATTAGGGAAATCCTTTATCAAATTACTGATTTCATTTACCAGAATGCTGACAAGGGCATACATGGCTCCTACTACCGCAGCAATTACCAAAATAATAATAATGGCTGAACTGTGCTTACGTACTATCTTGACCCTCTTTTCAAGGAACTTGACTAGAGGATTTGCTATGGCCGATACGATAAACCCGATTACAAACGGCATGAAGAACCGTATCAGTTTTGGCACTATAAAGATAACCGCCAGTACACCAAGAGCAAATATTAATACGTTAATAAGAATCTTCACGTAAATCAATAGTTTCTTCATTCATCCCACTCCAATGGTTCATAATTCCTACAACAGTAAGGGTATTCTTATACTCTAATTATAACTGTTTTCTTTTATCTGTAAATATTATTTTCACCAATTAAACATTAAATCAATCTAAATTCTTTCTAAAAAAGAGCAATTGGATTTCCATTCGCACTCTATCTTTCAGTCAGCGATTGCTTGGAAATCAAATTGCTCCTTCTGTGAATTAAATTATTTTGCTGGTGTTTCTATTTACAGGCTTTTGTCATCTTCATTCTGCTTTAACAGCATACTGATATGCTTCTTATACCGGATGAACTCATCGCTTACCAGGAAATCTTCTGCTCTGGGCTTTTTTTCACTTATAATCAGTTCTTCTGCTATACGTCCGGGCTTTCCCGCCATAATATAGATTCTGTCAGAGAGAAGAATTGCTTCATCAATGTCATGGGTAATAAAGAGAGTGGATAATTTAATGCTCTCCATAACTCCCAGATACCATTGATGCAGGCTTCCTTTTGTTATGGTATCAAGGGCACTGAAGGGTTCATCCAAAAGCGCGACCTGGTCTGAGAAAAGATAAGTTCTAAGAAGTGCCGCCCTTTGCCTCATGCCCCCCGAGAGCTGCTTGGGATATTTATTCTCTGTTCCGGAAAGACCAAACTCTTCAAAGTAAGAAGCCGCAACAGCTCTTGCCTCTCTTTTCTTCTCTCCCTTTATTACCAGAGGAAGAGCTACATTATCAACAATGGTCTTGAAGGGCAGCAGCATATCTTTTTGCAGCATATAACTAAGCTTACCAGTCTTTCCGGTGATGTTTTCCTTATCAATCAGCACAGCCCCTTGATCCGGTATCAAAAGACCAGAGAGAACATTAAAAAGCGTAGTTTTTCCTACTCCGCTTGCTCCAAGGAGGCTTACGATTTCCCCTTTGTGCAGCTCTATGGATATATCTTCAATAATCTTTATTCCGCCATAGCTTACACTTATGTTTTCAGCTGTTAATCTTTCCATACCCAGGGTCCCCTTACATTCTAATCTGCCAGATAATCATTGGAAAATCCGGTGCCGGAAGGTATTTCCTTCTCAATTAATTTATTTTCATAAAGCCAGTTGTAAAAACCATCCCATCTGTCCTTATCAATGTAACCCCATCTGGTAACTTCCGCTTTATATTTATCTGCCAGCCATTTCTGACTTTCTATCACCATCTTGGAATCCAGCTCCGGTACTGCCCTTGTTAATATATTTGCTGCTTTTTCAGGTTCGGAAATTGCATATTCGTAACCTTTTCTTACTGCATTTAAGAATTTTTTAGCGGTATCCGGATTCTGCTTTAAAAAGCTGTCATTTGCTATGATTACCGGGCTGTAATAATCGAGTTCCTTTCCGTAATCCGCAAAATTCAGATAATTGGTATCCAATCCTGCTACCTTTGTGGCAATGCCGTCCCATGCATAATATACCCAGACGGTATCAATGTTGGTCTGGAGAGCTGAAACTACATTGGTCACGGTATTGGGTATCAGTTTAATCTTACTGTAATCACCGCCGTCATCCTCAACAACTTTCTTTATAATCGCAAGCTCGATAGGTGAATCCCAGGTTGCATAGGAATGCCCCTCCATCTTCTTAGGTGAATCAATCCCAAGTTTCTTTAGAGAGATGATACCGGAAGTATTATGCTGAATAATTGCTGCGACAGCCGTTACCGGTATGGGATTATCCGTTGCATAAGCAGGTGCAAGGGTATCCTGAAAGGAGATACCGAATTCTGCTCCTCCTGCTCCAACCAGGGAGGTCGTACTTCCTTCCGGCGGCTGCATAATTTCAACATCCAGTCCTTCATCCTTAAAATAACCCAATTCCTGGGCAACATAAAGCCCCGTATGATTGGTATTGGGAGTCCAGTCGAGTACAATTCTGACCTTTTTTAATTCGGTATTTTTATCCCCGCTGTCACTTCCTGCTGATTCTTTATTGCTGCTCTGGCAGGCAGTAAGTCCCCCGACTATCAATACCAGGCATAAAAATAATGCTGCTAATCTATTTTTCATAATAACCTCCATGTGATGCTCTTTATTTGTTTCAGAAAACTTATCGTATAAACTTTACTCCCCAGGTCCTCGCTTTTTCTTTCTCTTTTTCTTCTCTGTCCCATGGTGTTATCCACTTCTGCAGCAGTTTCACACCGGACATCAGTAAAAGACTGATAAAAGAAATAAAGAATATCACTGCGAACATCTTATCAAAAGAATAAGATTTGATTACTCTTGTCATATAGACTCCAAGCCCGCTAAAACCTCCCAGCCACTCGGCAACTACCGCACCGATAATAGAATAAGCAACGGATATGCGAAGTCCTGAGAAGAAGTGGGGAATGGACCCCGGAAACTTAATATGAACAAAACTTTGAAGCCTCGTTGCCCCCATAGCCTTCAGCAGATTTAAGGAATCCTTATCCACATTCCGAAAACCGTCTAACAGTCCAATGGTTATAGGAAAGAACGACGTAATAATAATAAGTGTAATCTTAGGCAATATGCCATAACCCAGCCATAAGACCAAAAGAGGTGCTATGGCTACTGTGGGAATTGTCTGCGTTATTACAAGCACCGGATATATGGCTTTATAAGCCAGCTCAAACCGGTCCATAGCCACTGCCACTAAAAATCCCAGCAGGATTCCGGATGCCAGTCCCAAAAATGCCTCTGCAAGAGTTGTTTTTGCATGAAACATCAAAAGAGGGAAATCACCTACAAAGGCTTTAACCACTTCCTTGGGTGAAGGCAGCATAAATTTGGGTACCGCTCCGCTGTAAGACAATACCTGCCAGATAATTAAAATAGCAGCTATTGCAAATACGGGAGATATCTTATAGATGATGCTTTGTAACTTTTTGATCAATTGTCAGAACACCACCCTCCGGTGCAAAGGTTATCTTTACATAGGCAGCGACTTTGGGGCAGCCTGCTTTGACGGCGATATACTGGCAGTTCTTTACAATTTCCATAAGTTCTTCATATTCACCCTCAATAGCTGTCTCACAGGGTCCTACATAGTATTTTAAACCTGTGCTTTTTATGTAATCTATTACCTCATCTACTATTCTGATAACTTCCTTATCACTGTCTACATGAGGCAGTACCTGTATTGCTACGCTTGCATTGATTCGTCGATTCATCGACTCTCCTCCTTAAAATAAATATTTTTTATGGGTAAAAGAAAACCTTCCCGTCACCGGAAAGGTATGTATACAAGGCAAAGTATTAAGCCATAAACTCCTATACATCCCTACGCCGGCATTATCCGGATCAGGTACGAAACAGTTCTCACTGTTTCAGGGTTTAAAACATTCTGGTAGTTTTCTCTCAGCCTGATTCATCAGACACCCCTAGTTTATGGCAAGTTTAGCACAGATAAGTTTCGTTTGTCAAGCATCATGGCAAATTATTGAATCTCACAATAATTTCCCGGCTGCCGTTTGCATTTCTTTTTAAGCAGGGCAATATCTGTTGAAAATTCCTCCACGCTCTGGTATTTCTTGACTTTATTGGAGATTCCGGCTATGGAAAGGCTTGCTATGGAGAAATTTTCTGTCCTGCCATGCCGGTTTTTTGATACAATATACCCGTTTACAAGGTCGTCCTTACGATAAAGAGCCGTTACTCTCATGATAAAACGTTCTATGACTGCTTTGCAGTACTCTTCCCCCTCCTGATAATCACAAAGGACAATGAAATCATCCCCCCCTATATGACCGATAAACTCATTTCTTAGGGCGCATTCCTTTAAAATATCGGCGACCAGTAAAATCATCATATCACCATTTTGAAAACCATAAGCATCGTTATAGGCTTTGAAATTATCTATATCATAATAGATAATGCAATAAGGTGCATTTTCAAAGACCCGGCTTAAGATTTCTTTCTCTATCAGCAGGTTCCCTGGCAGTCCGGTAAGCGGATTACAGTGCATAGCGGTATCCACTTCTACCTTTGTACAGGCATCCAACAGGTCTTTGATGGTTACGATGCCAAAATATTTACCATCTTTTTCTACCACAATAGGGTCATATAGCTGTTCAAAGGTTCTTTGCATAGCAAGGCCGGAGACCTGGTCAACGGGGATATTGTAATTTACCCGCAGGAAATCCCCCTTCATCAGCTTTCGGATCTTTTTCCTGGAATAGAGAGAGAAGCCATACCTTCCGCCAAGTATTTCATTAAAGGACATTTTAGTCATAAAACCTATGGCGACCTCATTTTCCAGTATGGTAAAGCCTTTAATGGAAGGGTCGTGTCTTAGGATTTCATAGACATCTTCCGCGATTTCATCGGAGGAAAATGTATGCCCGGCTCTTGCCAGATACCCTGCGATGGGATAGGCAGAGCTCTTGATATTATCGGCATATATTTTAGCCCGAAGCGCCTTTATTAATTCAATCTTATGAGGCTCCAGGTCCTGAAAGGTTCCTTTTGGCATGCCAAGAAAATATCCCTGTCCAAGATTGACATTTAACTTAATCAGGGTATTCAGTTCTTCTTCTGTTTCGATTCCCTCCGCTATTACCTGAATGCCTGCATTTGCACCAAAATCAACCATTGCCTTGCATACCATCTGTTTGATTTCTTCTTTGTCGATGTCTCTGACAAGATTCATATCCAGTTTGATAAAGTTAGGCTTGACGCTTGCAATAATATTGAGGCCGGAATAACCAACCCCAAAATCATCAATAGCAATTCCGTAACCCTGGCTTTTATAATGGTTAATAGAAGCCAAAAATGCATTCATATCATTGACGGCAACCCGTTCCGTGATTTCAAATATAACATTGTCCGAATAAAGTCCGTATGTAATCAGGCTGCTCTTTGTAAACCCTTCTATAAAATTTTTATCGTATATAATATTGGAATTGACATTTAGAAATAGCTTTTTACCCTCCTTTAGCTGCATAGCATGTTCCAGTGATTTTTTCCTGCAAAGAGTTTCTAACTCCCAGGACTTGTCCATCCTGTCTGCTACTTTAAACATTTGCTCTATATTCATTTCAAGTTCTCTGACGGATATTCTGCTAAGGGCTTCGTATCCAAAAATCTTCCCGTCGATCAGCGATACAATCGGCTGATATACCGGCGTTATATAACCGCCTTCCAAGATTTTTTCAAGTAATTCAAATTGATATTCCAAGGCTATTCTCCCTTCACCAGGTAAGACTTCTCTAATATACTAGATTATTCAATGTAGTTCTTGTGTACTAGCAAACTAATGTAAAATTCATGTAATATTTTTATCTTTGAGTTCCTTTCTTTTCCTCTTATTGCATGAAAAATAACAGCATGTTATAATTAGCTTGCCGCGGTTTTCGGCTTTAGGTTACTGCAGCAGAAAGGATAATCTATGAAGAAGCAAAGTTTATATCTGGAATGTTACTCCGGTATCAGCGGCGATATGACAGTAGCTGCCCTGCTGGACCTTGGAGCAGATAAAGAAGTTTTATTGAACGGTTTAAAAAGTCTTAATGTTGATGGTTATAGAATTGAAATTACCAGAAAAGCAAAGAATAGCATAGATGCCTGTGATTTTAACGTAATACTGGCAGAGGATAATCATGACCATGATATGGATTATCTCTTCGGGCATGAGAAGTTAAAAGAAGCCGAAACAGCTTCCGTTCTATCCCTTTCCCAGCCTACCCCCTCTCTCAGATTAAATGCCCCTCAGCTTAAAGTACACAAACCTAAAAGCGAGAAGGTGCACTCCTCATTGCATCACCATGATTTAAAAGACTCCCATGGTCACAGCCATGAACACAATCATGAACATGACCACAGCCATAGCCATGGTGAAGCCGATATTCATGAACATAGCCATGGCGGCCATAGTCATTCACATACTTCTGACGGCTCTCTGCACTACGGGCATCACGAGCACAGGAATTTAACAGATATTTATTCTATCATTGATGGCTCTGCCATAACGGAAAATGCCAAAGATATTGCCAAAAGGATATTTTTTATTATTGCCGAGGCAGAATCAAAAGCTCACGGAAAGCCCGTTGATGAAGTACATTTTCACGAAGTGGGAGCAACCGATTCTATAGTAGATATTACAGCCGTTGCTATCTGCCTTGATAACCTGAATATCGGGGAAGTTTATGTTTCTGAACTTTATGAAGGAAGAGGACAGATTACCTGTCAGCATGGTGTTCTTCCAATCCCGGTACCTGCGGTTGTCAATATTTCCTCACAATACGGCCTTAAGCTTCATCTTACCCAGGTAAAAGGAGAACTGGTAACCCCTACAGGTGCTGCCATTGTTGCCGCCATCAGGACCAAAGAATCACTGCCTTCTGACTTTACCATCAAGAAAATCGGCCTCGGAACGGGAAAAAGGGAATATGAACAGACCAGCTTCTTAAGAGCAATGCTGATTGAAGAAGCCCTTCCTGCATTGCCCGGTACCATACCGGATACTGTTTGGGTACTGGAAGCCAATGTTGATGATTGCACCGGTGAAGCCCTCTCTGCGGCTATGGACATTTTATTAAAAAATGGGGCCAAGGATGTGTATTACACACCTATCTTTATGAAAAAGAACCGCCCTGCCTATCTCTTAGGAGTGATAACTTCTGAAAAAGAACTTCCTGTAATGGAAGAATTAATCTTTACCCATACCACTACCATCGGTATCCGTAAGCAGGAAATGAAACGCACCACTCTAGAGAGAAGTTTTCAGACGGTAAAAACCCCTTACGGTGAAGCGACTGTCAAGGTATGTTCCTTCCAAAATAAGACCTATTATTACCCGGAAGCTGATAACATTCGCAGTCTTTCTGAAAAATCAGGGCTGGATTACACCACTCTTTACAGTCTGGTTCAGACTCTGGCAGGTGAACTATCTGACTAAGTACTGTATCCTATAGAATGTCAGTTACAGTCTTTTATATTATCTGAAATGATGTTGTTGCAATAACCTGACCTTATAATGCATAATCTAATATCTTAACTTACAGAAGGAGCAGGCCGGAATCGGTCTGCTCCTTCTAATACCAAAGAAAATAATAAAATTCTAAATTGATTATTCTGATTCCTTGCAGAGCCTGTTAATCTGAGTTGCCATATAGCCGGCTCCAAAACCATTATCAATATTAACTACTGCCAGCCCTTCCGCACAGGAATTAAGCATTGTCAGAAGTGCCGATACCCCTCCAAAGCTTGTACCATAACCAACGGAGGTGGGGACAGCAATGACCGGCTTATCTACCAGTCCTGCAAGTACTCCTCCAAGCGCTCCTTCCATCCCGGCAACTGCTACGATACAATTTGCCTTCCTGATATCTTCCAGCTTGGAAAACAACCTGTGAATACCCGCAACCCCCACATCATAAATACGGACCACATTACTTCCAAAGAACTCTGCCGTTCTGGCTGCTTCCTCCGCAACAAACAGGTCTGCCGTTCCTCCGGTACAGACAGCCACCAGGCCTTTCTTCTCCTGTTTCTCTTTTTCAATGGAGAGTATTCTAGATAAGGGATCATAGGTCACACAGTCAATTACCTTCTTCACTTCCTCATACTGCTCCTGGGTCGCTCTGGTTCCCAGGACATTGGTATCATGCTGATAGAACCTGCGGTATATCTCAGTCAAATGTTCCATGCTTTTTCCCTGACAGAATACGACTTCTCCAAACCCGCTTCTCAAATGCCTGTGGTGGTCTAACTTCGCAAAATCCAGCTCTTCATAAGGCAGATTCTTCAATACTTCCGCAGCCTCGTCAAGCTGCATTTCACCCGATTTCACTTGCTCCAGAAATTTATAAATATCCATATTGCACCTCTTTTATCACATGTTTTATTATTCTCACATTATTCTTATTATGTCCATACTGACTATGAGCCTCAAATTTGAGTACCCTCACTAATCCTCAGCCATTTAGGGAATACTCTCTATTAGTATTATAATCTTTAAAATAATTACACCTTTCAAAACTGGCACTGTTAATTAATTCAATACTGGAACTTTCAATCATGCCAATTATGGCATAAAGTAACTAAAAAGAAAATCCACTAGGAGGCAACATGAATAAAAAAATACTTAACCTGATACTTTCAGCATTGATGGCTGCTCTGACCTGCATTGCAACCATGATAATTCATATTCCTACACCTGCCTTTGGCTATATCCACTTCGGAGACGGTATGGTCTTACTTAGCGGAATTTTTTTAGGTCCCTTCTATGGCAGTATGTCTGCAGGAATAGGTTCCATGCTTGCAGATGTATTCTCCGGTTATATGGGCTTTGCACCTGCAACCTTTGTCATTAAAGCCCTGGCAGCCTTGGCCGGCGGAATTATCTATCACTTAATTTTAAAGTTACCATTACACAGGGGCGAAAATATACTGGCCGTTATTATGGGCGGAATCAGCGGAGGCATTATCGTTGTTACGGGATATTATCTTTTCTCTGCATTCATCCTTGGTATGGGACCTGTTGCAGCCTTGGTCGACATCCCTTTTAACCTGGTACAGACAGCTTTTGGTATCATAGGTGCCACACTGCTGCAGCCTGTCATGGGGAAAGTACCTATGCTAAAGGAGAGGCTTTATCAAAATCACAGATAATACTCCCAGAATTTCATCATATCACAATTACTTTATTATTACAATCTTAGTAAAACCACTGCATCATTCATTTGTATTCACTTATATATGCCTGATTAATAGCCGGAAATCACCCGGCTATTTTTTATGTGTACCTAATATGGTGAAGTAAAAAGGTGAATTCCTGATTTTCTGCACTCGAATTTACCTTTTCATTTTACAAGCGTATCTACTATAAAGTCTTGACATAGAGTTAACTCTATACCCTATAATGGGTATCATAAAAACTCATACACTAATAACATTGTACGCGTGCATCAGCACATTTGCAGAGGGCTAAAGAGTACGCAGACAGGAGGTAAATATGAATAGTCTTACAGATACTTATGTACTAAATAATGGTGTTAAAATTCCTTGCATAGGATTTGGAACCTGGCAGACACCGGATGGTGATGTTGCCCATGAATCAGTAAAAGCCGCACTTGAATATGGCTACAGACATATTGATACCGCAGCTATGTATGGAAATGAACCCAGCGTTGGACGCGCTGTAAAGGAAAGTGGTATCAAAAGAGAAGAGATTTTCCTTACCAGCAAACTAGGTAACAGTCAGCATGGCTATGAAGAGACAAAAGAAGCTTTCCTTAAAACCCTTGATAATCTTGGTACTGATTATCTGGACCTGTATCTGATACACTGGCCTAACCCTATTAAATCCAGGGATTCCTGGCAGAGCGCAAATGCCGGAAGCTGGAAGGCCATGGAGGAATTCTATGAGCAGGGTAAGATACGAGCCTTGGGTATCAGTAATTTCCTTTCTCATCATATTGATGCCCTTCTTACAACAGCCAGAATTAAACCTGCCGTAAACCAAATACGGCTATGCCCTGGCTTGACACAGGACGAACTGGCAGCTTACTGTAAAAAGCTCGACATTCTATTAGAAGCTTACAGCCCTCTTGGTACCGGAAAAATCTTTCAGGTAAAAGAAATGCAGGAATTAGCCGTGAAATACGGTAAATCCATAGCACAAATAGGTATACGCTGGAGTCTTCAGATGGGTTATCTCCCTCTTCCCAAATCTGTTACTCCCTCCCGTATTAAAGAAAATGCAGAGATATTTGACTTCTCCCTTACCGAAGAAGATGTGACTTTCATAGCTGGTCTGACAGAGTGCTGCGGGGGAGTTAACGACCCTGACCGTACTAACTTTTAGTCTTTAAGATATAAGGAGCAATTTCATTTCCTCATCCACAGCCTTTGAATACCGCCCAAATCAGCATGTTAACCATTGAAAAAGCTGCCTTATACATGCAGAATTGACAATATAAGACTGTGTATTATAGGAAAATGAAATTGCTCCGCCTTTTGTTAAACTGACTATAGAACGGATTCATACCCCATATGAACGGATTAACAGGAAAGGATTGACAGGTCATTCCTGTTTTCTTATAATAAACTTGTATAAATCGCATTCTCTTCCGGCTGTAGCAGCGTAACAGATACCGTTTGCAACAGCTATTTTTATTATAAAGCAGAATGAGAATTACCAAATTTTATATAGAAAGGAAATTATCATGAAAGTAAAATCAAGTTCTTACTTACAGCAGGTGAAGCCTATTCTTAAAGAACTTCTTGAAAGCCTTCTGGTTAAGTATCGTTATGTATCTATTCTGGCATCCGATTCCAAATCTATGATTTACAGCGTATCCAAGCGCGGAACCGTAGTTTCCGAGGACTCTTTATTAAACGGAAGAGGCTTTGTGGCAAAAATATATGATGGAACCAGCTATGGTGAATATTCTTTTAACGCTATCACCAAAGAACTGCTGCCTGAGATTCTGAAAAAAATCGAGGACAGTCTTATACCTTTAAAAGAAAATTTGCCGGAAGGAATCGAAGTTATCCCTTATGATGAGCTAAAAGATGAAGCCTTATCCTTTCATGAAGGCACCGAATATCAGGAAAGCCTGACTGACATGGGAAGCGAAAAAGTTATAGCCCAGTTAACAGCTCTTAGTGAAGAAGGCAGAAATTATAACTCCTCCATTCTTGACTGCTCTGCAGGCTTAAGATTCCAGGAATATCATAAGCTTTTTCTCTCCCGCGGCAAAGATATGGAACAGGACGTCTTATGGACCACCGGTTCCCTTATGGTTATGGTGTCCAAAGGTGAGGAAATCAAATATTACTTCAATGGCTATTCTAACCTTGGTGGCAGCGAAATACTAAAAGCCATGAAGGAAGGCTTAAAGGAAACGGCAGACTCTGCTCTTACCTTACTGGACAGTACTCCTATCACTCCCGGTGAATATGAATGCATCTGCACTCCTGAAGTTACAGGCATGATTGTTCATGAAGCCTTCGGACACGGCGTTGAAATGGATATGTTCGTTAAGAAAAGAGCCCTTGCAGAAAAATATATCGGTGAGTACGTTGCTTCCCCTCTTATTACCATGCATGACGGCGGTACTGCCGCAAAAGAAACCGCAACCTATTTCTTCGATGATGAAGGTATCCCCGCAAAAGACACGGTTATTATCGAGAAAGGAATCTTAAAAAGAGGAATCAGTGACAGCCAGAGTGCCATGTACCTTGGCACAGAGCCTACCGGAAACGGAAGAAGACAAAGTTATGAAAGAAAAGCTTATACCCGTATGACGAACACCTTCTTTGAAGAAGGTCAGGATAAGGTAGAAGATATGATAGCTTCTATTGAATACGGATTTCTTCTGGATAATCCCAGCAGCGGAATGGAAGACCCTAAGAACTGGGGTATCCAGTGTATGGTAAACGTTGCAAAAGAGATAAAAGACGGTAAATTAACCGGCAGAATCTTCTCTCCCATCGTACTTACAGGCTATGTTCCCGATCTGTTAAAGTCCATCACCATGGTTTCTGAAAAGAAAGCTTTAGGAGGCGGCGGTTTCTGCGGCAAGGGTTATAAAGAGTGGGTCAAAGTATCCGATGGCGGCCCTTACATAAAAGCAAAAATCCGTTTGGGTTAGTAGGGAAAATTAAAAAGCAATTTTTCCTACACAAGTACTGGGGAAAATATTTTTCTGTATCAAAAAAAGAAAGGAAGTAACACTGTGCTTGATAAAATTCAAAAAGCTCTATTAAAGAACAAGATAGAGCATTATCTCATAAATGAAGAAACAACGGAAAGCGTAGAACTGTTTTTTATCCGAAAGAAATTAGACATCCGCAGAGAAAAGAGTGTTCACAATTATTCTCTTACTGTTTATCGTGACTTTGAAAAGGATGGCAAGAAGATGCGCGGTTCCTCCGCTATTGGTATTTATAACGGAATGACGGAAGAAGAAATCGACGAAGCAATCAGAGACGCCCATTATGCCGCCTCTTTTGTATGCAATCCCTATTATGAGCTTCCGAAGGGAAACAAAGAAGATTTTATCTCTTCAACTTCCAAACTCTCTTCTCTGTCTCTTACCGAAAGTGCCATGTTAATGACAGAAGCACTCTTTGCAGAAGATACCCATGAAGATGTTTATTTAAATTCCGCAGAAATGTTTCTTGAAAAATCTATTATACATATATTGAATTCTGAAGGCATTGATGTAAGCTATGATAAATATACCGCCAAAGGTGAATTTGTAGCCCAGTGCCCGGCTCCTCAGGATGTGGAAACTTACCATAGCTTCCATTACACCGAACCTGATACGGATGCTTTAAAAGATAAGGTAAGATACACACTGGAAACTACCAAAGCAAGAGCTGTTGCCACAGTGGCTCCAAAGAGCGGCGAATATAAAGTTATTATCTCCGGTTCCTTTGTAAGCACCATATTTGACTATTATCTGGATCGTTCCTCCGCATCTTTAATCTATCCCGGCTATTCAAGCTTTACAAAGGGCAGTAAGGTGCAGGGAGATAAGGTTAGCGGAGACTCTCTCACCATTGAGCTGATTGCAAATGAGCCTTACAGCGGTGAGGGTATTAAGTTGACCGATCGTCCTCTGATAACAGACAGCGAGCTTAATACTATTCACGGAAACAGCCGTTTCTCCTATTATCTGGGCACGGAGGCCACCGGTATCTACTCTCAGATTAAAGTACATGGCGGAGACACAAGCTTTGATGAAATGAAATCCGGTAAATATCTTCACGTAGTAAACTTCTCTGATTTCCAGATGGATAGTTTCTCAGGGCATTTCGGCGGCGAAATTCGTTTGGCTTTTCTCTGTGATGGTGAGTCAATTACTCCCGTAACCGGTGGTTCCATCAACGGCAGTATTTTAGAAACTCAGGGGAACCTGACCTTATCCAAAGAACTCCAAAGGGAAAAGGGATACGAGGGACCTTTCGCTATTGCTTTTGAAAATGTTAATGTAGCGGGTATATAA
>JAEXGM010000005.1 GCA_023450835.1 Bacillota bacterium | reverse complement strand
TTACTGGCAAGAGTTTTATAAGGATATTTCCTGTTATAGTCTTCTTCAAACCATACGCCTTGGATATTTGCGTCCTTCTTCTCCAGCTCTTTGAATTTCTCCATGTCCTCATAACTAATGCCTTTTTTAATTACACTGTACCTGCTATTAGGTTTTTTGCTGTAAAGATTGTCTATATCACTTTCTTTAATATCCTTAAAGGAGTCAAGAAGTGCTTTTTTAGTAGGTTCACTGTACTTATCATCGGAAAGAGTATAGTATACATCCAAAATGACATTGTAGACTTTTTCACTGTATGCAAGTACCGTACCATTCCGGTCAAGTATGCTTCCTCTCTGAAACGGAATCGCTGTACTGGTGTAAGTCTGCTGAGAAAGGACTTTCTTCTCATATCGCACTCCATCCGTATGATTCAGCTCCGCAATCCTCACAATCAATACCCCCATCAGGGCAAGTATAATTGTAAAGACAAACATCAGTCTTGCACTCATGCGGTTTGTAAATTTCTTTAAAGGCTTTGCTTTTCGCGGATTAACCTCCTGTTTTTTCATTTGACCTCCATATATATGCCCTGCAGAATGCCAACATTCTGCAGAATGCCAATGCCGATAGTCTACAGTCCGTTCTAAAGCGGAAATTGTATGAATCATGCTTTTAGATAATTCACATTTTCTCTCTTAATCCTGTTTCTTCAATTTGCCAAGGATAGAATTGTCATCAGCCTGAGGGATATCAGCATATTGCTTCACATAATCACTTTCATTTTTTTTAAAGGTAATAACCTGTTTATCATTAGGGTATACCATTCCAAGTTCCTTCGTGGCATAATTAAAGATATAATTTAAATCCACTGAAGTATCTATTTTAGCCAGACTGGCATCATTATCATTCACCAGCTTACTTAGCTTTCTCTCCAAACCGGCAATTTTATCATTCTTTTGTGTTATCTCCGTCTGGACTTTCAGATATCCGATGCAGCTATAAAGTGTTGCGCAGATTGCTATTGTAAGAAACAGCACAGAAAAAATATTCAGTGCCGGCTTCTCTTTTGCTCTCCTGCGTACCCTGGGATTTCTTCGAACTCCCGGATTCTCTTGAACTCCTGGTTTTCTACGGACTCTGGGATTGACTTCTACCTCCGGATAATCAATTTCTGGCTCCTGTTCCTGATAATATTCTTCTTCGGGATACTCTTTTAATTTTCTTACAGCATTGCCATCGTAGTAATTATTCTGCTGCTTATACTTTCTTACGCTTTCCTCCATTTTTCTCCCCCTTTTAAGTCATTCACTTCAGGCTTTTATAAATGGCGCTCAAATACTCTTAATTTGGCGCTCTTTGATCTTTTGTTATATTGGATTTCCTCCTCAGAAGGCAGCATAGCTTTTCTGGTTATAACGGCTCCAAGAGGCTTCTTCCCGCATACGCATACCGGAAAATTCGGCGGACAGGTGCAGGGATTTTCCTGGTTCTTAAAAAACACTTTTACAATTCTGTCCTCCAGAGAATGAAAAGTAATAATACAAAGCCTTCCTCCGTCATTTAAAAGTCCCATCATATCCTCTAAAGCTCTGCTTAAGACCTCCAGCTCTTTATTAAGCTCTATCCTGATCGCCTGGAAGGTCTTCTTGGCAGGATGTCCATTAACTCTCAGCTTGGCAGGTATTGCTGCTTTAATTACTTCTGCCAGCTGTCCTGTTGTTTCAATAGGTTTTTCTGCCCTTACTCTGGCAATGTGTTTCGCAATGTTTTTTGCGAATTTATCTTCACCGTAATCTCTTATTATACGGTATAAATCGTACTCACTATATCCGTTGACGATATCCTTTGCCGTGATATCCATTCTGGTATCCATCCTCATATCAAGAGGTGCGTCTTCCTTATAGGAAAATCCTCTCGCGGTGGTATCTAGCTGGTAAGAAGATACTCCAAGATCCAGTAATATGCCGTCAACCTTATCAATCTTTTGTGCTCTTAAGACTTCTTTCATATTGACATAATTGCTTCTTACAATTGTAACTATGCTCTCAAATTCCTGAAGTCTTGCGGCGGCTGCCTGTATTGCTGCTTCATCCTGGTCGATTCCTATCAGTCTTCCTCTGCTGTTAAGCTTTTTACAGATTTCATAGGAATGTCCTCCACCTCCTAAAGTTCCGTCAACATATATACCTTCAGGTTTTATATCTAACATCTCAATAGTTTCATTCAGCAGTACGGATATGTGGTTGAATTCCAAGTGTTTTGATTCCAAGTTCGTAATGTCCTCCATGCTGCCAATACACCGCAAACCTTGGTGCCGGCAAAATTTGTTAAACAACTGTTTATTGTTTTTATTCTGGGTTAAAAGCTCAGACCAAAGTCTGCCATATGTTCGGCTATCTGATCCATATTCTCATAATTGTTGTTGCTATCCCATCTTTCCTTGCTCCAAACCTCAATCTTGCTTAAAACCCCCACAAAAACGATATCCTTCTCCAAGGCTGCACTTTCCCTGAGTTTTGACGGAATCAGTACTCTTCCCTGCTTGTCCACTTCACAATTAGCGGCCCCTGCCATAAAATATCTCTGCAGCTGCCTTGCTTCCTTGGTACCAGGGAGGGTCTTTAACTGGTTTACGAAACTCATCCATTCTTCATTAGGATATACAAAAAGGCATCCGTCTAATCCCAAAGTCATAACAAAATCATCCCCCAAATCTTCTCTGAATTTGGAGGGCATTATGATTCTTCCCTTTGCATCGATTGTATGGATATATTCTCCCATGAACATGAATTCCACCGCCTAACATCCATTTATACCATGATTCAGCTTACAGTATATTCCAAATGGTCAATATAAAAATGCTTGTTACTTCACACATAATCACCACTTACAACCACTTTCCACCACTTTGTGCCACTTATACAGCTATTTTATACCACTTTATTTAATATGGCAAGCCTTTCTGAATAAATTTACTTTCCATTTTTTACATATTTTAGAAATTTTGTGCTATCGGATTCCCCCTCCACCATATATTGTATTGGCCCTATTCTCCCTCCCTTTATCTGCCGCAAAATACGACAAAAAAAGAGAGTAGGAAATTAGCCCTACTCTCTTTTGGTTCCTGTATGTTTATGCAGTTTTTTTCTTTATCTGATATCTCTTAAATATAATGATAGCTAAAGATGCCACAACCAGTATTCCCGAAAGCAGCTGAGAAACAGCTATCGGTGAATCAAACAGGAATAACTGATCTGTTCTGTAGCCTTCTACCCATACCCTTACCAGACCATAGCCTAACAAATAAAAAAGAATTACCTCTCCGTTAAACTTCTTGTGTTTTGAATAAAAGATAAGGAGAATAAGCAGAACCAGATTACATCCCGATTCATAAAGAAAAGTAGGCTGTACCTGAATATAAGTAGCTCCTGCAATATCAACAGTATGGTTACGAATCTCAAGTATTTTATTATATGCCTGTTCTTTTCCGGCAAATTTTTGTGCCAGATTCGCCAAAGACATAGTATAGTCGCTGCTTACATCTTTAATATTCAGCTGCATGGCAAAAAGCCCATTGGAATATTCACCAAAAGCTTCCCGGTTAAAAAAATTACCCCATCGGCCGATAATCTGCCCGGTAATTAATCCAAGACAGCCGGTATCCGCTAAGAGCCCAAAAGATATTTTCTTTATCTTTGAATAAATGAATGCTGTTAAAACAGCCGTAATAACTCCACCATATATAGCAAGTCCGCCGTTTCGGATATCAAAGATCTCCAAAGGAGAATTCTGGTATTCCTTCCAGTTGAATACTACATAATAAACTCTTGCTCCTATTACAGAAAGCACAATGGCGTATAGTGCAAAATCCAGATACAAATCAGGGTTCTGCCCCGTTCTTTTTGCCTGCCATTCCGCCACCAGATACCCCATAACCATACCAAGAGCTATTACCATACCATAAAAGGCAATGGAAATTCCGAATATATGAATGGACGATCCAACATCTTTTAATTCAATCCCAAGGTTTGGGAAATTAATATTTGTACCTGCACTTAACAGCATCATTCATCACCACTTTCTCAGACATTGAAACGGAAAAGAACCACGTCTCCGTCTTGTACGACATATTCCTTTCCTTCCGAACGTACCAACCCTTTTTCCTTAGCAAGGTTAAAATTACCACATTCCGTCAGATTGTCATAACTTACAATCTCAGCTCTGATGAAACCTCTTTCGAAATCCGAATGAATCTTACCGGCAGCCTGAGGAGCTTTGGTTCCCCTGGTAATGGTCCATGCCTTTGTTTCCTTAGGACCGGCTGTAAGGTAACTAATAAGTCCAAGAATCTGATAGCTGGCCGC
Organism: Bacillota bacterium; assembly: GCA_023450835.1. Classification (GTDB taxonomy): domain Bacteria; phylum Bacillota; class Clostridia; order Lachnospirales; family Lachnospiraceae; genus Anaerocolumna. Next base: position 52,145 of record JAEXGM010000005.1, on the reverse strand, counting down.
AATCAATTTCTCAAGACCGGATTCCGTTAATCCCAGTTCCTCTAAGAACATTTTCTTCTCTTCTTCTTCAAGCTCTGCAATTTCCTGCTCTATCTGAGCACATATTACAAATACTTCGGAACCTTCCTTTTTCGCAAAATCCCTTACCATTGCTACTTTATCATTATCAGCTCCGTCATTTGCCAAATCTTCTTCTTTTACATTGGCGGCATAGATTACCGGTTTATACGTAAGCAGATTATAGCTTAAGAGCAGGGCTTCTTCTTCCTCATCCGAAGCTGTAAAACTCTTGGCAAGATTTCCTTCCTCCAGATGTGCCTTCAGCCTTTCCAGCAATTCCAGCTCCTTGGCAAGGGCCTTGTCATTTTTCGCTCCTTTTGAAGTTCTGGCAAATCTTCGCTCCAAGATTTCCATATCAGAAAAAATCAATTCCAGATTGATGGTCTCAATATCTCTCAAAGGATTGACACTGCCATCCACATGAATAATATTGCTGTCTTCAAAGCAGCGTACCACATGAACAATAGCATCTACCTCTCTGATGTTGGAGAGAAACTGATTACCAAGACCCTCTCCTTTGGAAGCTCCTTTTACAAGCCCTGCAATATCAACAAACTCAATGGCTGCCGGAACTATCTTCTCGGTATGGTATAAATCACCTAATACTTTTAGGCGTTCATCCGGCACTGCAACAATTCCTATGTTGGGATCTATGGTACAAAAAGGATAATTTGCCGATTCTGCTCCTGCCTTTGTAAGTGAGTTAAATAAGGTACTCTTCCCTACGTTTGGTAAACCTACTATGCCTAGTTTCATATATTTCTTCCTCTCAATCTTTTGCCTCTATTACCAACAGGATACCGGATCCCATCTGTATACTTGCCTGTTCTTCTGTCACTTCATTGCTTATGCCTAAACTGCTTCCTAAAGTAAATGTCTTATCTTTTAATGGATATAAAAATCCTTTTAAAGTGACCATTTCTACTTTTTCCGTAAAAGGGAGCAAAGAAACATAGGGACCATGAAGTTCCTGGCGGTGTAAAACTATGTCTTTATCAATCATATAAATCTTATTATGCTCATCCACCATATAAGTCTTAATATGTTCCCTTAAAGGTAAGCATAAAAGAGAGATATTTGCTATCATATGGTCTGCTCTGGTTCCCGTGGCCCCCAGAATAACAATCTCTTCAGGCTTAAGTTCCATCGCTGTCTGTATAGCCAGTTCCGTATCTGTGGCATCCTTCATAGGATTATATTCTGCTACTGTGACACCTTCCAGGGTCTTGTAATAATCTATTACATCCTTTGATACGGAATCAAAATCTCCAATAACATAATCAGGTTTCAGGGAAAGGGCTGCTACAGCTTCCAACCCCTTATCCACTGCTATAATTTTATAAAAGCTTCTATCTTTCAGATACTCCTTCATAAAGGAGAGAGAAATGTCTCCTCCCGTTACAATCAGTACCCTTATTTTGCTCATTTATGTGCCTCCACTCTTGTAAAGGTATTCTTAAAGGCTGTAACATTCTCTTTTATATTCCCGCCAAATACTGCTGTTCCGGCTACAATAACATTAGCTCCGGCATCTAATACTTCCGATACATTTGCCAGATTTATTCCTCCGTCAACTTCAATGTCAATATCCAGCTTTTTCTGTGTAATAATTTCTCTTAAACTCTTTATCTTATCAAGAGCAAGGGGTATAAAAGATTGTCCTCCAAATCCAGGATTTACACTCATAATCAGCACCATATCAATGTCCTGATAGATATAATCAAGCTCTGTAAGAGGTGTGGCGGGATTTAATGAAACTCCGGCCCTTAATCCCAGTTCTTTTATTCTGGACACCGTACGATGCAGATGTTTGCAGGCTTCCGTATGAACTGTAATAATATCGGCACCAGCCTCCTTAAAATCCTCCAGATAGCGGATGGGCTCCTCAACCATAAGGTGCACATCGAAGATCATCTTGGATTCCTTCCTGAGAGACTTCATAACAGGTGCTCCAAAAGAAATACTGGGTACAAAAGCCCCATCCATTACATCAATGTGAAGATAGTCTGCCCCTGCTTCTTCCGCAGCTTTTACATATTCTCCAAGACGCCAAAAGTCAGCGGCAAGGATCGAGGGTGCCAATTTATACATTCTGATAACCATGACCTTTCTAAGTTAGAACTTTTTTTTCTTTTGATTTAATTCTTCATATAAATCTTTATAGTTCTTATATCGGATTTTACTGATTCTTCCTTGCTTTAGCGCCTCTTTTACCCTACAGTCAGGCTCATTTAAGTGCATACATCCAAGAAAGCGGCATTCTCCCGAATATTCCATGAATTCAGGAAAGAAATCCTTTAATTCATCCTTTTCCATATCACTTAGGTACAAAGAACTGAAACCAGGAGTATCCATTACAAATCCATCTTCACCAATGGATATCAGTTCAGAATGCCTGGTGGTATGTTTTCCTCTTTGTATCTTTTCGCTGATTTCTCCTGTCTTTGTATTTGCCTCAGGAGAAAGGAGATTAACAATTGAAGATTTTCCAACACCGGAAGGACCGGCTAACACAGTGGTCTTATGGGCAAGCATATCCTTTAAGGAGGCTATCCCCTCTTCCGTATAGGTACTGGTAAACAGAGTATGATATCCACAGTTCCTATAGGTTTCTTCTAACAGAGCAATTTCCTTCTCTGTTACAACATCTTTCTTATTAAAGCAAATGATTGTATCTACATTCTGCCTTAACATCAGTATGAGAAAACGGTCCAAAAGATTAAGGTTGGGAGCTGGTTTTGCCGCAGCAAATATAATCATAGCCTGGTCCACATTCGCGACCGCCGGCCTGATAAGCTCATTCTTTCTTTCAAGTATATCCGTTAAATTTCCTTTTTTTGTTTCTTCCTCTAAAATATCTATCAGAACATCATCCCCCACCAGGGGTTTGATGTTCTGATTACGGAAAATTCCCTTTGCCTTGCATTCATAGATTTCTTCATTCTCTGCAAAGACATAGTAGAAACCGCCAATGCCTTTTATTATCTTGCCTGTCATATTATACTCCATGCATTTCGCAAGTCTGCTTACACACTGTTCTTCATTCCTTTATTTAACGTTCCGGTGTAAAGGTGACTTTCCAGGTCGTACCGTATTCTTCATACACAACCCAGGTTCCACCCTCAGACACAGCACCGGGATCTCCTTCCTCTGCAGCCCTTCCTATGAACATGGATACTATCGCATCAGAACCGCTTTTGCTGGTAATAGGAATACTAAAAGGGAAGCTGTCATAATCCATTTGCTGCTTTTGCAATGTGGTAGTCTTACCATCCTGTACCATCTGTATCTTTACAATACCGCTGTCTCCAGGGTAATCAAAAGGGTCCTCATCTATGGTAACAGAACCGGTATAGGAAGAAGGATTGTCATTGCCGGCACTGCCTAGACTGATTACCAGGTCAACTGCTGTGCCTTTTGCCACTTCGGAACCGCCTGCCTGACTCTGACTCATTACCTTTCCTTTTGCATAGGTATCAGAATAATCCTGCGTTACATTTCCGGCTGTCAGGTTATTATCCTGTAACTTTGTAATAGCTGCTGCTTTGGTTAAATTAAGCACATCAGGAACTACGGTATTGGTTTTTTCAGGTCCTTTGCTGACAACTAAGACAATGGTGTCACCTTCTTTTACCATATTGCCTCTCGTAGGTTCTGTAGCAATGACTTTACCGGCTTCTACCGCATCATCATATTGTTCTTTTATATTTGAATCCACTTTCAGTCCCATACCCGTCAGAGTTGCTTCAGCGTCCTTTGATGAACTATTCCGTACATCAGGCAGTTCAAAAGTCGGCGGTCCGAGACTTACAACAAGCTTTACTTCTCCATCGCTGTCAAGTTCTGCGCCCTTGGCAGGGTATTGATCGATAACAAAACCTTTCTCATAAGTATCAGAGGTCTCCTCACTTGCCGTAACATGCAGGTCTTCCGACTTTTCTGCCAGCATCTTTTGAGCATCCTCCAGCTTATAGCCAACAACATAAGGCATTGTTACTGTCTGCACCTGTTCTTCCGTAGGTGTAGCTGTTGGTGTTAACGTTACTTCCGACTGGTTCGAATTCTCTTCTCCCTTATTTCCCGGGAATAGATGGAATATATTAACCGTAAAGAAGATAATAAGTGCAACCAGTATAACACCTGCTATGATGGAACCGATCAGAATAATCTTCTCAACGCGGGGATCAACCTGGTCAATATCTTCTTCCTCCTCTTTTACTTTTTTATTCAGATTAGGATTCGTATATCTTAAATCAGGATTGGTATTTCCGGAGCTCTTTCCGGGATGCACCGCTGCATTTTTTATATGGCTGACTTCATCTTCCGAAATTGTTATGGTAGGAGAATCTGAGGCAACTGCCGCAGGAATTACTACAAAATCACCATTTGGATTAGAAATGGACCGTTTTAAGTCAGCTATTAATTCTGAAGCGGAAAGATAACGTCTCTCCGGTTTTTTCTGCATACATTTCTGTACGATTTTTTCTACACTGGGAGGAATTAAGGGGTCTATCTCTCTTAGAGGAATCGCTTCTCCCTGTATATGCAAAAGAGCTACGGAAACAGTATTATCCCCGGCAAACGGTACCTGGCCTGATAACATTTCATACATGGTGATACCAAGTGAATAAATATCACTCTTCTCATCACTGTATCCGCCTCTTGCCTGCTCCGGTGAAAGATAATGAACGGAGCCCATGGCATTAGAGGTTATAGTATTGGAATTGGTAGCTTTCGCAATTCCGAAATCTGTAACCTTCACTTTTCCTTCTTTGGAAATAATGATATTCTGCGGTTTTATATCTCTATGAATGATATGATTGTTGTGAGCAGCTTCCATCCCCATCGCTATCTGAATAGCAATTCCTACCGCTTCCTTTACTTCAAGCTTGCCTTTTCTCTCAATAAAGTGCTTCAGGGTAATGCCTTCTACTAATTCCATAACAATATAGTATAGGCCGTTGTCATCGCCTACATCATATACACTTACTATATTCGGGTGGGATAAACCTGCTGCTGACTGTGCTTCCCCTCTGAATTTCTTTACAAAGTTCGTATCATCACTAAACTCTGGTTTCAATACCTTAATCGCAACGTAACGGTTCAGTCGGTGGCATTTTGCCTTATAGACATCCGCCATTCCGCCGGACCCAACCTTGTCGATTATTTCATATCGGTCGCTGATGTACATTCCGGGTTTTAACATTTTCTCACCTCTTCTTACAATTTTATCATAACTATAGAAATATTGTCTTTCCCACCGTTGTCATTGGCCATTCTTACCAGTGTGGTGCAGGCCGTTTCCAAATCATCGGGATATTTTTCGGTTATCTCAAGTATATCCTTATCATCCATCATATTGGTCAGTCCGTCAGAGCACATTAATATCAAATCATTTGCGCTAAGATCAACCTCAAAATAATCAGGTACTACTATCTCACTGGCTCCAAGCGCTCTGGTAATAATATTTTTATTGGGATGAAAGCGCATCTGCTCTCTTTCAATCTCACCATTTTTGACCATTTCTTCCACCAGGGAATGATCTTCTGTTATCTGTTTTATTTCCTTGTTTCGAATCAGATAGAGTCTGCTGTCCCCAACGTTGGCAACATACAGTATGTTATTTAAAACTGTAGAAACCACAAAAGTTGTACCCATCCCGGTCAGCTCTTCCCTGTCTTTCGCTTCATCTAACAGTTTCTGATTCGTTAGACCAAGCGCTTTAGAGAGGATACTAACAGGCATACCTTCTGCGGTTGTTCTTATTATTTCTGTAAAAGCTTCTACACAGAATCTGGAAGCATAATCCCCGGCATTGTGTCCGCCCATGCCATCGGCAACTACAAACAGGTTCTCTAAATTCCCTATCTGTTCTTCCGTGGCAAATACGTAGTCCTGGTTCACAAGCCTGGTCTTTCCTGTATCTGTTATAGAAAATGATTTCATGTTCGTACCTCCTAAAACTTCCCAAGGGTTGCACTTCTCCCAAGGGCTGCAATTTCTCCCACCCTTTATTAGGAAGTTTCCTCCATGTAACTTTTTCTTAATTGTCCGCAGGCAGCGTTAATATCTGTACCCATTTCTCTTCTAATAGTAACATTAATTCCGTATTTTTCAAGTATTAATTTGAATTTTTGAATACTTTCGCCTTGAGATTGCTTATAATCCCGCTCTTTTATAGGATTTACAGGGATAAGATTTACATGCGCATTTTTGCCTTTTAAAAGAGCTGAAAGCTCTTTTGCCAGTTCCGGAGTATCATTTTCACCTGCAATTAAACTGTATTCAAAGGTCATTCTTCTTCCGGTTTTTTGAAAATAATCATCACATGCTTTTAATACTTCCGCAATAGAATACCGGTTTGCTATGGGCATTAACTCTTTTCTGACGGCATCATTGGAAGCATGGAGAGAAAGTGCCAGAGTTATCTGAAATTTCTCTTCCGCCAGTTCTCTGATCTTATCAGCAAGCCCGCAGGTTGATACCGTAATGTTTCGCTGGCTGATATGAAGTCCATTCTCATCGGATAAGAGCTTGATAAAAGTCACCAGATTAGCATAATTATCAAGAGGCTCTCCCGTACCCATTACCACTACATTGGATACCCGCTCACCGGTAAGCCTTTGTACCATATAGATCTGGTTCAGCATCTCAGAAGCTGTTAAGTTCCTCTCAAAGCCATTTAGTGTTGAGGCACAGAACCGGCAGCCCATCTTACAGCCTACCTGGGAAGAGATACATACGCTGTTGCCATGATGGTATTTCATAAGAACACATTCCAGGAGATTCCCATCTTCCAGCTGAAATAAAAATTTACTGGTTTCTCCGGTTTTAGAGGTAAGCGTCCTTATTAGCTTCAGATTCTTTAAATCTGTATTTTCAGCCAGATAGCTCCGCAGATTTTTATGGATATTGCTCATTTCCTCATAGTCCTGAATCAGTTTTACATGAAGCCATTCATAGACCTGGGACGCTCTGTAAGGCTTTTCACCGGCTGATTTTAAGTATTCCGTTAATTCTTGTTTATTCAAAGATTTTATATCTGTTTTATTCACTAAATTACCATGCCTTTCCAACGCATGAAAATTATCTTTTTAATTTTCACACTAACGGACATTTGGCCGTGAGACCACCCAATGCCGGATGTGAAAATTGTCCTTTATTTTTCACACTGACCATGCCTTTTCAACACCGCGAACATCATAAGCCCTTCGTAAGCTTTGCCATAAAAAAGCCGTCCGTATCATTCACTCCGGGAATTAATTGCAGGTAGCCTTCTCCTTTTGTAGTGTAGGGAAACTCACTGGGAAGGCAGTCTTCTATGCTTGTAAGCTGAAAAGGATAATTTGCCATAAACCATTCCACATTTTTCAGATTCTCATTAGAGTTAATCGTACAGGTACTGTAAATAAGAGTGCCGCCTTTTTTTACATAGCTGCTGACGACAGAAAGGATTTCTCTTTGCAGCTTTACCAGCTCCTGCTGCTTTTCTTCCGTCATGTTGTACTTAATATCCGGCTTTTTTCCGATAACTCCAAGACCGGAACAGGGCAGGTCCGCTATTACAATATCCGCCAGACCAATACTTTCTTCGTCTTTAACGGTAGCATCTTTTTTAACCGCTTTCATATTATGAAAGCCCATCCGCGTTATATTCTCCTGTATCAGAGCTACTTTATAGTCTGATACATCTCTGGCTTCTATCATCCCGGTACCCTTTAGCAGCTCCGCCCCATGAAGGGCTTTTCCGCCAGGTGCTCCGCACACGTCAATAATACGGTCATTTTCTTTTATTCCCGCAATAAGTCCGATAAACATGGAACTTTCATCCTGTACCGTAAATCTTCCTTCCCGGAAGGCTTTGATAGAATCCATACTGTCAAAATCTTTTATTTTAAGGGCACAGTTAAGATAACTTCCCTTTATTACCTCAATACCTTCTGCCTTTAATATATCCGTAAGTTCTTCCGGCGTATTCCTAGCAGTATTTACACGGATAGTCGTATAGCTCTTTTCTTCAAACTGGGCAGACAGCATGTTTTTTACTGTTTCATAGTCATATTCCCTTAACCATTTCTCTATCATCCACTCCGGAGTGGAATAGAAAACACTTAAGAAATTGACCTTATCCTTATCTTCTGACGGTAAAATATCCTTATCAGAACTTCTTGCAATATTTCTTAAAACACCGTTTACAAAGCCGGAAAGAGGTTTAAACCCTCTCTTCTCTGCCAGTTTCACCGCTTCATTACAAACTGCGCTATCCGGTACCTGATCCATATACTTTAATTGGTAAAGTGACATACGAAGGAGATTCCGGATGAAAGGCTTCATTTTATTAACTTTAACCTTGGAAAAGGCATTTAAAATATAGTCAAGTGTAATAAGCCGTTCCAGGGTCCCTTCTACCAGTCTGGTAATAAAGCTTCTGTCCTGCTTTGTCAGGTTCTTCTGGTTTTTAAGAGTCTTGTTTAACAGCGTATGGCTGAAATCACCCTTTTCCAGAATTTCCATCAGAGTATCCAGGGCAAGTTCCCTGGGTAATTTTACAGCATTTTGCTTTTGGCTGTTGTTTTTACCAGCCGGTTTTTTATCGGCTGTTTTTCCATCAGTCACGATTTCTTCCTCCAAACAGGATAAGCAGCCTTAGAAGCTGAAGTATGGAGGCCGCCGCTCCTGCCACATACGTCAGGGCTGCCGCTCCAAGTACTTTTTTTGTAATATTTACTTCATCGCCATATAGAATTCCCGATTCATCCAAAATCTTAATTGCACGGCTTGAAGCATTGAATTCCACCGGAAGTGTTACAATTTGAAACAGAACCGCAAAGAGGAACAAGATGATTCCTGCATAAATCAAAGTTTGTGTCCTGCTTAGTATCACTCCTAAAATTATTAAAGGCCAGGCTAACTTGGAACCGAAATTGGCAACCGGAAAGATTGCCGTACGTAACTTTAAAGGTACATAACTATGCTGATGCTGGATAGCGTGTCCGCACTCATGGGCCGCCACACCGATGGAGGCTACGGAGGTTCCGCCGTATACACTGTCCGACAATCTTAAGACTTTGGCCCTGGGATCGTAATGATCCGTCAGATTACCGTTTATATGCTCTATACTGACATCATATATGCCTGCCCTGTTCAGTATCTTCCCCGCTGCCTGGGCACCTGTCATACCGGATAGACTTCTCACCCCGGAATACTTGCGAAATGTAGAATTTACCAGTCCGGAAGCTAACAGTGACAATACTGCGCCAATTATAACTAATATATAGGTTGGATCGAAAAATCCATAGTAATAAGGATGCATAAACATTCTCCTTTCTTATTGAAGCAAGGTTTGCGTTTTCACTTCGTATCCCCTCAGAAAGCTTTCGGCAGTCATTCTTTTCTTTCCCTCTAACTGCAGTTCTTTTACAGCCAAAATCCCCTCTGCCGTCTGTATTAACAGGGCGTCTTTTCTGATTTCAACTATTTCACCGGGAACCGCTCCAGGTAACAGTTTTTCGGATAGTTCCTCTCCCTCTGTCAGGACATCCGCCTCCCAGATTTTCAGCATCTTACCCTCTAAGGTAGTATACGCACTGGGCCAGGGATTTAAGCCCCTTATCAATCTTTCAATCTTTACCGCCGGCTGGTTAAAATCAATATGCCCCAGGGACTTATCAAGAATTTTAGCATAGGTAGATTTCTCATCTTCCTGCTTTGTCCTCGCTGCCTTTCCGGCTTCTATATCAGTTAGGGCCTGTAATAATATCGGTCCTGCCGCCTCAGCCAGCTTATCATGCAAGCTTCCGAAGGTTTCTTTCGGCGCTATGGGAATTTCCACTTTACTTATCATATCTCCGGTATCAAGGCCTGGATCCATATGCATAATAGTAATACCGGTCTTTTCCTCGCCATCTATGATACTCCATTGTATAGGAGCTGCTCCTCTGTATTTTGGAAGCAGGGATGCATGTACATTGATGCAGCCGTATTTAGGCAGCTCCAAAATAGCTTTCGGCAGAATCTGTCCGAAGGCAGCCACTACAATAACCTCGGGATTAAGTTCTTTTAATACCTCTATAAATTCAGGCTCTCTTACCCTTTTAGGCTGGTATACCGGAATATCAAGACTTAAGGCAACTTCCTTTACAGCGGGAAACTGAACCTGATTTCCTCTTCCTTTCGGTTTATCCTGCTGTGTCACTGCCGCTAAGATATGATGTCCTGCTTCATGCAAGGCTTTCAGGATTACTGCTGCAATATCCGGCGTTCCCATATAAACAATATTCATAGGTCTGGCACTCCTTTATTCTTCCGTATTTGAATGAAGTTCTCCGATTACCTTATCCACATAAAGCTCACCGTTCAGGTGATCGATTTCATGGCACAGGGCTCTGGCTAAAAGCTCGGTTCCCTCCACAATGAATTCTTCCATGTTCTCATTCAAAGCTTTTACTTTTGCATAATTGGGCCTTTTTACAACGCCTGATTTGCCCGGTACGCTAAGGCAGCCTTCTTCACCAATCTGCTCTCCGTCCGTTTCGATGATTTCAGGATTAATAAGTATAATCGGCTCATCATTCTCCTCTGATACATCAATTACTATCAGTCTCTTTAAAATCCCTACCTGGGGAGCCGCTAATCCTACTCCATATGCGTCATACATTGTGTCTAACATATCCTGAATTAAATCTTTTATTTTTGGAGTCATTTCCGTTATTTCTTTGGCTCTCTTTGTTAAGATAGAATCTCCGATTTTTCTTATATTTCTTATTGCCATCTAAACCTCTTTTCTGAATATGCAATCTGTAATTGAATATTCTTTTAATATAAAGTCGAATCACTTCAACTGAATTCTCTTCAATAAGTATTTATTAAAGTATATATTTATTTTACCCATTTTTAGAATGAAAATCAATAACTGTTCATAGGGTCGAAGTCAAATTGCACCTGTGTTCCCTGAAATTCTTCACTAAAACGGTAAAAACCGTCCAGAAAATCCTTTGCCGCTACCAGCCTTTTGTAATCCTCCTCTTTCATATAAAAACAATAACGGAAGATATCATTGGCCTTGGAAAGCCTTGCGGGAGCCGGTCCGATTACATGGTACTCTAAAAGCTCCTCCTTCTCCTCCCACTGTTTTAAAGCCTTCGTCAGGAGCTCTGATGCTTTGAGTGCTTTCTCCTCCTCTTTCGAGGCTACAAGCACTGCCATGATATGAGACGCAGGCGGATAGGACATTAGCTTCCGGTAAATCATTTCCTGGTTATAGAACTCCTCATAATCTCCTTTTCCGGCACATACCACACTGTGATGCTCCGTCTGGTAGGTCTGTATGACAACCTCTCCCGGAAGTTCCGCCCTTCCTGCTCTTCCCGCTGCCTGGGTAAGAAGCTGGAAAGTTCTCTCTGAAGCCCTGAAATCCGCTGCATAAAGGGATAAGTCCGCTGCCAGTATGCCTACAAGGGTGACTTTGGGAAAATCATGCCCTTTAACTATCATCTGGGTTCCTACCAGAATATCAGCCTGTCCTTTGGCAAAGGCAGAAAGAATCTCCTCATGTCCGCCTTTTTTTCTGGTAGTATCCATATCCATGCGAAGTATCCGGGCTGCAGGGAATTCTTTTCTCGCCATTTCCTCCACCTTCTGTGTACCGGTGCCAAAAGAAGCAATATACTTTGACCCGCAGGAAGGACATTTATCCGGAAAGTTTTCTTCATATCCGCAGTAATGGCAGATAAGTTTCCCTCCGTTATGAGAAGTCAGGGAGATGTCACAATGAGGGCACTTTAGCACCAGCCCGCAGCTTCGACAGGAAATAAACCCTGCATATCCCCTGCGGTTAATAAAGAGCATTACCTGCTCTTTTCTTTGAAGCCTCTCTTCTATCAGGGATTTTAATTTTCTGCTGAAAATAGATTTATTTCTTGCCTTTAATTCCTCTCTTAAGTCCACTGTCCAGATATGCGGCATCTGCCTTTTTCCTTCTCTGTCCGTAAGGCGGTAAAGAATGTATTCACCGTCCAGTGCCTTCTTATAGGATTCCAGAGAAGGTGTGGCAGAGCCTAAAATAACACTTGCATTACACAGCCTGGCTCTTTCAATAGCGGTTTCTCTGGCATGGTATTTCGGAGGATTCTCACTCTTATAACTGCCTTCATGTTCCTCATCTATAATAATAAGACCAAGCTTCTGAAAGGGGGTAAAAAGAGCCGATCTTGGTCCGATTATAATATCAATATCACCATTTTTCGCCCTTATATACTGGTCATACTTTTCTCCCTGAGAAAGCTTGGAATTCATGATGGATACCCGGTCTCCAAACCTTTGGTAAAAGCGCAGGACCGTCTGATAGGTCAGAGAAATCTCGGGTATCAGAACAATCACCTGTCTGCCTGTGCTTACTACTTCTTCAATTATATTAATATAAACTTCTGTTTTTCCGCTTCCGGTTACACCATGTAAAAGACAGGTCTGTCTGATACCTTCCCGGTAGTTTTTTAGGAAATCCTCCACAATTTCCTGCTGAGGAGGAGTTAAAACAATTGTTCTATCAAAGGAAGAAGTCTCCTTTATGGGATTCCGGTACAAAACGCTGGATTCCTTTTCGATAACTCCTAGCTTTTCCATGTCTTTTATGGTCGTTAAGGATAGTCTTAAGGTATTTATGACCCAATCGTAGTCGAGAGAAGGAGTTCTTATCAAAGCTTCCAGCAAACGGACTCTTCCTTTATTATTTTTCTTTTTTTCCGTATCCAAAATTGTTTCAAGCTCCTCTTTTGGAAGAGCTGCTTTAATTACTCTGTTTTCTTTTTGTTTAATGGTCCTCTTAACAGGCAATACGGTCTTTAGAGCCTCATTCATTGTCGAACCAAAGGTGTCTTTTATCCACCCGGCCAGGCTGATAAGCTGGCTTTCCATTACCAGGGCATCCTCTGCCAGAGCAGTTATGGGCTTAATAGCGTCTTCTTTCCATTTAGGGCTGTCAGAAAGGCCAATTATAAATCCTTTAATCTGCCGGTTTCCTTTTCCGAAAGGAATAAGTACCTGCGCGCCGATAACTGCTCTGCCCTGTAATTGTTCCGGAATCAGGTACTGATAGGTTTTATCCAGGTCTTCATGTGAAATGTCAACTATGATATCCGCATACTTCATTACCTTACTCCGCCTTTCTTTTTCTTCTTTGGTAACTTGCATAAGTCATGCTGTGAATTGCTCTTCTTTATATACCCCGTATAATAATTGGTTGTTATTTTGCCGCGTTGGTAAGTTCTTTTACAATTTCATCTGTTTTCATGCCCCTGGAACCCTTTACCAGAACACCGTCTCCGCTTTTCAGATAGGATTTCAGGAAGGAGATTGCCTCCTGATTATTTGTAAAGGAATACGTTTCCGTTGGAACTCTCCTGTCTTTTACTGCCTTTGCTATATAAAAAGCCTCTTCCCCTATGGTTACCACACAGTCTAAGCTATTCTCCGCTATAAACTCTCCCACTTCATAGTGGCTTTGTTTCGAAATCTCTCCCAGCTCTTTTACATCTGCTAACACTGCTATATGGCGGCTCACATTCTCCAATTCCTTTAAAACACCGATACCGCTCTTCATAGAATCGGGACTTGCATTATAGGAATCATCTATTATCTTTATACCCTCTGTAACGATAATCTGTCCTCTCATTGCAATAGGCTGATACTCTTTTAGACCTGTTTTAGCAAGACTTACAGGTATTTGGTAGAACCAGGTAACAGCAAGAGCCGCCAGAGCGTTGTATACATTATGAAGTCCGGGAACCTTCAGATGAACTTCTTCTGTCAAGGTCTCTCTTTCTGTACCGTCATTGCCTTTCCCATAGGGAGCAAGCCATAAGCTTTCCTTATTCTTGGGAAAAGTAAGGGTAAAGACTGTCTCTTCGGATACAGTCCTGATATCTGAAGCTCTAAAGTCGCAGTCCTCACTGATTCCATAAGTGATGACCTGGCTGGTTGCAAGCTTCTTCTTTGTTATTTCCGATAAATCAATGGTCACCTGCCCATTCTTAAGACACTCTGCTGCTTCCCCCAATAAGTCGTCATCTCTGTTTAATACAAGACAGCCGCCTTCCTGAAAGGAATTGATTATATTCATTTTCTCCTTGCGGATATTTTCCCTGGTCTTTAGCTGGGCAATATGAGAGATTCCAATATTGGTCATAATAGCAGCTTCCGGCTGGGCAATGTTACACAGTCTTGCCATTTCACCTTCTTCGCTCATACCCATCTCAATAACCCCTGCTTCGTGTTCTTTGGACAACTTTAACATCATCAGAGGAAGTCCGACCTGACTATTCATGTTTCCCTCTGTTTTTAATACACGGCGTGCCGTACCAAAGGCTGCCGCCACCATCTCTTTCGTAGTAGTCTTTCCTACGCTGCCTGTGATTCCTACAATAGGTACAGGGAATTTATTTCTATAATAGGTTCCAAGGGTCTGCAACGCCTTTAGCGTATCCTCAACTAAGATACAGGCCTTTCCTTCTATCTTCTCAATTTCCTTCCCTGACAGGCAGGAAGCCGCACCGGCTGCAAGAGCATCCTTTATAAAATCATGTCCGTCAACTCTCTCCCCTACGATCGGCACAAAAAGAGAGCCCAGGGTAATGCTCTTTGAATTGGTAAATACCTCTTCTACTTTTACCCTTTCATCGCCCCAAAGGATTCTCCCCCCTACTGCAAGGGCAATTTCTTTTATAGTCAACGCTTCCATTATAATATCCTCTTTCCTTCTGCTTTGATCTCTTCCACTGCCTGCCTGATAAGATCTCTTTCGTCCATCTTATGCTTTACGCCCTTGATTTCCTGATAATCCTCATGACCTTTTCCGGCAAGAACAATGACATCCCCTTCTTGGGCATTCTCAATACAGTATTTGATGGCTTCTTTTCGGTCTATAATGGCTACGTATTCCCCTTTGCCCTTTTTCACTCCCGTTATGATATCATTTAAGATATCCTCCGGTTCCTCAAATCTTGGATTATCTGAGGTTACCACAGTCAGGTCTGCCAGATTGGAAGAGATTTCACCCATCTCATACCGCCTGAGCTTAGAGCGGTTACCTCCGCAGCCGAATAAGCAGACAAGTCTTTTAGGGTCGTAAGCTTTCAGAGTTGTTAACAGACTCTCAAGGCTCATGGCATTATGGGCATAATCTATCATCATAGAGAATTTGGAGGAAATGGTCACCGGCTCCACTCTTCCCTTTACTTTCACCATTGTAAGGGCTTTTTTGACCTCTTCTTCGTGAATTCCAAAATGTCTGCAGATAGCAATTGCCGTCAGTGAGTTATATACGTTGAATTTACCGGGAAGATTTACAAATACCTGGTAATCCAATAGTCCCTCCAATTGATAGGTTACGCCCAGACTGCCGTCCTTACTGTGAAGATTGATATTGCCGGCCATTAAATCTGCCTTCTCTTCAATGCCATAAGTCTCAAGCTTGCAGGTATGGCCCTTTAGGACCTCCTTCATATGGGAATCATCTGCATTGGCAATACCTACGACACAATTCTTAAACAGCATTCCCTTGCATTCCATATATTCTTCAAAATCTTTATGTTCATCCGGTCCGATATGGTCCGGTTCAATATTTGTAAAAATACCATAATCAAAGACAAAGCCGGCCACTCTATGAAGCATAAGTCCTTGAGAGGACACTTCCATGACAACACATTGACAGCCTTCTTCTACCATCTTCGCAAAATATTCCTGTATTTGGTAAGATTCTGGTGTAGTATTGGCGGCGGGTATCACCGTATCACCGATGATGACTTCTATTGTTCCAATTAATCCGGTCTTTAGTCCGGAATTTTCCAGAATGGAACGTACCATATAGGCAGTGGTCGTCTTCCCCTTCGTTCCGGTGATTCCTATGGTCTTTAATTTTTCTGCCGGATGACCAAAATAAGCCGCTGACATACACGCCAGGGCAGGGCGGGTATCGCTTACCTTTATAAGAGTAACTTCTCCCTCTACCTCAACATCTTCGGATATAATAAGGGCTTTTGCTCCCTTTTCCACTACTTCCTTCGCATATTCATGTCCGTTTGATTTAAAACCCTTGATACAAACAAAAACGGAACCATCTGTTACCTTTCTGGAGTCATATACCAGATTGAGGATTTCTACGTCCAGGGTTCCCTTTACAATCGTATATTCTATTTTTTCTAATAAATTTTTTAACAGCATATTAAAACCTCCCATATAAATATATGATAACCTATTACCCATATTCCAATCTTTGGATAGCTGCGTTTTTCCCAACAAAGAAAGCCCATCCTGGCTGCCCCGGACGGGCTCATTTCAAGGCCGCATACCCATGCTTTTGTTCATTATATAACTTATCAGAAATTGCTTTTCAAATTTCTGATAAAAGGCGGTGTTCTTTACCGCCGTGCATCCGATAATAGGAACATCTTTCTGTTCCTATTATATAACACTGCGCATACCTTGTCAATGAAAGGGAAGTCATGGTATACTAAGGTGTCATAATCAAATAAGAAAGGATTGTATCTTATGTTTTTTATTATGGGTATCTCCAGCGGAGAGAAAAAACTTAATTTTGTTCAGACTATAGTCTGTTCTGTCTGCGGTAAATTCGGCCGTTTAGAAGCCTATATGACTTATACATATTTTTCCCTTTTCTTTATCCCTTTATTTCGCTGGAATGTGAAATATTTTGTTGTCTCCTCCTGCTGCGGTACCGTTTATTCCATTGATAAATCATTAGGTAAGCGTATTCAGAAAGGGGAAGAAGTAAATCTTACGGAAAATGATCTTATAAAAGCCGGTTACCATTCTCAACGGAGTGCATCCTCCGTATGCCTTTCCTGTGGCTATCCTGTCAATAAAGAATTTGAGTTTTGCCCCAAATGCGGCAAAAAACTTTAAAATACTATTTAATCTTACCACACTGTGAAATATCAAATAACATTCTGCATGTCTGTCTATGGATATGCTACTGCTAATAACGGAGGTTACACAAATGCTGCATATAAAAAGTTTGGAAGAAGGCCTGGATGTCTTTAAAGCTCTGGGTTCAGATATACGAGTTGATATTATAAGACTTCTTTTAACGAATAAAGGAATGAGTATGAACGAACTTGCCGCAAGTCTCAATATTACAAACGGAGCTTTAACAAGCCACATTAAAAAATTAGAGGATTGCGGTATTGTATCAATTGTAAATGAACCGGCTGTACACGGTAACCAGAAGACCTGCATGGTTTGGCTGGACAAGATACTAATTGATCTTGAAACAACAGACAACCACAAAAATATATATGAAACGGAAATACGAATCGGACACTATACCAACTTTCAGATACATCCTATCTGCGGTCTGGCCACAGCTCTCCGGTTTATCGGGGAAGTGGATGACCCCAGATATTTTACCCATCCGGACAGAGTAGATGCTGATATTCTATGGTTTGATAAGGGCTATATTGAATATGTAATTCCCAACTTTGTTCCCGCCTATCAAAAGATTGACCAGTTATCCATCTCTGCTGAACTTGGCTCAAAGGCTCCTGATACCACATCCACTGCCCCTGCAGAAATTGACTTTATGTTAAATGACATCCACATCGGTTCCTGGAAGAGCCCCGGGGATTTTGCAGACAATACCTCAGGCATCTTTACTCCCGACTGGTGGTACCGCAATTGGAAGCAGTACGGTATGCTTAAGAATATAACAATTAATTATTCCGGTACTTTTCTGGATGGTCTGAAAATATCCTCTGTTTCTTTAAAGGACTTCATGCTGGATTACAAAAGCACCATCAAGTTCCGTTTCAATATAGATTCCGAAACAGAGCATACCGGAGGGCTAACTATCTTCGGCCGTAACTTCGGCAACTATAATCAGAATATCAATATCCGTATTCATTACAGCCCTATGTAAAGCATTTAGGCAGGAATGCTTGATTCAGCACCAGGATTTTCTTCCGATACCTTACCCTTTCCTGCCTAAATTTATAAAACATCTGTTGGATTATCCATAAGTGTAACCAAACGAAAGCCATGGGCATGACCATCAGCATCCGTTGTAACTCCTTCCAGGTAGTGGACATGTCTGTCTCCCATGGGGATAGCCCCGCAAATCCTGCCCTTAAATTCATGATAATGACCGTCGGTATTATCCGTCCTGAATACAATTTCATGGCAATGATCACCCTTTTCCGAAAATACAGCTTCCCCGGTAATAAAAGAAAACCGGTGATAATGCTTATCGTCAGCCATTTTTAGATATCCTTGCACCTCATGCACATGGTTTTTATATTGAGAATTACTCTTTTTCATTTTTATTTTAATATAACCCAAACTGCTCAGCTCCTTAAAGACAATATACTTATTTGCAATTATGCCTAAAAGTATCATATGCAGCTTATCTAAAAGAGTTCGTTCTTTTAATTTTCACGCTATCGGAGCCTTCTGTTTTCAAATCTGGCATGAGTTTTTAAGCAATAAATCAGATTATTGATTCTGTCTTCTATATCTCCCTCTCCAATGTTGCAATCAACGGATATTGCCATATGATTGAGAATACTTTCATTCAGGTGTTTGCGGCTTCCCGTCAATACATTGAGCTTTTCTTCATAGTTCTTGGCATCCAGAAACTCCATAAGCACAGGATTTACCCCTCCTGCTTCTTCTCTTCTTTCATAACTTACCTTCGCTGTTCCGGCAGTTTGAACACCTGGTTCTATTCTTACTGCGTCTTCCCGCCCTGCAATTTCTTCCGATTTTACTTTCTCTGCCGGTTCCATTGCTTCATAAGGCACAAAGGGCCGCATTTCCTTTATAAAATCAATCCAAGGCATCGTATATACTTTGTAGCTTCCTGATAAAGCCTGATATACTGCCATTTCTGTGTTCATGCTCTCATAAACTGCTATTGCAATAAACTGCACAAGTTTATTATTTCTGTCTATAAATTGCTGTCCTGCTGCCGGTAATGTTCGCTCTCCCATTTGGATTCTCCTTCCATAGGACGGTTTACTAAAGTATAGCCCATCTTGTATTTTATTATATTCTTTTATCGGCAATTCTTCAACTTCAAAACGCATTGCTTTAAAGGCGGTTTTTGTCTTATTTTTATTATACTATTTGTATAATTATGAAAGATGTTGACTTCATTTTGAAAAACAGCTACAATGCTCTTTAACAAGAAGTAATTACATGAAGCAAAGGAGTATTGTTATGAGTTTCGACTATCGAAAAGAAGTTATATCTCCTGCCGAACTATTGAGTACTTATTCTCTGACAGAAAAAGAACGCCTGGCAAAAGCAGAAAGAGATAATGAAATTAAGGATGTTTTTATAGAAAAGTCTAATAAATTCCTGGTTATAATCGGCCCTTGTTCCGCAGACAACGAAGATTCTGTCTGCGACTATATCAGCAGACTTGCCAAGATACAGGACAAAGTAAAAGATAAATTAATCCTGATTCCACGTATTTACACCAATAAACCCCGTACTACCGGTGAAGGTTACAAAGGAATTGCTCATCAGCCGGACCCCGAAAAGAAACCGGATTTACAGGAAGGCCTTATTGCAATGAGAAAGATTCATCTGCGGGCCATTAAAGAAACCGGTCTTACTGCCGCAGACGAAATGCTCTATCCGGAGAACTGGCCTTATGTGGAAGATATCCTCTCCTATGTAGCGGTAGGTGCCCGTTCAGTAGAAAATCAGCAGCATCGCCTTACCATAAGCGGCATTGACTGCCCTGCCGGTATGAAGAACCCTACCAGCGGTGATATCTCCGTTATGTTAAATTCCTGTGTTGCAGCTCAGGCTTCCCATACCTTCTTATACAGGGCTTACGAAGTAAAGACCACCGGAAATCCGCTTGCCCACTGTATCTTAAGAGGGGCTGTCAATAAACACGGGCAAGCTCTCCCCAACTACCATTATGAAGACTTAGTCCATCTGCTGGATATGTATAATGAAAGAGATTTATCCTATCCGGCAGCCATCATAGACGCCAATCACGCCAACTCCAATAAGCTGTACAATGAACAGCCCCGTATCGTAAGGGAAATCCTTCACAGCAGATCTGTTAATCCGGATATTGAAAGGCTGGTAAAAGGTGTTATGATAGAAAGCTATATCGAACCCGGTAATCAAAAAGTATCAGAACATACTTATGGCAAGTCCATTACCGACGCCTGCCTGGGCTGGGCAGAATCCGAAAAGCTCATTTATACCATTGCAGACCATATCTAAAAAAAGGCGGGATATCAGCTTTTGCTGATCCCGCCTTTTTAATTTAAATCCTTAAGCCCTTGGATGTGTGTCCGAATACACCTGGGTAAGTTTTTTGTCCGTTCTCTGTACATAATACTGGGTAGTTGTAACATCCGCATGTCCTAAGAATTCCTGAATACTCTTTAAGTCCGCTCCATTTTCTATCATATGCGCCGCAAAGGAATTTCTTAAAATCTGAGGCGTAATTTCCATGGCAATACCTGCATTTCTTCCATAGGCTTTCATAATCTTCCAGAAGCCCTGCCTGCTCATGGGTTCTCCCGACAAATTTGTAAACAGGAAATCTGTCTGGGCCTCTCCTACTAAAGCAGGTCTGCCGATATTAAAATAATTCTCAAGCGCGTGCTTTGCCATATTCCCAAAGGGTATCAATCTTTCCTTCTTGCTGCTGTAACAGCGGAGAAATCGATTCTTCAGATTAAGGTCTTCTAATTTAATAGAGATGAGCTCTGTCACTCTGATACCAGTGGCATATAAAAGCTCCAGCATCGCCTTATCCCTCATTCCCTTTACGGTACCAGGGTCCGGCTGTTCCAAAAGCCCGCTCACTTCTTCTGTGGAAAGGGATGAATGAGGCTTCTTTTCCACTTTGGGGGATTTCATCCGCTCCGTGGGGTCGTGGCTCAACTTCCCTTTTTTAATCAGATATAGTACAAATGCCTTAATCGATGCAATATTCCTTGAAACGGTAGCGGGAGACATCCCCTCCTTCTCCAATGTTAATACATAGGAATTCAGGCTGGTTTCGCTCAATTTATCCTCATCCGTTATATTCTGCTTGTACATATAATTCACTAACTTAGTCAAATCATTTCGATAAGACAGGCAAGTATTTACACTTGCATTTTTTACTTCTTTCATGTATGTAATAAATTCCTGCAGCTCAGCCTTCATACAGCAATTCTCCTTCAATCAATAATGAATCAATGCTTACAACTTCATATTCTCATTATAATTGTTGAATTTGAGAATTGCAATTAAAAATATATTCCTATAAGAAAATATTCAATATCTTTCTTAAAACAAAGGAGCCGACGTATGCTTCGGATAATCCTCCTGCCGCAAGTACCACTCCTAAGAGTACCGCCAGGGCAAGATATTTCGCAGTCTTTTCTCTTTTACCTTTCTTACCAAGGTTATCATAGCGCAAGCTTTTATTTAACCAAAAGGCAAGACGGAAGCTGATAAAAATCACCGGTATGTAAATCAAATACTGAGGAAAGGTATAGCCTATAATAAGAAGAATTCCTTTCAATTTGAATTTCATTAAAATAACTGAAACAAAAAAGCTGCCCTGAAATCCTATATAAGTAAGACAGAGGGCCATAAAAGGAATGCCGAAGGTCGTAATGCACACCATCCAAAGTATGATATAGCTTTTAAAGATATCCCAGTAAACATATTTCAAAAGTTCAGAATAATCAATAGGCGTATCCTTTATCTGAGTGAGATAATCCGTATTTAAGATATTAATATTTCCCCAATAAAAGCTCTTAAAAACCCTGGCAAAAACTATCCCGAGTACTGCTCCGAAAGCCACCAATAACAAGCCTGCTTTTATTTCCCCTAATCTGCGCAATTGTTGTTTTAGAAAGTTCATACCGGCACCTGATACTTTTGTCTATAAAATAGCATATGAGACTTCTATAAAAATAATGCCGGCATCCGAGACAG
This sequence comes from Bacillota bacterium, assembly GCA_023450835.1. Classification (GTDB taxonomy): domain Bacteria; phylum Bacillota; class Clostridia; order Lachnospirales; family Lachnospiraceae; genus Anaerocolumna. The sequence continues at coordinate 30,113 of JAEXGM010000005.1, read as the reverse complement.
TATGGTTTAATTCATCTCTTTTTTCGTCTTATAGGCTAAAATAGCTGCAATGGTCTTGGCATCTTCAATCTGCCCGGTAAAAATAAACTGGACCAGTTCATCTATTGTATAACTCTCAATTGTAACAAATTCATCTTCATCCAGATGCTGCTTCGAAGGTATAAGATGCTCCGTGTAATAGATGCCGATTTTTTCATTGCAGAAAGCCACCGTAGTATAAAGATCCAGCAAATGCTCTGTTTGCTCAGTCCTATATCCGGTCTCTTCCTCCAACTCTCTTGCGGCACAAGTCTTCATATCCTCACCTGTATTCAATCCTCCTGCCGGAATTTCAAGCGTATACTTTTCCACCGCATTACGATATTGCCTTACCATTAATATCTTTCCCTCATCTGTTACAGGTACGATAGCGGCTGCCCCCTTATGTCCGATAAAATCCCACTCCGCGGTTTTACCGCTTGGCAGCTCCATGGTATCTGTATAAAAATCTATAATATGCCCTTCATGGCACAGGGTCCGTTTTAACCTTTTATATTCTCTTTTCTCCATATTAACCTCTCTCCTGAATATCCGTCTTCCATATTCCTGAATCTGTAGTTGAAAAAACTGTCTTTTGTTTTTTCAACCTAATCACTATGCCTTTCCCATACTACTCATTTTTCCACACTAACAGACATTTGGTGAGGCCACTTGATGTCGGATGTGACATGTCCTTTATTTTACACTAACAGCTATGCCCTTTCCAACGCGCCGCATGTTTGGCCGAAGATTTCACAGGCACAAACATGCGAGTGAGAATTGTCTTTTAATTTCCACATACTTCTGTTCTGAATTTCCAAATATCACATACTTTTTTATTTATTGAGAGACACAGCCCTTTCATAACACGCATCCGAAGCTTTCATAATGGCATTTCGAAATCCATGTTCCTCCAAAGCTTCCACTGCCGCAATCGTAGTTCCGCCAGGTGAGCATACCTGATCCTTTAATTTTCCCGGATGTTCACCTGTTTCCAAAATCATCTTTGCAGCACCAAGTACTGTCTGAGCCGTAAGTTTATAGGCCTTATCCCTTGGAATGCCATATTTAACAGCACTGTCTGCCAGAGCTTCAATAAACATATAAACGTATGCCGGGGAGCTTCCGCTGGCACAAACTATGGAATTCATAAGACTTTCATCAAACACTTCATACTTTCCAAAAGACTTGAAAAACAGGTCAATCAATTCCTTTTCCGCCTCACTATACTCATCCTTTGAAAAGCATACGGCAGACATCCCCTCTCCTACCAGGGCCGGTGTATTCGGCATGGACCTAACCACACGGATATGCTCTCCAAGGGCTTGTTTCATAGACTCAATCGTAATTCCGGCAGCAATAGAGATAACAATATGCTCCTCCGTCAGACTGTCCTTTATATCCCTGTATACATCTCCAAAAAACTGGGGTTTTACAGCAAGTACAACATACTTGCAGGTCTCCGCCAAAGATTTATTATCCTTTGCATAACCCGCCCCTGTTTCCCTATGAACAACTTCTTTTCTTTCCTCTCTTTTAGTCGTAAAAAGAATGGATTCTGCTCCAAACACCTTTACAGCTCCCAATATCATCGGGCGTCCCATATTCCCCGCACCAATAAATCCTATCTTATCCACTCGACTACCTCCTTTATCTAATGCATCTCTTAATTCCCAAAGAATTTATTAGTAATTGTAGTATATAACTCCCTATTATGCAAGAAAGAATATCCCTGCACAGACAAACCCCATAAAGCCAATATTATAGATACACAGATGACCGGAAGGTTTGTTTTAAAACTTGGTCTCGAGAGATTCTTTATGACACTTAAGCGGCAGAAAACGTAACTAGGAAAAAAGGTGCCATTGTTTGAGCGCAGAAACCTTCCACTCCCGCAATAAAATCAGCGAGTTTGGCACCTTTTTGACTGCCAGTTACGTTTTCTGCCGCTTTTAGTGGAATTAGAATCTCGAGTAACCAAGTTTTAAAACAAACCTTCTGGTCATCGTCCGTCCCCAAAAATCGGCTTCACCGGTTTAACTCATTAAATTATTTCCCTTTAAAAAAAGATGGCGAAATTCCTTACACAGGAATTTCGGCCATCTATAATTCTTATTATTTTGCGTAATCTGTAACCCTTGATTCTCTGATTACATTTACTTTTATCTGACCCGGATACTCCAGTTCAGACTCAATCTGTTTTGATACATCACGGGCGAGTAATATCATGTCTGCATCGGAAATCTGTTCCGGCACTACCATAATACGAACTTCTCTGCCTGCCTGTATTGCGAATGACTTATCTACTCCCTTAAAGCTATTGGAGATATCTTCTAATTGTTTCAATCTGTTTGTGTATGTTTCTAACGTTTCTCTTCTAGCACCTGGTCTCGCAGCTGAAATGGTGTCCGCAGCCTGTACAATGCATGCAATCAGGGATTCCGGTTCCACATCACCGTGATGTGATTCCACCGCATTAATTACAATCGCTGATTCCTTATACTTTCTGCACAAATCAACACCGATTTGAATATGTGAGCCTTCCATCTCATGGTCAACAGATTTACCAATATCATGCAGTAATCCGGCTCTCTTTGCCATTCTGATATCTACGCCTATCTCTCCGGCAAGTAATCCGGATAACTGAGCTACTTCAATCGAATGTTTTAAAGCATTTTGTCCATAACTTGTACGGAACTTCATCTTACCGAGAAGTCTGACAAGCTCCGGATGAATTCCATGAACACCAACTTCTAAAGTTGCCGCTTCACCTTCTTCACGAATCATGACTTCAACTTCCTTTTGAGCCTTTTCCACCATCTCTTCAATTCTGGCAGGATGAATTCTTCCATCTACAATCAGCTTTTCAAGGGCAATTCTTGCCACTTCTCTTCTGATAGGATCGAAACCGGATAAAATAACAGCCTCTGGGGTATCATCTATAATAAGATCTACTCCTGTAAGGGTTTCCAGGGTACGGATATTTCTTCCTTCCCTTCCTATTATCCTTCCTTTCATCTCGTCATTTGGAAGCTGTACAACGGATATAGTAGTTTCCGCAACATGATCTGCTGCGCATTTCTGAATAGCGGTAACAACATAGTCCTTTGCTTTTTTGTCTGCTTCTTCTTTTGCTTTGCTTTCAAGTTCCTTAACTAACATTGCAGTTTCATGTTTAACTTCGTCTTCAACTGTTTTTAAAAGATATTCTTTCGCTTGTTCGGAGGTAAGTCCTGAAATTTTCTCCAGTTCCTGCAGCTGCTGTGCATGAAGCGTTTCTGCTTCTGCCTTGATTTTATCAAGTTCAGCTTCTTTTGCGGAAAGTCTGGATTCTTTCTTCTCAAGTGCTTCGATCTTTCTGTCTAGGGTCTCTTCCTTTGACAGAACCCTTTTCTCATATCGTTGAACTTCTGCTCGTCTTTCCTTAGTCTCCTTCTCTAACTCATTCTTAGTCCTTAAGGACTCTTCTTTTGCTTCGAGTAAGGCTTCTCTTTTCTTAGTTTCAGCTGTTTTTAAAGCTTCATCTATGATTTCCCTTGCTTTTTCTTCCGCAGAGCCAATTTTAGCATCTACGACCTTTACATGGTAGGAAACAGCAAGCTTCCAGACAAGAGGAACAGCGATGGCCAGGGTTATTATTACAGATATAACTATTTGTATAACCGGCACTGGAGCACCTCCTTATTGAATTTTCATTGTACAAATATACAACATATAAATTTTATACTGTTTTCATGACAATGTCAAGTATCCCCATTAAATTTTTATGCATTATGTCAAATTTCAACGAAAATAATCAAAAGAAATACTAAAAGTTACACGATTCAAACAAGGCAGAAAATCCTATCAATCCTGTATTAATTCTCCAAAATAATAGAAGCCTTTGCACTGTGATAATTTAACAGAAACTAATTTGCCGATGAGGGTCTCACTTCCTTTAAAGTGCACCAATGTATTATTGCTTAATCTTCCCGTTAACAACGAGGAATCCTGGGTATTGACCTCTTCTACCAGAACTTCTTCCACCATGCCTTCCAGCTTGCCGGTCAGTTCTCCTGCGATTTCCTGGACCGTCTTTAAAAGTCTGTCAAAACGTTCCTTTGCCACGGCATCTTCCACCTGGTTTTCCATTACGCAAGCCGGTGTTCCCGAACGTTTGGAATACAGGAAGGTATAGGCACTGTCATAACGGACTTTCTTCACAACATCAAGAGTTTCAAGGAAATCTTCTTCTGTCTCACCGGGAAATCCCACAATAATATCCGTAGTAAGTGAAATATCCGGCATAGCCGCCTTAATTTTCTCAGCTACCGTGAGATAAGATTCCTTGGTATAGTTCCGATTCATTTTCTTTAAGACTTCCGTGCTTCCGGATTGTACCGGAAGGTGCAGATGTCTGCATATCTTTTTGGAATTCTTCATCACTTCTATTAATTCATCCGATAAGTCCTTCGGATGGGAAGTCATAAAGCGGATTCTCTTAAGTCCTTCTATCTGCTCCAGCTGCTGTAAAAGTCCTGCAAAGCTTATCGGTTCGTTCAGGTTCTTTCCATAGGAATTCACATTCTGTCCTAAAAGCATTATCTCAATTACGCCGTCCGCTACTAATTCCCTGACTTCTCTTATGATATCTTCAGGATTTCTGCTTCTTTCCCTTCCCCGTACATAGGGTACGATACAATAGCTGCAGAAATTATTGCAGCCGTACATAATGTTAACGCCTGCCTTAAAGGAGTATTTTCTCTCGCTGGGCAGGTCCTCTACAATCAGATTGGTATCTTTCCAGATATCAATTATCATAGTTTTTGAGTTTAACCTGGTATCCATAAGCTCTGCCATCTTAAAGATATTGTGGGTACCAAATATCATATCCACAAAGCGGTAGCTTTTCTTGATTTTATCGACTACAGCATCTTCCTGCATCATACAGCCGCAGAGAGCGACCATCATATTCGGGTTCTTCCTTTTCAGGCCGTTAAGATAACCCAGTCTTCCATAAACTCTGGTATTGGCATTCTCTCTTACCGTACAGGTGTTGTAAACAACAAAATCAGCTTCCTCTCCTTCTACCTGTACATATCCGATTTTCTCAAGGATACCGGCAAGCTTTTCTGAATCCTTCGCATTCATCTGGCAGCCAAAGGTAACTACCGAAAAGGTCAATGCTCTGTTTAGTTCGATTTCTTTGCGTCTGACCCACTGTCTGCACTTTGCCATAAAATAATACTGGCGTTCGGGTTCTGTAAGAGGCTCCTTGCCGTCCAAATCTATCTCATCAAGATTCATAAGTAAACTGCTCATTTTCTATTCTCTACTTTCAAAATACAATTTATTAGGTACTGCATCATAAAATTATATCTTATACAAGCTGAAATTACAACACTTAGAGTACAATGTCACGAGGCAGGTCCCGTTATTACTTAACTCAAATACCTTTTTTGCAAAGCTCATATTTCTCTATCATGACTGTTTCAATATCGATTTCATATTCATAGCATATGCCGATTATTTTCAGCATCAAATCTGACAAAGCCCCAGGTACCCCCTGGGGCTTATTGTCTCCTCTATAGTAATAATAACTCACATGGTATCCATTCTCAGACTCCACAAATATATTGTATAAATCTGTAAGGCAGGAAGCAATCGCTTCCGTAAACTTTGTTTCTTCTTCAGTGTCTTTCTTATAGATGAAGTATTTTCCTGCTTCCTTGATAAATCCACTGATATTTAGCTGGTCAGCTGCCGCCGCTGCATGTAAAATATCATCTTCTACGCTGACTTTACCTTGAAGATAAAGTTCTAACATATGATAGCCTAACTGCCTGAGGCTATCGTTATACTCCTGAGCAGTCCCCGCTCCCGGTTCTCTTAATTTCCTGCACTTATTCAACAGTCTTTCAAGCCTTCTCATCTGTCCCACTTTCACATTTTACTTTATGTCATTCTATACTAGTTAAGGCCTTATCTGACCGTTTCCGAAAATAATGTATTTAGTTGAAGTTAAGGCGAGAAGTCCCATAGGGCCTCTGGCATGAAGTTTTTGAGTACTGATACCGATTTCCGCCCCAAATCCGAATTCGCCTCCGTCCGTAAAACGGGTGGATGCGTTTACATACACAGCTGCCGCATCAATTTCATTTAAGAATTTCATAGAATTATTATAATCTTTTGTAATAATGGACTCGGAATGTCCTGTATTATACTGATTTATGTGCTCAATAGCCTCCTCTATGGAGTCCACAATTTTTAAAGAAATCAAACGGTCCAGATATTCGGTTCCGTAATCTTCTTCCGTAGCCGCTTCCATGTCCGGACAAACTGCCCTGGCTCTTTCATCTGCTCTGATTACTACCTGGTTATCCGTTAACATTTTATATAATAAAGGAAGAAAGGTATCCATGACACTGCTGTGTACTACAAGAGATTCACAGGCATTGCATACCCCAAGTCTTTGGGTCTTGGCATTGTGGATAATACGCAGTGCCATATCAAAATCAGCCGATTCATCCACATAGACATGACAATTACCGGTTCCTGTTTCAATCACCGGAATTGTACTGTTTTCCACAACTGTCTTTATCAGACCTGCTCCGCCCCTTGGTATCAGCAGATTAATGTACTTATTCAAACGCATCAGTTCTTTGGCAGTCTCTCTGCTGGTGTCTTCCACTAACTGGATGGCATCCTCCGTTATGTCACAGGAGGTAAGCGCCTCTCGGATAGTCTTTACGATTGCAATATTAGACCGGAGAGCATCACTGCCTCCTTTTAATATTACCGCGTTACTGGTCTTAAAACATAAACCGAAAGCATCTGCCGTAACGTTAGGCCTGGATTCATAAATGATGCCGATGACACCCATTGGAACCCTTTTTTGTCCAATTACCAGTCCGTTAGGTCTCTCCTTCATTGATATTACTTCTCCTATGGGGTCTTCCAAAGATGAAATCTCCATAAGCCCCTCGGCCATAGCATCAATTCTTGCCGCACTTAAAGTAAGCCTGTCAACCAAAGCTTCTGACATACCATTTGCTTTCGCCTTTTTTACATCTTCCTGATTCGCCAGGAGAATATCATCCTTGCGATTTTTCAATGCGTAAGAAGCAGCATGTAACCCTTCAATCTTTTTCTCCTGACTCAGAGTGTTCAAAACAGCCGCTGCCTTTTTTGCTCTTTGCCCAATTTCCAGTAGTTCCATGTCATCACCCTTCCCTTCCATTCAATTGCCTTTAATAAGCAATTATTAAAGTATCCCCCTACCCTAACGCATGATAATCCGGCTCTTAAATTACTTTCTCTGAATAATTTTCCGTTATTAACCAATCTATCTTCACATCATGACTTTCAACAGGAATACTGTCATAAACCTGAAAATCATATGCAAAAGCAATTTTTAGAAAGTCTGCCTTGCCGGATTTGCCGGTAAAATAAGCATCATAGTAACTCTTACCGTAGCCAATACGATTCCCCGTTCTATCAAATGCCAGGCCGGGTACCAGTATTAGATTGGTACGGTCTGATATAAGCTCAATTTTTTTCAAAGTATCCGGTTCCGGTATTCCCATGGTGCTTATGGCAGTCTCAGAAAAAGCCGTAATGTAAAAGAATTCAATATCCTTTCCCATTACTTTCGGTAAAGCTACTTTCTTGCCATCCCTTAATGCCTGATTGATTAAAGGCAGTGTATTTACCTCCTGATTAAAGGAAGCGTAAAGTATAAGCTGACTGCAATTATCATATTCAGATAACGCAGTAAAGTGCTGTACAATAATCTCGCTCTTTTTTATTATCTGGTCGTGGGTCAGCATTTCTTTCCGCTGCTTGATTTCCTGCCTTATTTCATCTTTTGTCATTAATTTTTTTCCTTTTTAGATAACTCTGTCACCGTACCATCCGGGTTTAATAAGGATATATTGTTAAGCGTCCCCCTTAAATTATTTCTGACAGACTGTATATACTCGCTTCGAAGTTCTGCCTGCTCCGCTTTTTCTTCTTCCGTCAGACCTTCTTCCTGAGACTTTTTATATAATTGATTTATTCTTGCCAGCCTTGATTCTTCCATGTATGCTCCTTTTATTATGCTTTGTTCGAGTACTGCTCCGTGCTGATATAATCAAGCAGTTTAAAATTTTCATCCTTTTGCGCCAAAAAGAAAGTTCCTTTTTTATCCCCTGTCATAATTGAATGGATAATTTCTACCTCTTCTCCATTGGCAATGACCATATCTGCTCCGGAGGCAGTTGCTATCTTCGCGGCACTGATCTTTGTAGCCATCCCTCCTGTTCCCACAAGGGAAGAAGAATCTTTTGCCATGCTGCTCAGCCGTTCATCTATATGCTCCACACAATCAATGAATTCCGCATTCTCATTCTGTCTTGGGTCATCGGTATACAGCCCGTCAATGTCAGAAAGCAGAATCAGTAAATCCGCATTAATAAGCGCGGTTACAATGGCTGACAGGGTATCATTGTCACCAAATTCAATTTCATCTGTAGTAACAGTATCATTCTCATTAACAATAGGTATAACACCCATATCAAAGAGTTCATGAAAGGTATTTTGGGCATTTTCCCTGCTGATATCATTAATCATAGTATACTTTGTCATTAATATCTGTGCAGGGACCTGGTTGTATTCCGCAAATAACTTCTGGTACACCATCATTAATCTTGCCTGGCCCACCGCGGCACAGGCCTGCTTCACAGCCTTTTCGTTAGGGCGATTTCTGATACCGAGAGTTTCCTTTCCGACCGCTATTGCACCGGAAGATACCAAAATCACATCTTTTCCCTGATTTCTTAAATCAGTTAATATTCGTACCAGTTTTTCCATCTTTGTGAGGTTAATCCTTCCGGTCTCCTGATGGGTCAAGGAGGATGAACCTATTTTAATAACTATACGCTTCTTATCCTTTAACTGCTCTCTGCCTGACATCCAATCTTCCTCTCCTGCCCTATTAAGGGCTTTTGCAATCCTTCAAATTTTGCAATCCTTCGAAGGATTGCAGTAAAATTACATCTATTCTAACTTATTTCAGATTTTCTGTAAATATTGGATTCTTATATTTTGACGCGATAGCTTCAAATACCTTAATTCCGTCCACTGCGGCGGAGGTAATGCCTCCTGCGTAACCGGCTCCTTCACCGCAAGGATAGATTCCGGCTATACTGGCTTCAAAGTATTCATCCCTCTCCATACGGATAGGGGAAGAAGTTCTTGTTTCCACACCGGATAAGATCATCTCTTCTTTTGAGTATCCCTTAATTTTTCTCTCAAAGTTCTCAATGCCATCTACCAGTGCGGTTGATACATAATCGGGCAGACATTCTCTTAAATTAGAAAGGCTGTAGCTGCCCTTCAGATTAGGCGTTACCGCTCCAAAACCGTTACTGGCTCTATTGTTTTTAAAATCACCGTAGAGCTGGACCGGCACCGCTCCCTTTCCTGTCTCATATGCTTTGGCCTCCCAGATTCTTTGGAACTCAACTCCTGCAAGAGGATTATTGTCCATACCGGTCTCCTTAAAGTAATCCTCCGGTGTTACAGTAACAATCAGGGCACTGTTGGCATTTTTCTCATTTCTGGCATGATTACTCATTCCATTAACAGCAATATGACCTTCTTCGGAAGAGGCATTGACCACAAAACCGCCCGGACACATGCAAAAAGAATAAATCCCTCTGCCATTTACAGCGTTATGAGTCAATTTATAATCGGCAGGAGGGAGTTTATCATAACGGCTTCCATACTGATTCCTGCTTATTAATTCCTGGGGATGTTCCATACGAAGTCCGATGGCAAAGGACTTTGGCGTAAGCTTCATCCCCTTTTCATGCAGCAGCTTAAAGGTATCTCTGGCACTGTGTCCAAGAGCCAGCACTAAGACACTGCATTCAAGTATTTCATTATGGTTTAGTTCAATTCCCGTAACCTGCCCGTCTTTTGTCAGAATATCCGTCAGGCAGGTCTGAAAACGAACCTCACCTCCAAGAGATATTATCTCTTTTCTGATTGCTCTTACAACATCCCTTAACTTATCCGTCCCGATATGGGGCTTATTCAGATAAAGAATCTCTTCCGGTGCGCCATGTTCCGCCAACACCTGTAAAACGAAATGATTTCTGCCGAACTGGTCTTTTATCATGGTATTTAGTTTACCATCTGAAAAGGTACCGGCTCCGCCTTCTCCAAACTGTACATTGGACCCGGTATTCAGCTTACCGCTCTTCCAGAAATCCTCTACACTGGCTACTCTTTTTTCAACCTCTTCTCCGCGCTCTATAATAATAGGGCGGTAACCATGGCGTGCCAGCAAAAGCCCGCAAAACAAGCCCGCCGGACCAAAACCGGCTATAACGGGTCTCCCTTTAAGTTTCTCTTCCCCTATGGGTTTATATTGGTAAGTATTCTTTTTTGCTATGGTTACATTAACATTCTTTAATCTGGCAGCTTTTTTCTCCTCATCCTCCACTAAGACCTCAATCTGATATACATAGCAGACATCTTCTTTTCTTGCATCTACGGATTTCCTGGTGATTACAAGCTTTTTTATTTCTTCTTCCTTTATTTTTAAGGTCTTGGCTGCCAGTTTATATAAATCTTTCTCTGACTGCTCCACTTTAAGTTTTAACTGGGATATTTGTAACACAAGTTACCTCTTTTCTTATTTATAAATTATTACCGGCTGCAAACCCGCTGGACCATGCCCACTGCAGATTATATCCGCCGCAGGTACCATCCACATCTACGATTTCTCCTGCAAAGAACAGTCCCTTCACCAGCTTTGATTCCATCGTGGACGGGTCTATCTGCAGGGTATCAACTCCTCCCGCAGTCACCTGAGCCTGTTCAAAGGAATTGGTCTCTGATATGGAAATCTTCCATTCCTTTAACCTTAAGGCGAGCCTTTCGAGCTGTTCTTCTCTTAATTGTCCCAAAGTAAGACTTACATCCACTTTTGATTCCCTTAAGGCAGTGTAAGCTAATTTTTTGTTCAGGAACCCGATAAATGCTTCTTCAATTGTTTCCCTGGGATTCCTGTTTAATCTGCCCGCAAGAATATTTTTTATTTCGTCTTTTGAAAGAGCCGGAAAGAAATCAAGAACCAGAAACACTTCCTTCCCTTCACTTAAAGCCTTCGCGGCATATCGGCTTACCTGCATCACCGGAATACCTGATACCCCATAATCGGCAAAGAGTATTTCCCCTTTTTCCTTTGCAAGGAGCTTCCTTCCGGTATAGAGGCTTACCTCTGCTTCCGTCCGCACACCTGAGAGAGTCTTAAAATATTTATCTTTTGCTCTTAACTGGACCAATGCCGGCAGCGGTTTAATAATCCGGTGTCCCAGAGCACTTGCCAATTGAAGACCGCTTCCGTCGGAACCAAGTGCCGGGTTCGCCATACCCCCTGCGGCTAAAAGCACCCTGTCTGCCTGAAACTCACCCTTATCCGTGAAAATAGTAAGGTTCCGATTTATACTTTTCACATGGGTCCCGCATTCTATCTTCACCTGCAGACGTTCCGCCTCCAATAGCAATACTTCCAAGACAGAAGAAGCCTGTCCGGAATTCGGATACAGATATCCGTTTCTCTCATGAGGATAGACCCCAATCTCCTGAAAGAAATCTATGGTCTTCTTCACATCAAAACTCTTTAACACTTCCGGCGCAAAAGCAGGATTATCGCTCCTGTAACATTCCGTCTCCTGTACAAGATTTGTATAATTACATTTTCCGTTACCCGTCGCAAGAATCTTCTTCCCCGGTTTATCCTTATGCTCAATCACCGTTACTTTTCTATTCCGCCTCGCAGCCCATATAGCGGCAAAAAGTCCGGACGCACCGCCTCCAATAATATAAATTCCGCTCATATGGCAATCCTCCTGTATTATCTGTATATACTAAATCCTATAGGAATTATAAATCACTTAAAATATTATAGCATACATCCCGTAATCTGCACAGCTTAAATACACTGTTCACTACTGCTAATGCATAAACCAGATTATAGCGATAGACAGATGGCCAGGAGGATTGCTTGGAAGTTTTGTCTCGAGGGGTCCCTTATGACACTTAAGCAGCAGGAAATGTGACCAGGGAAATCCGTGCCACTGTTTGAGCGCAAGAAATTACCGCACCCAAATCTGTTACAGCGAGTTTGGCACTGATTTCCCTGCCGGTTACATTTTCTGCTGCTTTAGTGGCGTATGGGTTCCCGAGGAACAAAACTTCCAGGCAATCCTTCTGGCCATCGTACGTCCCCATAAACTATTTTGCCGCTGCCACAAAACATTCCACAAATTAACATAAACTTGACAAACATTCCATTATGCTTTAAGATAGCAATAGGCACTATGACCTATGCCATAATCTCTAAACGCTTAGAAAGGAGCAAATGATGAAAACATTAATTGTTTTCTATTCACTTGAAGGAAACACGAAAATCATTGCAGACATCCTTGCAGAGGAATTAGATTCTGAATGCATAGAGTTAAAGCCGGACAAGGAAATTCCCAAAGGGGGTTTTACCAAATTCCTCTGGGGCGGTAAAAGCGTTTTATTTCATGAGAAACCAGCTCTTACCAACGAATTTCCCGACATAGACGAATATGATGCAGTATTTATTGGCACTCCCATATGGGCAAGCTCCTTTACACCCCCCATTGCTTCATTCCTTGAAAAAGTATCCATAAAGGGCAAGAAAATAGCTCTCTTCGCCTGCCATGCCGGAGGCGGTGCCGAGAAATGTTTTGAGAAGTTAAAGTCCCTTCTAAGTGATAATCAAATTATCGGTACAATTACATTTACAGACCCCGGTAAGGAAGAACGAGAAAAAATCAAGGCTCAGGTAAAACACTGGCTTCACGAAATCACCTGATGCGGCTCCGCTCTTTACCCAATACTTATATAACTAAGAATAAGGCTTAAGAAAACAACTTATTGTTTCCTTAAGCCTTTTATATAAATATTTTTACGATACAATCATTAGAGAAAATTAAGCTTCTTCACCTGTTCCAGCACATCACCTTCACTGAAGGGCTTTACTATAAATCCCTTGGCTCCGGCGCGGATACAGTCCATTATCACAGCTTCCTGTCCCATAGCCGAAACCATCAGAACTTTACAGTTCTTATCAATATTCTTAATTACCTTAAGGGCTTCCAGTCCGTCCATACCCGGCATGGTAACGTCCATAGTCACAAACTCAGGCTTTACCAGAAGATATTGTTCTACGGCTTCTCTGCCATTGGAGGCTTCCCCTACGACTTCATAACCGTTCTTTCTCAGCATATCTCCCAGTACTTTTCTCATAAATATGGCATCGTCAGCAATTAAAACCTTCTTCATGTGACCTCCTACAGTTTTGCCCATTTTAAGTTCACAGGCATTTTCCCCACAAATACTGTTTTATATACCAGCATTCTTCTATTTCACAGGTTCACCTGTGAAACTGCCTAATATAGAAAGCAAAAGTGCTTAGTATTTTGCTAACGTACTACAATATTATAAATCTTGTCTTTTACATAAATCTCTTTTACAATAGACTTGCCTTCCAGGAGTTGCTTAACGGCTTCCGTATTCATCACTTTATCTTTTACGGACTCCTGCTCTTCCCCTCTGCCAATCAGTACGGTGGCTTTTAACTTACCGTTGACCTGCACTGCTATCTCAACCTGATTCTCTATAGTCTTTTCCTCTTCCCATACGGGCCAGGAAACTTTATAAAGTCTGCCTTCAAAGCCTGCAAGACTCCAAAGCTCTTCTGTCATATGAGGTGCTACCGGATTTAACAGTATCAGGAAAGTTCTGTACTCATCTCTGGTAACCTTGCCCTGCTTATTAAAATCATTAATTAAGGACATTAAAGCAGCAATTGCGGTATTGAATTTGAGTCCTTCAAAGTCCAGGCTGACCTTCTTTATGGTCTGATGCATCTTAACTTCCAATTCCCTGGAATAACCGCTTTCTTCTGTGAGTATATCCTGAAGCTTCCATACTCTGTCAAGAAAACGTCTGCAGCCCTTTACACCGTCATTAGACCATGCTGCGCTTAACTCAAAGGCTCCGATAAACATTTCATAGGTACGTAAGGTATCCGCACCGAATTCATTTACGATATCATCCGGATTGATTACATTTCCTCTGGATTTGGACATTTTTTCGCCGTTCTCACCAAGAATCATACCGTGAGAAGTTCTCTTCCTGTAAGGCTCCGGCTCGCTGACATAGCCTAAATCATAAAGGACCTTATGCCAGAACCTGGAGTAAAGAAGGTGCAGAGTCGTATGCTCCATACCGCCGTTATACCAATCTACCGGCAGCCAGTAATCCAAGGCTTCCTTAGAAGCAAAGGCTTCCGTATTATGAGGATCGATATAACGCAGGAAATACCAGGAGGAACCGGCCCATTGAGGCATGGTGTCCGTCTCTCTGTGGGCATGTCCGCCACAGTGAGGACAGGTAGTTTCAACCCAGTCTGTCATTCTGGCTATCGGAGATTCTCCGTTCTCTCCCGGTTCATAGCTTTCTGTTTCGGGAAGCAGTAAAGGCAGTTCACTTTCAGGAACGGGAACATATCCGCACTTATCGCAATGTACTAAGGGAATCGGCTCGCCCCAATATCTTTGTCTTGAGAATACCCAGTCTCTTAATTTAAAGTTCACGGTTTTCTTACCGATTCCTTTTTCCTCAATCCATTCTGTCATACGCTTCTTTGCTTCAGTCACATACAATCCGTTAAGGAATTCAGAATTAATCAGCTTTCCGTTATAATCTGTAAAGGCCTCTTCCTCCACATTGCCGCCTTCAATAACAGGAATGATCGGAAGACCGAATTTCTTGGCAAATTCCCAGTCTCTGGTATCATGAGCGGGTACTGCCATGATGGCACCGGTACCATAGGTCATTAATACATAATCGGATATCCAGATGGGAACCTCCTTGCCGGTCACAGGATTAACGGCAGCTACGCCCTGAATCTCAACACCTGTTTTTTCCTTGGCAAGCTCTGCCCTTTCAAAATCGGATTTCTTTGCCGCCGCTTCTCTGTAAGCAGTGATTTCCTCCCAATTTGTGATATCACTCTTATATTTATCCAGTAAACCGTGTTCCGGTGAAATAACCATGTAAGTCGCACCAAAAAGGGTATCCGGTCTTGTGGTAAAGATTTTTAAGGTCTCTTCCTTACCGCTTAATTTAAAATCAATTTCCGCACCTTCCGAGCGTCCTATCCAGTTCTTCTGCTGATTCTTGATGCGGTCCGCATAGTCCACCAAATCAAGGTCATCGATTAAACGGTCCGCATAAGCCGTAATCTTTAACATCCACTGGCTCTTAACTTTATGGACAACTTCGCTGCCGCAGCGTTCACATACGCCGTTTACTACCTCTTCATTGGCAAGTCCTACCTGGCAGGAAGTACACCAGTTTATAGGCATCTCTGCCTTATAAGCCAGTCCTTTTTCAAATAATTTCAAGAAAATCCATTGAGTCCACTTATAATAACCCGTATCCGTCGTGTTTATCTCTCTGTCCCAGTCAAAGGAATAACCAAGGGACTCCAGCTGTTCTTTAAAATGCTTTATGTTATTCTCCGTTACGATTCGCGGATGGATTTTATTTTTAATTGCATAGTTTTCCGTAGGAAGTCCGAAAGCATCCCATCCCATCGGATATAGCACATTGTAGCCTTCCAGTCTTCTTTTTCTGGCAATGATATCAAGAGCCGTATAGGGTCTTGGATGTCCAACGTGAAGTCCCTGTCCTGATGGATAAGGAAACTCAACTAGGGCATAGTACTTAGGCTTTGATTTGTCAATTCCTGTTCTGAAAGCACTCTCTTCTTTCCAGATTTCCTGCCACTTTTTCTCAATTTTCTTCGGTGAATATTCCTCTGTCACTCTGAATGACCTCCTAAAATAAACTTATCTTTTAAATTATACACATTATTTCCATATTTAACAACACCTCAGTGTAATAACCTGTTATTCATAATACCACTACCAACCAAAAAATAAAAGACACATCTTTGGTTTATTTCCATTTTGTAAGAAAATGACCAAAGATATGCCTTTTATAAAATATTCATCAGCTTAAACGTATAATCATTAAACTTGCGCCTTCACCATTGTTAATTAACGTTGCAGCTCCGAGTAAGCCAAACAGCTGTAAGGATACGGTAGCCCCTACTCCCAGGTCAAGTTCAATTTCATTGTAGAACTGTGAAGCTGAAATTACAGGAGAGATTGTGGAAGCCGTATTGGCAGCTCCGTTAATCAGCAGTCTGCTGCTTACTAAAAGCGATAAGGTCGTATTCACATGATAGGATATACGGTATCTGCCAAAGGTATTGACCGTAAAAATTGTGTTGGCACCATTTACTGTGATGTCAGCGGACAATAACTGTGCATTAGGCAGCGGTACCAGGGTTCCTCCTAATATTACTGTAATGACAGCACCTGAAGTGTTAGCTGCAAATCCTGCTGTTGCAGTAGGATTCGGCCCCAGTGCTCCCGTAGGACCTGTCGAACCTGTGGCTCCCGTGGCCCCTGTGGCTCCCGTGACTCCTGTGGTTCCTGTAACGCCCGTTACTCCGGCGGCTCCCGTGGCTCCCGTAGGGCCTGAGGGACCTGTAGCTCCAATGGCTCCGACTGCTCCGGCAGCTCCCGTGGCTCCGGCGGCTCCCGTGGCTCCCGTGGCTCCTGTAGGACCTGTAGCTCCCGTAGCTCCTGCTACTCCAATGGCTCCCGTGACACCTGTTGCTCCCGCGGCTCCCAAAGGCCCTGTAGCTCCTGCCGGACCATCAGGTCCGGTAGCTCCTGTAGAGCCTGTAACTCCTGTGGCTCCAGTTGCCGGTCCGGTGGCTCCCGTGGGCCCTGTGGCTCCCGTGGCTCCGGGTATTATTGGTGCATTCATAGCTAAAGACATCTTGGAATTTAGCATAAGCTGGTTTTCAAGTGACGAATTTAACATTGCTTCCACACTTGCATTTACATTTATCACATCATCATAGGTTGCACTTCCGCCTGATAATCCCGGTAATGTCCCCAGTACAAACTGCATCTTTTCGCCTTCGGCATTAAGGATATGACTCATCCCTAATTCTTCCATAGCAATGGATGCCAGTATCTGATTAATAGAATCTGCTCTGGTGAGCGGTGGATCAATAATAGGAAAACTTGCCTGCGACATAATTGCTCCCCCCTAACTCAACCGAACCATCATTAAAGATGCTCCTGCTGAACCGGGCAATAATACGGCTGTTGCCAGCAATCCAAACATCTGCAATGATACTGTTGTTCCTGCTGTAACATCCAGTAATACCTCGGCAGAAAAGCTCGATAAGCTCAGTACAGGCGTTATTGTGGACTGTAACAGCGCTGTGCCATTAATTAATAATCTTGTTCCAAGCAGCAGTGCAGCAGTAGTATTAACATTATAGGAAAGCCTGTAACGGCCTGCTGTAGCAAGTGTAAAAGTGTCATTAGTTCCATTTACTGTAATATCAACAGGCAGTATCTGAGCACTTGGAAGCGTTACTAAAGTACCTGCCACTGATACAGATATGCTGGTACCTGCTGTATTAGCAGCAAATCCTGCCGTACTTGTTACATTGGTACCGGTGGCCCCTGTAGCTCCTGTGGGGCCTGTTGCTCCTGTTGCTCCTGTTGCTCCCGTAGCCCCTGTTGCTCCTGTTGCTCCTGTTGCTCCCGTCGGTCCTACACTTCCCGTAGGTCCTAAGGGACCTGTGGCTCCCGTAGCTCCTGTGGCTCCTGCGGCTCCCACTGCACCAGCGGCTCCCGTTCCTCCTGTGGGGCCCGTAGCTCCTGTTGCTCCTGCAGGGCCTGCGGCTCCTGTTGCTCCCGTGGCTCCTGCGGGACCTGTGTCACCTGTGGCTCCCGTTGGACCTGTGGCTCCCGTGGCTCCCGTAGCCCCCGTGGCTCCTGTAGGCCCTGTGGGTCCGCCTGCGGGTCCTGTGGCTCCCGTTGGTCCTGTCGCCCCTGTCGGTCCCTGCATTTCAGAAGATGCCAGGGCATTTTGCATCTTGTTCTTATACAGCAGCTGACTCTGGGATATGGCATCAATCATATTACGAACACTGTCATTGGCTGCCAGGACATCTTCAACGGTTGCTCCCGGTCCGGAGATTCCTGGAAGAGTTCCGATAATATATTGAAGCTTTTCACCTTCTGTATTAATAATATGGCTTAATCCTAATTCTTCCATAGCAATTGAAGACAGAATCTGATTGATTACATCTTCCCTTGTAAAAGCCGGACTAATGGAAGGAAAACTCGGCTGTGACATATACTCCACTCCTTTTTTACCCCTAATTATATCTTTAGCTCTTCTAATTTCCTTTGGGCTTCGTTAAAACCGGGATGATATAACAGAGCCTGCCTAAAAGCCTCACAGGCATTCTCTTTATCCCCTGACTTTGCATATGCTTCTCCCATGTAATAGTACGCCAGAAAACTTCCACTGCCGCAGCGGATAAGATACTCCCCATCCTCCTCGCCAAGCAGAACACAATAGGAAAATTCTCTTATAGCCGCCTCATATCTGTCTAGCTGCAGAAGAGATATTCCATGATAAAAATGGAGTTCAACATAATCTTTATACAGATTGATAACTTTTTCCAGGCCCTCACAGACAGTTTCGGGCTTCCCGTTATCAATCAATATGTCATATTTCAGTTTATATAAAAGTGACGGAGGCATTTTACTTTTGGATAAAAAGCCTATGATTGCTTGATTCACAAGCTCCAATGCATCTTTTATATCTCCCAGCCGGAATAATTCACAGGCAATAAAATAGTCCAGCCATGGGTCATCTGCATCTTTCCTTTTTTCTTCCAGGCAGATGTTCAGATTTCTTAACGCCTTCTCCTTCATGTTCTTTCTGCCATATCCATAGTGAATGATTTCCACACAATTTCCTGCATTATCTGATTTCGGTGCAATGCCCGGTTCTATAACCAATTTTTCATGAATACTCCCCTTAAAAAAGAAGTTTCCCGTTCTTCTGAACAGTCTGTTGTGATAGGATATAAAGTATTTTTTTTCTTCTTCGCTTTCTGAATCAGTCAAATGCAGCAGTTTCACTGAAAACACATTACTGTCCTCTTTTAGCAGCAGCTCTTTAAAAGCAGTCTCATTCTTTATTAATATTCTTTCATCGGCATCCAGCCATAAGACCCAGTCTCCGGATGCCTTTTCAATACACTTATTGCGGGCATCGCCGAAATCGTCCTTCCACTCTGTTTCATAAATTTTATCGGTATAATCTGAACAGATAAACTTTGTCCTATCCGTAGAGCCGGTATCAAGAATAATAATTTCATCAACAACAGTTTTTGCACTTTCCAAAGCTGCCTTAATATATTCTTCTTCATTTTTTACTATCATACATAGACTTAAAGTGGGCATAATCCATCCTTTAAACTTATTGGATTTATACATTTTATGTTCTATTCTGTCAATTGTTCCTATAATATTATTGTAGAACATCTAGTTATATAAATCACTTAGAAGATTTAATTCCATATAATATAATATAATAATAAATATGTAAATAACCGGAGAATTATTAATGATTACTATCAGTTTAGCCATGATTGTAAAAAATGAAGAAAATAACATAAAGAGATGCCTAAACTCCATACTCGGTGCGGTGGATGAAATCATAATTGTTGATACCGGTTCCACCGACCGGACAAAGGACATCTGTTCTCTTTATACGGACAAAATCTATGATTTTAAATGGATAGATGACTTTTCTGCTGCCCGGAATTTTTCCTATGATTTTGCTACTATGGATTATATTCTTTGGATGGATGCGGATGATTTTTTGCTGCCTGAAGATCGGAGAAAACTTATTAAGCTAAAAGAAACCATAGATCCGGAGATTAATACTGTTATGATGAAATATGCAACCGGTCTGGATTTACAGGGGAATGTTGTTTTTTCGTATTACAGGGAACGGATGACAAAAAGAGAAAGTAAATTCAGATGGCATGAGCCTGTTCATGAATATATGTTAACTACCGGGCCAATTCTGGAAACCGACATTTATATCACCCATGGGAAACCGCCGAAAGAAAGCAGCAGTGACAGAAATTTAAAGATTTATGAGAATAGAATAAAAAACAGGGAATTTTTATCTCCCAGGGGAATCTTTTATTATGCCAGAGAATTAAAAGACCACGAAAGATTTAAAGAAGCTATCACTCAGTTCGAATTGTTTTTAGATACCGACATGGGCTGGATAGAAGACAATATCAGTGCCTGCAGCGAACTTGCCAAATGTTATCTTAAGCTGAAGCAGGATAAGCGTGCCTTGGCCTGCCTGTTCAGGAGTTTTATCTATAGCACACCAAGAGCCGAAACATGCTGCCAGATAGGATATTATTATCAGGAAAAAAACGACTATATAACTGCCGCCTTTTGGTTCGAATTAATATTCTCTTTAAAAAAGCCGGAACAGTGCTGGGGTTTTCTGCAGCATGACAGCTGGTCCTATGTCCCTCTGATAGAATGTGCTGTCTGTTATGACCGGTTAGGTGATTATGCAAAAGCATTAAAATTCAATACCAGAGCATTAGAAGAAAAGCCTGATTCTCTCTCTGCAAAGAAAAACCAGGTATATCTGCAAGGCAAAGTGGCTTCCCAGCAAAAAAATGAGGAGAAAGGAGTTTCCTGATGTCTATTCCAAATTTTCCGGTTATTAGCCCGGATATTACAAGGGATAAAGCTTTGAACATGATACTTGCTTCCATCGCACTGGAAGAAGTGGGGTTAAGCCATATTATCAATGCGGAAGGTGAAAAAATACAATATGTAATAAATGAATTGCAGAACAAAACCGGAAACTGTGCTTCTGTGGAAGAAATCCTGTCTGTTAATAAAAGCGTGGAGTCCTTAGTTAATGTACTGATGCAGATGCAGATCTTTCTGAAAAACAAAATGGAAAACGTTCTGGAAGTTATGACTTCGGAAATCGGTCCTACCGGGCCAACCGGTCCCACCGGGTGCCCTGGACCAGTCGGGCCCGCCGGACAAACAGGACCGGACGGCAAGCAGGGTCCAAGAGGTCCCAAAGGTGATAAGGGAGATCCCGGCCAGATGGGTCCCGCAGGACCTATGGGACCCCTCGGTCCCGCAGGGCCTGCCGGCATCCCCGGCCCCATATGCAAATGCTATGTTTCCTCTTTCCGGGAAGCCTGCCTTGACTCGCCCTGGACCTGTATGACTCCTTTTAAATGGAGAGTAAATACGTCCTCCGACAACTGCTTTTGTCCTGCACTTTCTCCTGACTTTAGCTGTATTCAACTAAGAGCCGGAACCTATTACCTGGTCACACTGACACTTAATATATTAAGTCAGAATAACCTCCAAAAAAAGAATCTTGACATCTCGGTAAATCTAAATGATAACAACCAGTCCACTGATATATTTCGAATATATAAACCTTTTACCTCCTGTGCCAATACACCCGTCACTGTCTCCGCCGGCAATTTCCTGATTCACACGTCAGATTTCTGTGAAGGGAGCACCCTTGGTATATTCCTGATTTCTCCTCTTTCCGTTGTAACCGGGCAAGCAGAACTAACTCTTATAGAGCTTTCCTGTTAATTTACTCTCTAAGAGCCGTCTGTTATTAGATCTACTGTATTCGGTTTTACAATAACATGATTTCTATCATGGCGTTAACTGGAATAGCTTTCAAGCACTGAATACAGTTCATCTAAATCTTTTACAAAGATTCCGTCTTCCAATTGAAGCCTGTCTGATGTAGGAAGGTTCTGAGTAGACACGCCGGTGTAATAAAAAACTGTTTTCTGGTCTCCGTAATAAGCAACTATATAGCCATCTACAGCCTTCAAATAGTATTTATATTCCACCGAATCCGGGTTGTAGGTTCTGCGAAGAACGATGCTATCCGGTGAAAAAGAAATCAATTCATAGGATACCAGCCCTTTTTCAAATTCACTTAGTGGCAGATCTGCCTGGTAATCCTTTAAGTAATCTATTACTTCTTCTCTGCTTAGTCCTATAAGGTAGCTTGGGGTAGGAAGATTTTCTTCCGTCAGGTCTTTGGTTTTCATATCATAGGTCTGAAGTGTATACTGGGTCGAAGGAAGTACTTTGTCTGAAGTCGTACTTGCCGTTGTGGAATCGTCACCCTTATTATCTTCCGTCACATTCTCTTCTTTCTCTTTTGAATCGCCATTATCCGCTGCCTTTACGGTCTTGTTCAAATATCCCTGTTTTTGAAGTTCATTAATAAGATCATTATTTCTTTCTATTGCATTCTCATTAAAATCCCTCAATGCCTGCTTATAACTAAAATAATAACAAGCTGTAAACATACAGGCAATTGCCGAAAAGGTAAGAAAATAAGTTACAACTTTTTTATATCTCACTGTAATCACTCCTTTGCCTTAAGTATGAACCTAAAAATAATGTTTATACATCAGGCATCAGAGCGATAAGAAAAATGCAGTGCTTTTTTCTTACACAAGTGCAATTATAAAAGGTGCAGCTTAACAGCAATGCGTGCCATGGTCCTTCCCATAGGCATCTTAATCAATTCTGTTTCCGTAACATCTTTAAACAGGAGAAGTAGTACCGCATATACTGCCATCGCCACAAGAACAGCTATGAGAGTGCTAAGTGCATTGCTCTTAATAATATTATACAATAACCAATATACAAGATAGGCAACTCCCGCCATAAATACCGAGCAGCCTGCCGGAATCAGAAAGGTTTTCTTGATTTCCTGCTTGTAGTTTAATAACTTTGCAACCGACATCCAGTTCAATATGCTCACGATCAGGGCAAATACAACATTGCCTACTACCAGAGCATAGGCCCCGAGATCAAAAAACTGCAGTAAAACGTATAATACAATTATATGTAATACCAGTGCTATCACCGAATGAATGACCGGAAGATGCATCTTATTAATTCCCTGTAATACAGCATTGGTCAGCGTTGACAGCGCATAAAATACGATTGCAATGGAACCTATGGACAGCATATAAGCCGGCAATGTACTGGCGTCTCCAAAGAGCAGCTGTAAAAGAGGTGAAGCCAATACCCCTATACCGAAAGCACTTGGTATGGCTATCAGCATATTGAATTTTATGGAATCATGTATCTTTTCCTTTACAAGAAGATGCAATCCTTCTTCTCTGGAAGAAACAATGCTGGGAACTATGGCCACCGCCATGGCAGAAGCAATGGAAATGGGTACATTCACAAGAATATTATATTTATTGGAGTAAATCCCCCAAAGGGCAGAACGTCCTGTATCAGCCAAGCCTTTTCCGGCCAGCACATGAGAGAAAACAGAACCGTCAATAACGGAACTTATATTATAAACTGTCTGGCTTAAAATTACCGGTAATACCGTAAAGCCAAATACTTTCACGATATCGGATACCGACTCCTGGGAAGTATTTTTATCTTTCCTTAGCTGCTTGTCCACAATTGGTTTATAAAGTGAAAAAATAAAGGCCAGAAATATCAGAGATGCCATCGCTCCGATTAAAGTACCAAGAGTACCTCCTGCCGCACCGTAGGCTGCGATATTTTCCGAAGCGCTGTGGCTATGCATTAAATAAGAAGCAGCTATAATACTGACAACTGCATTTATCACCTGCTCAATTATCTGTGAGATGGAGGTAGGCAGCATGGTCTTCTTTCCCTGAAAGAAACCTCTTAGCACTCCCATAATTGCAAAGACCAGTATTGTGGGAGCAAGCACTCTTAAAGGAATGGCAACTGCCGGCTGCTTTGAGATGACAACAGCAAAGAAGTCCGCTCCAAAATATAAAATCAATGCAAAGGCTGTTCCGGCCGCAACGGCAAAACCCAGCGCACAAAGGAACACCAGATAAGAGTTCTTATATTGTTTTTTGGTATCCCTGGCAGCTATTAATTTGGACACCGCCAGAGGAAGACTGTAAGAAGACAGTATTAAAGCTATATTATAGATGTTAAATGCATAGCTGTAATACCCCATTCCCTCATCACCAATCAGATAAGTTAAAGGTATTCTGTAAACAACTCCGATGATTCTGACTATAATCGAAGCTGCCGCTAATATACTTCCCTGAACTAATAGGTTATTGCTTTTGTTTTCTCCCCTGGTACTCCCCTGGTATATCCTGTTGTATGATTCCATTTCAGCTAAAAACCTTTCAATTTATTTCAATATGATCTTCTCTGTTTACCGGAAACAGGGCAATATAAGTCTTTCCTGGATTAATGGTAAGTTCTTCACCTGATTTGTTATAGTATCTCATCTTTTTGGTGCTCTCGTTCTTCTTCCAGGTTATCTCCGTCATTTTTCCGTCCGTAATATAATACCCCTTGCCTTCAGCATTTTCAATATCCATTGTCTGGTAACCGTTTTTATCTTTGTTCCATTCTTTTACCAGCTGAATGATAATATTTTTATAGGCCAGCTGTTTTCCTGTATTCTTATCCACATGGGCTTTGTCGAACTGATATCTTAAATAGGTCTTAGTACTGTCATCATAAGTAAAATAAGGCTTAGAAATACTGGAGAATTCAAGGCTTAATTTAGATACCAGCTTATCACTTGCAGGCGCAGTATCCTCATCATAAAACTTGAAGTGCCCCTGATAATCGGCTGGATAATCTGTCTCATATTTTTTTATCTTCATTCCCTTTTCAATGCCTTCCTTAGAAGTAAAAGCATTATGAGGTGCTTTGATAGAGTTGTCACGGTAAAAGACCGTCTCTCCAATACTGCTGAGACCGCTGAGAGTATCAATACCCAGTTCCGCTATCTTCTTTGTGGCATAAGTGGTCTGTCCGTAATGGACAAAGATGGCGTCATATTCATCAGCAACACTGACGAAATAATGTCTGGCACTTCGTATGGAACCGATTCTTTTATCATTTAATTCCTCAAAGACGCCCATGAGCCTTGTGATACCGCCTTCTGCCAGCGCTTCATAAAGAATGGAGGCTTCCGTTGTACCGCTTTGAGGAGAAGCGTATTCAATGTTGTTGAACATGATGGCAAAAGGTCTTTTGCTGCCGACTTCCTCCGGTACCCATAGACCTGTGAGATAGCTTTTTATCTGTCCTTCATGGCTCTCTTCGGTAGGCGTGGCAGTAACTTCTGGAGTATCAGTAGGTGTGCTTTCCGTTGTGGGCGTTGCCTGGGGTGTAACCTCGCTATCACCTTTCTTCTCACCTTTACTGCATCCAATTACTGAAACTGCGGTTATTACCGCCAATATAATTATAAGTACTTTCTTCATATGGATATTAAGGCCTCCTTTCTTTTAGCCGGGTATTTTATTTATTTGTCTCTTGTAATTTCAAGGCTGTCCAGAATCGCTCTTTGTTTTTCTTCCATTACAGCCCTCTCTTCTTCGTCCATGTGATCATATCCGAATAAGTGGAGCATACTGTGAGCGGTCAAAAAACCTAATTCTCTTTCTTCCGAATGACCATATTCTTTGGCCTGTTCCATTACTTTCTCCACAGAAATGATGATATCTCCAAGAAGAAGCTCCCCTGTCTCCGGATTAAAGTAATCATCCGCCTCATCTTCCAGGTGGGAAAAATCAGCCGGTGTTTCATAATCTACCATGGGAAAAGACAGTACATCCGTCGGCGAATCTATGCC
Organism: Bacillota bacterium; assembly: GCA_023450835.1. Taxonomy (GTDB): domain Bacteria; phylum Bacillota; class Clostridia; order Lachnospirales; family Lachnospiraceae; genus Anaerocolumna. The sequence goes on along the minus strand of JAEXGM010000005.1, from coordinate 4,424 downwards.
TCGGTGTTCTTTATTAATTGCCTGTATCTCCGTATTGTCTGTTAATATTATATTTAACTCCACTTCATAAGGGCAGTTCTCTGCATCCAGAGACTTTTCCACCACTCTGCGAATAAGAGGTTCATAGTCCAGCTTCAATTCAATTTCTGTTTCATATTCAAAATTCAGTGTCAAATTACTCCTCCTCATTTCCAAAATAGTCCATGTAAAATTCTTTTAATCTTATGTATTGATTAACTGTCAGGTTGCATTTTGCCAGACTGTCCTTTTCGAGTCTCATGGCAAAAAGGTTCTCCGTGAATTTTCTCATAAGCTTTGCAATACTGTCTTCATCTTTTTCTTTATGCCCTTTACTGGTCTGAAAATATTCCACAGCCGACACCAGACTCACTGTAAACATAACAACTGCGCCTTCCGGTGAGGAGGGTTTGTCCAATTTCAGGCTATGGGATTCAATGATGTTTATGATACTCTCCGGTAATTGGTATTCTTTTGCAATAGCAACACCTGAGCTTACATAATCCTTTCCTTTTAACCTGCCGATTTCATGATAAAAGCCACCGGCTTTTGCCAGACTGCCGTTAAGACCGGCAGCCCCGGCAGCTCTTTCCGATATAACCGCAATCTTTTCCGCATGATGATAAAGCTTATTGTCAGCTTTTAATAATCGGTAGAGCTCAAAGTCCTCATTTAATAAAACTTCAATTCCCTGAGCGGCAGTTTTAGGTTCATCGGTCTTAGGAAGGGTTATCTGTCTTTTATAGTAATCGCCCGCCATACTGCCAAGGATTATTGATACAACTGTTAATACAGCCATCACGACCGGATGGGTATCCCCAAACCCTGTCATGGATAAATCACTGCTTATAAGCAGAAGGATAATATCTGCAGAGAATATTATAAGCAGAGAATAAAAAAACAGTCTTTTCTTTTTTACATTTTCTATCAGGATACTAATTAAAACACCGGTTATAAGAAAAAATATGCCTTCCTTCTTCTCCATAAACCCAAGAGTGCCTGTATAGATATAAAGCAGCAAGGTATAAAATATGCTGATTTCTCTTCCTAATACAATTGCCGTAAAGGCGGAACCAAGAAAGACAGTCGGCATCAATTCCGTATTCCCCCACATAATACCGGGGATTGACAAAAAAACAGCACTTAAAACAGCCAGATAGTCTTTCTTCCTTCTACCTATATATAAAACCAACAGTACTGCCAAAAGTATAGCAAGTATTCCAGCTTTTAAAATCCCAATAGCTTCTACCATATATTCCACCTGTACATTTAGCCTTGTTTCTTCCTGCGGTATCCTTTATCGGAATTCTTTGATACAGTTCCTTTCGGACCTCTTCTGGTATACTTCTCCTGCTTTAACTCAGCCTTATTTACTTTGCTCTCATAAGCGTCATAGGCCATAACGATCTTTTGTACAAGGGGATGTCTGACTACGTCCTGGCCTGTAAGGTAAGCAAATCCGATATCTTCAATTTTATTAAGTACCCTAAGTGCAATATCAAGTCCTGACTGAGTACCGCTCGGCAGATCCTTTTGCGTCAAATCCCCGGTTATAACTACTTTTGAACCAAAGCCGATACGTGTCAGAAACATCTTCATCTGGGCAGGCGTGGTATTCTGTGCCTCATCCAGAATAATAAATGCATTTTCCAGGGTACGGCCTCTCATATATGCTAAAGGTGCTACTTCAATTAATCCCTTTTCGGTATTTTTTAAATATCCTTCCGCTCCCATTATCTGATAAAGGGCATCATAAAGAGGCCTGAGATAAGGGTCAACCTTACTTTGTAAATCCCCCGGAAGAAAGCCTAACTTCTCTCCGGCTTCAATAGCAGGTCTGGTAAGAATTATCTTACCTACTTCATCATTTTTAAATGCGGTTACTGCCATTGCCATAGCAAGATAGGTTTTACCTGTTCCTGCCGGACCCACTCCGAAAGTAATCATCTTCTTACGTATAAAATCCACATAAGATTTCTGTCCTAAAGTCTTAGGTTTTATCTGCTTGCCGGAAATAGTATGGCAGATTAAGTCCTGGTCAATCTCCACGATGGCAGCTTCTTTATTATCCTGGCTCAGAGACAGGGCATAGCTTACGTTTTGTTCTGTTATTGCATTTCCCCGCTTTGATAATTCCAGCAGGTTCATAAATACACTTTTTGCTTTTACTACATTTTCATTTTCGCCTATTAGCTTTATCTCACCGTCCCTGACAATGATGGTAACACCAAGAGTTCTTTCTATTATCTTAACATAGGCATCAAACTGGCCAAACACATTTTTCTCATGCTCAAGAGGCACATCAATTATCGTTTCCATCAGACTCATCCGTATCAATAATCCTCCACTCACTGTCATCAATTGCTTTATAATTCTTCACGGATTCTAATACCACAATTTTGCCGCTTGCTATACAGTTATTCCCTTTTACAGCAATTGTGACATTATCCTCCAATATAACCACATCTTTTTCCACAAGCTTCGCTTTAAAACGTTCCAGCTTCTTTTCCGCCAGTGCTTTTGCTTCCTCTTCGGAATATTTTTTCTTTTCTTCCCTGTACTCCATATACCGGTTTGCCGTCAAAGAAACCGGGAGATAGAATTCATCGTTCAGATGCAGCGTAAATTCATTCCCAATTATATCATATTTGTCATATGGAATTCTAGGTCTGTATAAATTTATTTTCTTCAATAAAATGGAAAGTGCATAAGCTTTTTTTTCATTTCCGGTATATTGCTTATCATTATAGTATAAGGAGAATTTATCAGAATAATCATAAAATGTTTTACCTGTAATATCTGCATCCGCAATTACCGGCTGTTTTCTTACAAGCAGTCCGTTATCTCCTATAATATCAACAACACCGGACACCAGAATATCTCCTTTTTTTACCACGTCTCCAATATGCACCTTCGGCGTTCCGGTTCTTGTTACTATCTTAGTAATAATACAGTCTTTGGAGGCAATAATATGACATTCCTTCGTAGCCGTAACGGCAGGTGAGGGCATATTAGTCTCCGTTATTTTTACAATCAGTCTTGTACCTTTTATTTCAGCGGAAACCCAGCCGATATCATTGTAGCTGTGGCGGATTAAGTCTTCAATTCCCTGGCAGTCTATGTCCTTCTTACGAAGTCCGGGCTGTATCTCATTGTTTCGCAAAAATTTGACCATAGCCTCCTGGGTATAAGTATAGCCGCCGGTAACATTTATATCCCAAATATACAAGGACAATATGTACAGAATTACCAAAAAGAGCAAAAAGCCGAATACATACCCGCTTCGTTTCTTATAACGCTGTATGAGAAAGGGAAGGCCATATCTGTTTTTGACAAGGGGAAGGGTCTTCGTCTTTCTTGCAAGAGGCTTCAATTTATAATAATCCTTCAGTTTAATAAGAAACTCATAATCATCACCGTTAGGCTTTAAATCCCACAAGTAGATATAGTGTTTACTGCACAAATTAATAAAACGCTCAGCGGACACTCCCTTTAACCGAACCAGAAGATATCCCTGGAGCCAGCAAATCAGCTTTATTATCATCTGATACCTCCATATTCCTACTCTTTCTGTGTTATATAAGTTATGGCGGATACCAAACCGGTTATGCGCATTTCATCATTTGTGAAATAAGAAATATTTAAGTTCTTTCCTTCAATCCGTATGGTACCGATTTTAGAGAGTATTTTGATAAACGCGTCATTATATTCCAGGATTCCTTTATAATTCTCGATACATACTTCATTTCTTCCCATAGCGGTTACAATAGGAGCCCCTACCAACATATCCGCCGGCAATTTTAACTGGTCCGACAGTGTCTCTAGAAAGCTCCTTCTGGCCGCTTCTTCTTTTTTCTTATTCTTGTCTATGCTGCTATATAATGTTTTATTGGAAGTTTGCTTATTCTTTTCATGTAAGGATTTGAATTTATGCTGCATCCGAAATACTCCATATTATTCTGGATTATGATAGAATATATGGATACATTTGTTTAGTTATGCTTAAAATACGGCTAAAAGGGCAAAATAAAAACCCCTGAACTCAATGTTCAGAGGTTAATTTAAGTAGCCAAACTACTTATTTGAATTTACGCTTACGAGCTGCTTCAGACTTTTTCTTACGTCTTACGCTCGGCTTCTCATAATGCTCTCTTTTACGGATTTCCTGCTGAATGCCTGCCTTCGCACAGTTTCTCTTGAATCGACGTAGAGCACTATCTAAAGTCTCATTATCTTTTACAATAACATTTGACATAGTCTCACACCTAACCTCCCTCCAGTTGTGTATTGTGCCTATACAACTGTTTGGGTATTTTTTGAATAGCACTACAGTAATTATATTGTCTGAGATAGGTTTTGTCAATATGTTTTTTAATAAATTGACTTTATTCATTGCAGGTCAGTCT
>JAEXGM010000289.1 GCA_023450835.1 Bacillota bacterium | reverse complement strand
TGTAGGTCCGCTGACCTTCTCATAGATTATCCCGCAGCGGTTATCCCTTTCGATTATCTCATAAGCCTTGGGCAGAAAACTAAAATGGCTGGATATCAGTCTGGAAGATTCATATTCAAGATTACATGTTTCTTTGGATATAAAGGAATAAAATAGTTTTAAGATCTTTCCTTCTTCCCATTGGAATACTTCTGCCGTAGCTCCTTTTCCTATAAGTTTTAATTGGGTATCCATAAAGCTCCATTATTAATTCCACTGCTCCATGAGAGTATCAAACATTCCGGCGCATGCTAAAGTATCCTTCAGAGGAATGAGCGGACTTTCATATTTATTCTCACGGAATAAATCACAGATATGCAGGATTTCATAAATAAATCCATCTTCGAAATCTTGTGTAAAAGTCTCTACAAGTTGGTTGTCGCTATCATATCTTTCGCATTTATGGGAGCCAAGAAAATCATAGATAACAACTCGTCCCTCTGTTCCATAAACAAATGCATTCTGTGAAACACTTGCATTTAATCCGCAGGATAAAGAAGCTAATGCCCCGCTTTCAAAGCCTAAATTGATAACGGAAAAGTCATCGACACCGGTAGCGCATTTATGACTGATTCCCTGAACTGTTACCGGATTCTCGCCTAAGATGCCAGTTGCGAATTCCAGAGGATATACGCCTGCATCATATAAAGCTCCTCCTGCTAAATCAGGATTGAATAAACGATGTTCTTTATCAAAGGGAAAATGAAAACAGAAAGATGCCTGAACCAATTGCGGTTTGCCGACTGACCCGTTAGCGACCCATTCTTTTGCTTTTTGAAAGGTGGGGATACATCTTGTCCACATAGCTTCCATTAATAGAACCTTCTTCTCTTTTGCGAGATTTATAAGTTCTTCCGCGTCTTTTTTGTTTGTTACAAAGGGCTTTTCACAAAGGACTGCCTTTCCGTTTAAGATGCATTTCTTTACAATCTCATAATGGAAATTATGGGTCAGTGCAATGTATATAATATCGACTTCTTCGTCTTCAATTAATCCCATATAGTTGTCATATGCTTTTGCAGCGCTGTACTTTTCTGCAAATTCTTCTGACCTTTTCATTTCTCTCGATGCTACTGCGGTTAAAACGGTATCTTCTGCTTTATTTAATACTGACGCAAATCTGTTTGCTATAGAGCCTAAACCAATGATTCCAAAATGTACTGCCATAATAATCGTCTCCTGTTCCTGTCAATATTTATATTGTTATGCTACTGTTATAGCTTTTATTTTATCAAAGACATGGTGGAAAGTCGATGGAATATTACATATATAGCATGGCTTAAAGTATCCTTAAATGGGACGTCGGTTGACAAACGTTGTTTTTTCCATTAAAGTTATATACAATTCAATTTGATAGGAGGCATTTTATAATGGATGAAATTTTTAATCGCAGAAGTATACGAAAATTCACAGATGAAGAAGTTGATGATGAAAAAATAGAAAAGTTGCTGCGGGCAGCAATGCAGGCTCCTTCCGCTGCTAATCAGCAGCCTTGGGAATTTATTGTGGTAAAAGAAAAGAAAGCACTAAAGGAGCTCTCAGAGGTTTCTCTTTATGCAAAGCCTACAGAAGGTTCCAGTGTCACAATCGTTCTTCTTGCTGACAGCAATTACTTTAAAGTACCTACTGCCTGGGAACAGGATTTAGGAGCTGCCTCCCAGAATATACTGCTTGAGGCCGTGCATCTGAATCTGGGTGCTGTCTGGATGGGTATTGCCACTTCTGAAACGGCAACTGAAAATGTGACGAAGCTCTATCAGCTGCCAGAGAATATTAAGCCTTTTGCTTTGATTGCAATAGGATATCCTGCGGAGCAAAAAAATGAATTTGTAGACCGCTATAAACCGGAAAGAATACATTATGAGAAATGGTGACAGATTATGAAATATGAACTGCTTTTATTTGACCTGGATGACACTCTTTTAGACTTTGAGGCTAATGAAAGAGAATCCCTGGAAAAACTTTTTACGGATAACGGAATTATATTTAATAAAGAGATATTTGACACCTATCATGAGATTAATAAAGAATTATGGGCAGGTTACGAGAACGGAACAGTGGACTTAGATGAAGTTTTAAATACCCGCTTTTCTAAAACCTTGCTTCAGCTTGGTCAGACAGTGGATGGAATACTGTGGGAAAAGCAATATCGCACCCTGTTGGGACAGGGATATCAGCTTATGGAGGGAGCCTATGACTTATGTCAGCAATTATCCCAATCCTACAGGCTCTTTATTATTACCAACGGTGTGACAGAGACCCAACTTAACCGACTTCGACTGTCAGAAATTTATCCTTTTTTTGAAGAGATTTTTACATCCCAGGAACTTGGATACCAAAAACCAGCCAAAGAATTCTTTGACTATGTAAAAGAACATATCAAAGATTTCAAGGCTGATAAAGCGCTTGTTCTGGGAGACTCTTTAAGCAGTGATATGAAAGGCGGTTATCTGGCGGGAATTGATACCTGCTGGATTAACCGTAAAAATGCGGAGAATACCTCAGACCTCCCCATTACCTATACTATAACAAAGCTGCCGGAGTTATATAAGATACTGTAAAAACCTCTTTATTGAATGATATTTTCCAGTGGTATAACTTTGGCAAACCGGTTATTCCATATGGCATATTGAAAATATTCATGCAGCTGCTTCCCGGTAAGATACGAGTTATCGACGGTTGAAGTGGTATCTTCGGGAATAATCACTTCATAATCCTGATCAAAAGCTGATTTTAAAGTGGCATCGATGCAATATTCTGTCTGCATGCCTGTAAGGATTATTTTACGAATATTCTTGCTGTCCAGATACTCCTTTAAACCGGTCTTTCGGAAAGCACTGTTGAATCTTTTATCAAATATCTTATCCGTCTCCAGAGGAGCAATCTTGTGGTATATCTGAAAGCCCTCTGTACCCTCTTCTAATTCTGTTCCCGGTCCGTCAATATGGCGGACGTAGATAATCTCAATTCCGCTATTTCTGGAGTAGGTTATAAGCTTTTGAATGTTCTCAATGAGTTTTTCTTCCTGGTAGGGATGCTCTTCTATAATGGCATTCTGAACATCGACAATAAGTAAAACGGTATCTTTCATTAATCATATCCTCCTTTTATTTGAATCAGTTGTATGAATCGGCCTTAGGCATGTCTTAAAATCATTGGCTGGGATTAGATATATTATTAAAGCAGAGCTTTATAAACTTTTTCAATTGTATTAATATTACGGGAAGTTAGAAGGCTCTTATATCGTTTCTTACCGAGAACCTTGGAGCCGAATTCTGAACTTAAAGTGGAGCCTTTTGGTACTATCCAGAAAGCATCTGCTTCTGCCGCAGAGTATTCCTCCATTGGTTCATGAGCGGTTTGGACAAAGAGGTCCTTTAATTCATCTAATGCTTCTTTACTGTCACAAATCAGTGAGTAGAGATGGCAGTCTTCAGGAACAGCAAGGCTTTTACCGGTGTTTAACAACTCTTCTATTTCCTCTTTATTTCGTAAAAACACATTAGCATCGTATTGAAAATAACTGCTTAGGGATTCCTCTATTACATTCTTAAGTTCTTCTTTGTTTTTGTTTTCTGAGGAATCAAATATTACATTTCCTGAGGCCTGTATCGTAGAAATATTAGTGAATCCCATTTTTTCAAAAGCTGTCTTTAGGTCAGCCATTTTCATAGAAGTTCCTTTTACATTGACTCCACGAAGGAAGCAGCAGAACCTGTTCTCCATTTTTTCATATACCTTTCCTTGGCAATTTTATTCATTTATGCAGGAGGAGTATTTACAATTAAGATATAATATACCCATGTTCCTTTAATTCGGTTATAGCGTTTAGAAAATAAATTTCCTTCACAAATATATAGTCTGTATTATAAGTTGATACTGCAAAAATACTGATATTGTGCTCAGCCAGAATAGCGGAGATTCTAGATAGAATGCCAACCAGAGAGAAATCCAGAGTACCTTGAATACGGAAAGCTTTCCACCCTTTTTCTATCTCTGTTACTGACTGGGGGATAGACTCTGTGATACAGACCAGACTTATCTCCTCGTCAGTTTTACTGAGAAAACAAAATTCATCGTGAAAATTCACTTGGGATAAATCCTGTATTTTGCAGATGCTAAAATTTTTATCAATGATTTTTATTTCCATACTAATCCCCATGCATACCGCAGGCTTGCAGCAGACTGCCGATATTTTTCTAATATGTGTAACTTTCGTTCATTTTAACATAGAATGTCCGTTTTGGAAATAGATGCCTCAGAAAAAGAAAAGTTGCCGTTCTTACAGGCAATAAGCGGCTCACCGCTTATTGTGCTTAAGAACGGCAACACAATAAAATCAGGAACTAAAATATTTTTCTGCTATCTTATCAGCGGTCCTTGTTGCCAATGCCTGATTGGTAAGGGTTGGATTGGGACCGCCTATTCCGTTGTAGATAACACTATTGTCTGCGATGTATAACCGCTTCACCTGATTTGCTTCACAATTATTATCCGTCACATATCCCATACGCATGGAACACATGATATGTAAGAAGGTGGTAGGGGGCCAATTGGCCCGGACTATAGTTTTCGCGCCGGCTTTTCTGAAGATGTCACAGGCTATGGCTACCAATGCATCACGCCGCACAATGTCGTCAGGACTTGGCTGGTAAGTGATAACGGGTAAAAATCCGTTTTCATCTTTGGCATAGGGGTCGAGGGTTACACTGTTGTTTTGGTTTACATCGTCATTTGTTAATATCAGGCAGTTTAAAGTTCTCTTATATTGACGCATGTAATCTTTTAATTGTTCACCGACTATCATACCTTCATAATCCCAGGGCATCCCGGGATCTACTTTTCGCAATGCGCTGTAACCTTTATAGCTGGTACCGTATGCCAGACCGGAATAAAGGCCTGGAGTTATTCCGGTCATTAATAAGGCGCCGTAACCGGGGTAATCAAAGCGTACGGCGGAATTCTGCCCTACGAAGGGTTTTACATCGGATACTCCGATTGCATCCATTATTGCATCTTCATCAAATATTCCTGCTACGTTATCAAACCAGTGGTTCACAAGACCTTTTCCTACCCAGGGATTTTCCGGAAGTTCCGAATTCAGCCATAGTCTTGGGGATTCGATTCCGCCTGCTGCAAGAACGACTACATTTGCCCTCAACTCTCCGGTTTCATTGGTCCAGGTGTTTCGAAAAGCGACACCGACTGCTTCTAATTGATTATCTGCTCCATTTTCGGTTAGAATCTTTGTAACAAAAGTATTCGGCCTTACTTCTACATTATTGGTACGAAGGGCCAGAGGAATGTAGCTGACCAATGTGGAACGTTTTGCCACGCTGTCAACGGTAGGTCCAATATGGCAGCCGTTGACACAATGACCGCGAAGAGTACAGCCGATGGAAGTATTGCTCTTAAAATCAAAATCAGGATCATTAATCAGCGGATTAGGAGGTATAATGGCATTGGGGTCCATTCGGTATCCGGGAGTTGTTACATCCGGTGAGTCCAACATGGTCCATCCGGCTTTTTTACAGCCATAGATGAATAAATCTTCCTTTGCCGTTGCAGCAGCCGGTCTGACAGGAAGGGTTGCTTCTACTTTTTCATAATAGGGAACTAATTCACTGTAAGGAATCGGCCATATATTATCCACTTCCTGAGGGTAAGCCCGGGGAGAATTGGCATAATAATGCAGTGTACTGCCTCCTACGCCGGAATTTTGCCAGGCGAACCCTCCGGATGAAAATATGCGAAGCCACGGTGGCTTACTTCTATCGGCAGGGCCCCAGCGGAATTTGCCGGAGACAAAGTCATTCATATCATCTTCCAGATCTGTAAAGGCGGTATTTAATAGGTCCATATTAAGGTCACTGTAACTTGAGCTGCTGACCCCGCCCGCATCCTCATTGGGAGAAGGCCAATTTTGATTGCCATACCAGGGGCCGGCATCCAATACGATTACCTTTAGTCCTTTTTCCCCGAGTTCTTTTGCTGCTACGGCACCACCGCCGCCGGCACCAATAATTATAACATCTGCATCCATTTACATTTCTCCTTCTACATAGTATTTCGCAGAGCATGATATCCAAGGGAAGGACCGGGATAGTCAATCTGCTGCCAGCTGAACGGGTAGTATTCCAGGTGCCTTTGGTCCGGCGGGAGAATTCTTGTATCGCCGTAACCATACCATTCAGAGTAATAGCCAAGCATAGATGCTCTGTTTATAAAACCATAGATATATAAAATAATATCTGGATTATCGGAAAAAATTCTGGGGTAATTATTGGGAAAGGTAGATGCCATCTGCAGTAATTCTATAGCCTGCAGCCTTTTTTCAGGTGTGGAATTGGAAAAGCTTATATTATCGTTTTGAAAGTTATTGTCATACCCTTCTGAATTAACAATTTGTGCGGCCGCATCGAGAAGTTCTATGGTAAAGCCTGCCATAGGATAATATAGATTCTGCAAAGACAGTATCAGATATTGGTCGATGTATGCATCCAGAGCCCCATAATATTGGATTAAGCCGTAATCCTGTGCCAAGTGGGGGGTTCTGGGAATAATAGTATCGGCTAATGCCTGAAAGGTGTCTAATATATAGGCCATATGGGCATTTTCATTATCCTGGTCTTGGGGAAAGAATGTCCAATACATTTATAAAACAGCTCCTGCTAAATTACTTTATATCATTATATTGGAGCGGCCATGAGAATATTACAGGATAAGTTAATTTTCTATTAAGTGATAACCTTTATATGTAACATGCAGCGCCTGGTTATCTGTAAGACATATGTGAGGCAGAGGTAAATTAGGTTTCGGAGTATCCTTTGTACAATGGACGGAAAGGTAGGCGTTAAGAAGACATAGACCGGCAGTCTCCTCTTCAAAAGGGTTCCCTATGTTAGGAGTGGCAATTAAACTTCCGGCACTGACACCAATATAGATTTTATTAAAATAAACCATTCTTTTCACAACCTGGTCAAATCCGGTTTCTCTCAGCTTATTTAATAAGTAACCGGTATTTCCTCCGGTAAAATAAATAACATCAAAAGAAAGAGGGTCTTCGATTAGTTTATCTCCCAGATTGTATAGCTTAATATTCTCTTCCGCTATTCCCATATGCAGCAGTTCCTGATAACAAAGGCCGGCCATTTCTTTTGCGGCTTCCTCGATTGCCGCAGTGGGGATAAACAGTACTTTTACGAAAGAAACTTCCTTCTCCAGCATAGCAAGAAAACATTTTGTGATATTGGCTTTTAAATTCCCGTCCATATCTTCAAAACCTGCTGAGGTAAGCAGTACCTTATTCCAATTAAGTTTACCGGATTTGGCAGCCCGGCTGCGGCATAGGGTAACTCTTTCTCCTTGCGGGTTATCTCCGTGTTCTTTGTCCAGATAAGAGTACTGATACAATTTACTGCAGGGAATGTTTGAACACTCCCCGCAGTGCATGTGTCCTTTATCCTGGCAGCATTCTGCAACAGGACATTCACCGTAGAAGGGATGCCCCATAGTTTTAATACATCCTCCGCAACCATTTGTTTCTTTCCATTTGCAAGTTGTACAGGAAAGACCGCATCTTGAATCAATCATAACTTTCAGCTCCTTTGGTATTTTTCTCTATCCTACCAAAGTGAACAGGACGGCGGCATGTCCTGTTCAGGAATAATTCTGTAGAAGATTGGCGGCAGTTTGCTTTATTTCATTTAAGATATCCTCCGGCTCCAGAACTTTGACCTTATCACCAAAGCGAAGAAGCCAGCCTAGCATATGGTCTTTATGGGTGTAGTTGATTCTTGCAAACAATTTTCCGTCTTCTTTTTCTGTGAAAGATTCAATGCCGTATTCTTCTATCAGGAGATATTTTACGGAAGCGTCAAACTCAGCTTCTATGTAATGATCATCAGTAAAATGGACGTTAAAATCTTTCTTTTCCTCAGGAATCTTCTTTGGGATAAACATTTCCTCACAGGCTGCCAGCTCCAGCAGCCGAGCCAGTTTGAATAAACGGAAATCCTGCCTTTTCAGGCAATAGCCAAATACATACCAGGCTGACCATTGAAATATCACAAAGTAAGGTTCTATCTTGCGATGTGTAGTCCCTTTCTCATAATAATAGTCGAATTCTATCAGCCGCTGCTCCAGAATCGCCTGCTTTATCAGCGTTATTCTATGGGTAAGAGAACCCTTATAATGGGAAGCCAGGTCAATTATTATAGGAGCCTGCAAGGATACAATGGCTTCCTTACAGCCGGAAAGCTTATCCAGAGTTTTTTCTATCTGAGAGGAATCGGACACCGTTCCAATTCCTTTTAAGGCGGCAATGATTTCTGAAAGCTCATTGGAGGTAAGGATGCTTTTGTCCAGCTTATAACCCTCCAGAATAGATATTCCGCCGCCACCTCCCTGATGGGTCACGATTGGGATGCCCGCCATGCAAAGGGCATCAATATCTCTGCCGATGGTACGCCGTGACACCTCAAATTTTTCTGCAAGCCAGGGAGCTGTAACTTTATCCTTTTGCAGAAGTATTGTAAGAATTCCAAGAAGGCGTTCTATTTTCATGATAGTATCCTCAACCTATACAAAGCAAAAGGGATGTCCGGCAGGGTCAAACATTACTACCCAATCTTCAGAATACTGGTTATCAGCTTTTACCGCACCGCAGGCAATAGCATGGGCTACGGCAGCCTCCAGATTTTCTTTTCCGCCTACGCTAAAGTCCAGATGAAGCATCTGCTGCTGTTTGCCAGGTTCTTCCGGCCATACAGGTGGTATATAATCTTCATTGCTTTGAAAGGAAATACTTGTTCCCTTGGAAGGGGAGATAATGCTGGACCAGACTCCGGGTTCCTCATATTCTTTCTCCCAGCCGAGCAGGCGGGTATAAAAATCAGTTAGAGTCTGGATGTCGTTACTATCCAGCACAACGGAGGCCAGATTAATCTGTAGTAAATTGTTATCCTTATTGTTTTCCATATGAAAACTCCTTTCTATGT
>JAEXGM010000287.1 GCA_023450835.1 Bacillota bacterium | reverse complement strand
CTTAATGTGCACATTCTCTTAGCAGGAACAATAGAGCCTAATTTGAAGGATCCGGAACTTTTAGCGAAATTTAACGCCGTAACACCTGCAGAACTTGTAAAAAAGATGCTTCTTCCCGGTGAGATTGAAGATCTTTCAAGATGTGTAGAAAAATTAAGCGGCTACCGCGACGTTACTATTGAGGAAATTAAAAAAAAATAGACACTGATCCTGATGTGCAGCTTATGTATTATCTCTTTACTAAAAATGGGATATTACCAGGAACTTATTACAATCTTTCGATGGGGGAAAAGGTTGTAATAAGGGCCTTTTTTGAAAAGGATATGGATTTGAAGTATGGCAGGTAATTTGTAGAAAGGGGGGATATAATGGCTCAGGATGATAATGGTATTAAGATAAGTTCAAAAGATGAGTATTCCAAGGTACTGACTACAATTAAAGACGCGAATAAGCGTTTTGGAAATGATGTTACAGGTCTGCAAAATAAACTTACCGAGTTTAGCAAAACAAAGGCAGTTCTAAAAGTTGATGCGGATAAAGCAAAAATAGAGTTAGATGCTGCAGAAAAAAAATTTAGCAAGACAAGAAGCAGTGCGAATCAATTAAAGCTTGAGATGGCAAGTGCAAACTATTCAACTGCAGCTCGTAATTTGTCATTGGTGTCAGATACCGCAAATGAAACAGAAAAATCAATTGCAACTCTAACGAACACATTAGGTAAATCTGAAAGCAGAGCAAAATCAGCAAAATCACTTATTGATGGGGCGGTGAAAAGTTACGCATCTTCTGGCGTAGAAGCTTTTGTCGGAGGGACTATAAACATGGCTACGACATATGCGGGCAGTGCTTTTGGATCAGAAGGAGCTACGATAACTAGCAATGCTCTATCAATGGGTGTGATGGGTGCAGCGATAGGTACAGAAATAGCGCCTGGCATAGGTACTGCAATTGGAGCGCTTGGCGGAGCCCTTTTCGGATATTTTCAGGCAAAGACTCAGATTTTTGAAAGCGAGGACAAAGCATTCAAAAGTTATTATGAAGATTTATACAATAATGTCCTCAAATCTCAAAATCAATCACTAGCGAATGGTTCGTCCACAGCAGCATCAAGAGAAGATAACGAATTATCCTTTTCAACACTTTTAGGCGGAGATGATAAAGCAGGCAGTTTTCTTGGATCGCTAACTGATTTTGCAAAGAAAACACCATATAATTATGATGAATTGGCTGGTATCAGTAAAAGCTTGTTATCCGATGGTTACAAGCAGGAAGATATACTGCCATTGTTGCAGAATGTTGGTGATGCAGGTGCAGCACTTGGTATGAGCAAAAAGAATATTTCGGATGTTACAGTAGCAATAGCTCAGCTGCAGACTGCCGGTATAGCCACTGCCGAAGAATTAGATTCTCTTTCGGATAGCGGAATCGACGTGTGGACTTATTTAGCAGAGGCTTATGGGAAGTCAATAGAAGATGTAAAGAAAGAGGTAAGTGAAGGGAAGCTTTCTGGACAAGATGCAGCAGGTACTATTTCCGAAGCTTTGGGAACCAGGTTTTCGGGCAGTATGGATAAACAATCACATACCTATTCCGGACTTTCTGAAAACCTGAAAGAGAGTCAGGATGATCTTGATAGTTCTATGGGTGAAGGTTACAATTCCACCAGAGAAGACGGGATGCAGAAACAGATTGACTGGCTCAGTGGTGACAGCGGAGCGGAGATGAAAGAGGCCTATAACCAAATTGGCCAATGGAAAGCATCTTTGGAAAATTTATCAGAACAATATCAAAGAGACGCTATAAATTCTGTCATGTCTGGTACCATAGCAAGCAGTTATGAAGGATCGAATCAAAGCGGAGCACTTAAAAGACTGGCGGAGGAGTATAAAACCGCCAAAGCGGATTACGATATGTATACGAAAAAGGGCGACAAGGAAAACGCCCAAAAATCAGGCGCTATAATGGGAAGAGTAATTTCAGAAGCCCAGGCAATAGGAACAAATGAATATAACGCAAGCGATGATGCTCAGATTGCATTAGACTCTAATAAGGCACTGGCTGAAAATATTAAAAATGACAGTGCAAGCAAAGATGAATACTGGAAAGCTGGATATGATATGGGAGAGCAGTTCACACTGGGACTGAAATCCAGAGTCGATGAAGGAATCGCATTGAACACACCGCAGGCGGTTAACGGTTCGGCTATTACTTATTTAAACGGTAACAGTACATCATCAAGTCCTAAATTTGATAAATATACCGGTTCTGTTAGTGTAAATGGTACATCTGGCAGCGGCAAAGCATACGGTCTAAGCTATGTCCCTTATAACAATTACCCGGCTCTTTTGCACGAAGGAGAAAGAGTACTTACAGCAAGTGAAAATCGAAGTCTGAAATCGACTAATCCAATCACAATAACCGGAAATAATTTTAATATCCGCCAGGAAAGTGACATCACAAAAACAGCGCAGGAAATAGCAAAACTTATCAATCAGGCATATGCTTTAGCGCCATAAGGAGGGACAATGCGTAAATTCATCTTACTTGATTCAGAAAAAAAAACAGAGCTGGTATTGCCGGTTACTCCGCCGAGTTTTGAAATTTCTCATGGAATTAACATAGAAACAATCAATATACATACGCTTGGAGAAGTAATATTACCAGGGGATAAGACATTGGCAACAATAAAAATAGATTGCATGCTTCCGGCACATAAATACTCATTTAATCAGCCAAAAGCTAAAGTTCAACCATATGTTTACATTGACCAGTTAGTCAAATGGTGTGATAAGCATACGATTTTACAATTTTCTGTATCAGAGGACATAACAAAGGACAAAGCAAAGGACATAGTCAAAGTAGAAATAATTATTACAGATGTAACCTATGGGGAGAAAGATGGTACCAATGATGTGTATGCTACCATCAGCTTAAGTGAATACAGGAGATTATCTGCTGTTCAGACAGATAAAACCGGAAACGGTGCAAGAGGAAGTGATAAGAACTCAGCAGGAATCGAAATTTATGTCATCAAATCCGGAGATACGTTAAGTGCGATTTGCCGCAAACAATATGGCGATGCATCTCTGTATCAAAAGTTAGCAGTTTATAATAATATTAAAAATCCCAACCTGATTTATGCCGGTAATAAACTAAAGCTGCCCGGCAAAGCATTACTATAAATTCACATTAGAGGCACTGTCGATTACACCTATATTTACAACAATTAATCGGAGATAACATATGGCAATCAAAATACTTATAACAAATAATTCAAAAACATTAGATATAACCGAATTGGTTCAAACAGTTACATGGTCCGGAGATTACCAGCAGTGCGCCAGAACACTTGAATTTGAGTTAACAGCATCCACATTTGCAGATAAAAACATACCGGTAATTAAGTGTGAACTTGGGAGTGCAGTGACGCTCCAGCAGAACAGCACTATACTTTTTGAGGGATATATCTTTGAAAGACAAAAAAACACGGATAGCAATGTAATAAATATTACCTGTTATGACAGAGGAATTTATTTAAAGCGTAATGAGGCCTATTATACCTTTGGCGGAGAAACGGCGGAAGTCATAGTAAGAAGAATATGTTCAGAATATGATATTAAAATCGGTTCCATTGCTACGACAGGTGTTAAGATTAATCGAAATTTCATGGGCGTAAGTCTTTATAACATCATTATGACCTGCTACACCATAGCTTCAGAGAAAACGGGAAAGCAATATATTGTACGTTTTAAAAAATCAGAATTGAACGTCCTTGAAAAAACGGTAACAGATGAGACCCTATTAATAGAAGGGGGAAGTAATCTTATATCTGCCTCAACAACAGAGAGTATTTCAAATGTTATTAATCAGGTTGTTATATACAACTCCAATGATGTTCTTATAAAAACGCAGAAAAATGCTGATTCCGTGAAAATGTATGGCCTTATGCAGAGTTATCTAAAGGAATCGGATGGTGAGGATGCTACGGATAAAGCAAAAAAAATACTTTCGGATAATGAGGTAAGCCAAAGCATTGAAATAAACAACTTGGGCAATATAGCGAATATAACCGGAGGCACTGTTGTTGTAAAGGAACCGTATACCGGACTGTATGGACTGTTTTATATAGATGCGGATACGCATACCTGGAAGCAGGGACAGTATTACAACAAATTAACTGTTAATTTTAAGAGTATTATGGATGAGCAGGAGGCTGGCAGCCTGCCAAATAAAACCGGAAGTGCTACAAAAGATACAAATGAAAGTACGGAGCCTGTTCAATCAAGAGGTAGCAGGTATAGTGTTGGAGGTATGTTTTATGAACAGTAATCCATTTGCATCAATGGTACAAACCATACGAAATGATAATAAGTCTATTAGTTCCGTAAGATACCGATTGGGCAGGGTCACCTCAGTAATGCCGCTTACGGTGGAAGTAGCAGGAACCAGACAAGCCGGTAACAGGCTTTTAAAGAATGATGCACTTACTTCTTTTGAGGTAGGCGACAGGCTATTTCTTGTACCAATAGAGCAGGAACAACGTTATGTAATAATATGTAAGGTGGTGGACACATGAGCCTTTTTCCAATAATTGAGCCCCAAAGTGCTGAAGTAGTGCCGAAATTGGGGCTATACAAAGAAATAAAATGGGATTTTATAAATAATGTACCGGTATTTTCAAATGGTGCACCGGTTATAGTAACCGGTAAAGAAGCTGTTTCAGTCTGGGCCTGGAAAACACTCCATACCCCGAGATACCGATATGAAATCTATACCTGGGATTATGGATGTGAAATGGAATCCTTGATTGGACAGCCATATTCGGATGAATTAAAACAATCGGAAGCGACCCGATACGTAAAGGAATGCTTATTGACCAATCCCTATATTGTCGGAGTCAATGACGTAACAGTAATATTTGCAGAGGATGTTCTTACTATCAGCTGTTCTATTGAAACTATATATGGGGAGGTGGAGATAAATGTATGAGAATTTAACCGTTGAGAATATAAAAAGCGAAATAATAGGCCGGATGACATCGGATATTGACACTAGGGAGGGTAGTGTCATAAATGATATGATAAGTGCTGCAGCCTATGAAATATGGAAGTCCTATCAGGCCCTGGATGCAATCATTCCGATTGCATATGTAGATGAGACTTCGGGTGAATATATTGATAAACGTTGTGCGGAATATGGCATAGTTCGTAAGGCCGGCAAAAAGGCAGCTGCGGTTCTGACGTTTAACGGAACTGCAGGAACGATAATACCCAAAGCAAAAGTATTCCTAACTGCAGACGGGCTGGGTTATATAACAAATGAGCAGGTTGTGCTCACAGAGGGGGTTACAACAGTCATTGCAACAGCAGAGGAAATAGGGGAGAAATATAATGTTGAAGCAGGCACTATTACAAAGCAGTTTGTTAATCTGAGCGGGCTGACCTCTGTTACCAATGCTGCTGCAACCGGCGGGACAGATGCTGAGACAGATGCAGCATTGGTTGCAAGACTGTATGAATATCTGCAAAGACCTGCAACATCCGGGAATGCATATCATTATAAGCAGTGGGCTCTTGAAGTTGACGGCGTTGGAAATGCGAAAGTTACTCCCTTATGGGATGGGCCGGGTACGATTAGAGTACTTATAGTTGGTAACAATTATGAACCGGTTGATTCCGTGATTGTTGATAACTGCGTGGAGCATATTGAAGAAAACAGACCCATAGGAGCCACCGTTACGGTAGTGAGTGCAGAGGGACTTGAAATCAATGT
>JAEXGM010000286.1 GCA_023450835.1 Bacillota bacterium | reverse complement strand
GGTTCTTTATGATCGATTTTCGATGCTGTCCGTTTCTTATAAATAAGAAGGAACATTCTCTTCCATCTCTCAATGAAATTTTAAAGAAAATTTCAGGGTTGTTTCACTGTTCAGTTATCAAGGTTCTATATGCTCCTTCGAACTCTTTCAGCAGACTCATCGACCACCCAAGCGGTTTCTTTCGTCTGTTTTCAGCAGCTCGTCAGTGCTTTATTACTATAACACAGAGGTAATTGTTTGTCAATATTTATTTTTAAGTTTTTTTATCAACTTTTTCATCTCATTGTTTCAAGTTAATATTCAACTTTAAAATTTATCTTTATTTTTCATTTTATATATAAAGAATAAACAATTACATTCAATATTATATATGTTTCAGAAGAATTCTGTTATGTTACTTCTCAAAACGCTTGTTTATAGTAACACGTTTATTATTGTTTGTCAACAATAAATTATTTACATTATTTTCTGAATATTTTGTGCTACTGTCGCAGCACAGGTATATAGGATAACACCCCTCTCTTGAAATGTCAACTCCTTTCTTAAACTTTTTCAATTTAAAGGAAAACAAGCTTTAATCATCTTATAAAACCCTGTTTCCCTATAAATATCTACAATTATTTTCCTTATTTTGTAATGTTTTAATAATAATCCATATTTTACTTGACAACCGCTTCCTACAAGTGTAATCTACAGATAGACTACATGTGTAAGAAGGAGGCCTTGTTTTGAAGGATACGAATTGTAAAATATCCGACGCAGAATGGGTGATTATGAAAGTATTATGGAAAGAATCACCGCAGACAACTACAAAAATAATTGAAACCCTAAGCAAAGAAACCAATTGGAACCCAAAAACCATTCATACTCTGATTGCAAGATTGGTTAAGAAAAACGCTCTTGGCATTGATAAGAATTCCGGTCAGTACAAATATTTCCCTCTTGTTACGAAGGAAGAGTGTATGCAGGAAGAAACCGGTTCTTTCATCCAAAAAATATATGAAGGCTCTATCTATAACCTGGTTGCGAATTTCATTCATGATGAAAAGATTTCAGCAGAGGAAATGGAAGACTTAAAGAAGCTACTGGATGAAAAATTAAAATAAGAAGGCGGTGATATTATTAATATTGTAAGCGTATTCGAATTTATTTTCATGCTGTCTGTTATGGGAAGCATACCGGCAATAGGGATACTCCTGCTAAAAGGAATATTAAAAAATAAATTAAATGCTAAATTTCAATATTATATATGGCTTTTGCTGTTGCTTAGACTTTTAATCCCTTTTACTATTGAAAGCCCTTTTAGTCTATTCCATTATGAGATGGCACCTGGAACTTCCATTGGTCAGCAATCTTTAATTGGAGCCGGTACCGATGCCGACCTGACTAATAATAATGCCGTACCGTCTAACGGTATTGCCATTGCCACTCCGGCTTCACCGGCTAATGAATCTGTACCCAGGACAGGGCGGCCTGATTTTAATATTTCTTTTAATATTCACTTTATCGCCTATCTATGGCTTGCCGGTGCTTTGCTCCTCTATACCTATATTTTACTTGTTAATTTCGGCTTCTATCTGCGGTTGAAAAAATATATCCCTTGTAAAGAAAATGATATCTTGAATACCTTCCAGCATTGCAAGGATAAACTGCACTTAACCCGCAAAGTGACTATTCTTTATCATAATCGAATCAAATCACCTATGGTCTGGGGAATTCTTCATCCGAAGATTCTAATACCGGAAGAGCTGCTCCGGAATCTGCCGGAAAAAGAACTGAGATTTATTCTTTTACACGAACTGACACATATAAAAAGAAGAGATTTAGTCTTGAATCTGATTAGTATGGTTCTTCAGGGAATACACTGGTTCAACCCAATTATATGGTATTCCATTCATCAGATGAAGCAGGATTGTGAAATCTCTTGCGATGCCTGCGTTCTTAAAGTTCTTGAAGAAGATGAATACAAACAATATGGCTTAACCATATTGAGTATTATGAAAAAAATGAGCGAACTGCGTCTGGTTCCCGGAACCGCAGGGTTTGCAGGTAAACAAAATAAAAGGAGAATAATTATGATTACAAAATATAAAAAGACTTCAACTAAATGGGCTGTAATTACCCTGCTATGCTTAACGCTTTTAACTGGCTGTGCAAGCCTCAGCAACACCACAAAAAATACCGGGTCTGATAACTCAAAGGAGCCAGTAAGTACCGGTACAGACAGTAACCAGGATACAAAAGATACCCCCACTCCAACTCCTTCAGACAGCACTGCCGATACTGAAACTACTCCTGCCGATAACTCAACTGATGTAAGCGAAGCAATCAGCTTTACCCAGTTCTTTGATTTATTAGGTAAGAGCAAAGAAGATTTAATCAAGGGTATGGGTGAAGATCCATCTGCCGTAGATGAGGGCGGATTGGAGTTTAAAAATAACGGAATCCGCATATGGCTGGATACAGATAATAATACAGTAAATCAGGTATTTACCCAAAGAACTGATATTGATTTTAACGGAGCACTTATCGGAGACAAAATTGACAGTTTTAAAAACGCCTTTGGTGAACCTGTAAGTGACAATAATGGCGATATGCATTTTAAATATCAGAATGGCTATATTTCCGTTATCTATGATATTGAAACAAAAGATACTTTTGCAGTTTATCTTTTAAGTAAGGATTTTTAATCCTTACTAACTTTCATCAATGCAAGTGCCCCAAGAAAAGGGAGCATATCTAAAACATTTTACTGTTTAGATATGCTCCTTCTAACAATCTCTAAGATGTACTCTTACTATTTTTCTTACTTCTTAACTCCCTCTTATAATACTTTATATATATTTAACCCCTTATATCCTTAAATCACCTTTAAAACAATAAGATATGCCCCTTCTTTTTTGGAGATTTCAAACTCATCCACCAGTTTAAATACAGCTCTGTCATAGAATTTACGGACATAGTCTTTGTCATGGGAATATAAAATGACTACACCATCACGGTTCATATGCTCGCCTGCTTTTAAGAAAAAGTCACGGTAGAGCCTTCGTATCTCACTGTCTTCCCGCTGTCCCATAGCCCTTGGCATATTGGTTATGATTTCGTCAAACAGATAGTCATGCTTAAAGTCAAAGAAGTTTCTATTAATATAATATATCGTATCACCGCTGGCAGCAGTATTTTCCTTTGCCTTTTCAATTGCCTCTCCAAATACATCAAGGCCATACATGGTTCCGGCTTTTACCGCCTTATTCCTCTCAATCAGCATTGTGCCCACTCCACAAAAAGGGTCCAACACCTGAGCATCTTCCTTTAGATAATCTTTTGCAAGGGCTGCAACTAAAGCTGCCATGGAAGGATGAATACTGGCTGCTATAACGTTCTTGCGGTAAAGAAATCTTTCGTCCTTTAAAGCAGAAAGTTTTATCAGTACGTTAAATTTTCCGTCCTTGTTCTCTATCAGTCTAAGCTCCCATTCATAGTCGGAAGTACTGTTAATCAACTGTCTTTTTGTAAGCCTCTCCAGTTCTGCGGCAAATTTCTTGGTATAACTGCTTCTTTTATCAAGCTCCATTTTTGATTTTAATTCAATTCGGAAATAGAAAGGACCATCTCCTTTATGCCTTTCCCTTAGAAACCCAAGCAGGCTGCTCTCAGCCAAGGCCTTTGCTCCCGAGGCAATATCTTTGTCAATGGATTTTACATCTTTTAGCATAAACAGAAGCTCGGTATATGTTCTTATAGGAAGAATCCGATTCAGGTCGTTACATTCTACCATAACACCTGCATTAAATTCCCTGGCTTTCATTGGTTTAAGCTGTTTTAATGTAACATTAATATAATTCCTGTTCGTAAGAAGTACCAGGTCAGACGGAATCTTATACCCGGTAAAAACATGCTTATCCGTTCCTTTGGCCTTTCGTATCAGCTGAGACAACAGCTTCATTTCTTCTTCCACGTGTTTTCTGCTGTCTTCCGTCACTGCTGTGCTGTTTAATTCATTATATCTTTCCTCCAAAGCATCCAGATAAGAAGTATAGTCAAAATTCTTTATGGCGGTTAGATAAGAGCTTTTAACAAACATCTGCTCTTCCTCTTCATAAGCCTTATAAATAGATGCAAGGGTCTCTTCTATCCCAAGCTCCCCCAGTATCAGAGCTGTGTTCTTTCTCACCTTGGGGTCTTCCTGCTTTAGGAGTTCCAATAAAACATTATACTCCGTACCCATATAATACAACAGGGCAGTCCTCCCCTGATCTTCCTTTAGCTCTGCCTTTAGCTGTATCAGGTTCTCCCTGATATTTTCCTGCTCTTTTATTTTATCAAAGGTTTCCCGTATCATAATTTTCTCCATTCCGCCGCCAGGGCAGCTCCCATACCTGTTACAAGTTACCAAAGGTACTTTCAAAGGCGGGAATCTTCTTGCAGCCTGTCCATACAGACCTAGTTTTCCACATTATATCAAACTATAACCCAAATGTCACTGTTCGCTTTTTTAACCTGTCAGAGGAGCAAAAACAACGGCTTTTTTCTCTTCCGGCATGTTGAAAAATGTGGTTTTTTATTGACTTCCCCTTGCTTTTATGCTACTGTTAAAGGTAATTAGATATTGGGGGAGTAGTCGGCATATTCATTTTATTAGACTAGATTTTGTGTATGCAGTTATTTTATCAGCTTGGACATAGACGCTCTGATTTATATAGGAAGCGGCAAGACCTGTGTCCCGTTTGGGTACAGGCTATTTTTATGTAAATAGGTATGAAATAAGCTGAATTCAGGTACTAATGGCAAAACCCTGTTAACAATAGTTAGTTGTACAAGTACGAAGGGAGATTTACAATGGATTTTTTACTATCGGGTATTACCTCTGTTACAATCCCGCAAATCATTATGTACTGTGTGGGTGCCCTGTTAATTTATCTTGCTATTGCAAAAGGTTATGAACCTTCTCTGCTCCTTCCCATGGGATTCGGCGCAATCTTAGTTAACCTTCCCCTATCCGGTGTTATTGACCAGGTGCTTCCCGGCATCGGTAATACACACGGTATTATCCAGTGGCTCTTTGAATCCGGCATCGAAGCTTCAGAAGCCCTGCCCTTACTGTTATTTATCGGTATCGGAGCCATGATAGACTTTGGTCCGCTTTTATCCAACCCCATTATGCTTTTATTTGGTGCCGCCGCCCAGTTTGGTATCTTCTTTACCATAACCGTAGCCGTTCTGATGGGATTTTCACTTCCGGACGCTGCATCCGTAGGTATCATCGGTGCTGCTGACGGTCCTACTTCCATCCTGGTATCACAAATCTTAAAGTCCAACTATATCGGGCCCATTGCAGTCGCGGCATATTCCTATATGGCGTTAGTACCTCTGGTACAGCCTCTTGCTATCAAAGCGGTAACTACCAAAAAAGAACGTCTTATCAGAATGCCTTATAACCCCGTTTCTGTTTCCAAGAGATTAAAGATAATATTCCCTATAGCCGTAACCATTATAGCCGGCTTTGTAGCTCCTCAGTCTGTTTCCTTGGTTGGTTTCCTTATGTTTGGAAATCTGTTAAGAGAATGCGGCGTTTTAAATTCCCTTTCCGATGCAGCTCAGAATATCTTGGCCAATCTGGTTACTCTCCTGCTTGGTATTACCATCTCCTTTAGTATGAGAGCAGATGTCTTTGTAACCTGGAAGACACTGTTGATTCTGGTTCTTGGTCTGATTGCTTTTGTTTTTGATACTGTTGGCGGTGTTATGTTTGCCAAATTTATTAACCTGTTCCGTAAGAATAAAATCAATCCGATGGTCGGTGCTGCCGGAATCTCCGCATTCCCTATGTCAGCCCGTGTTGTACAAAAACTTGCCATTAAAGAAGATCCTACCAACCATTTGTTGATGCACGCCATTGGTGCAAATGTATCCGGTCAGATAGCTTCCGTATTAGCCGGAGGTATTATATTAAACCTGCTGACAGCGATTTTAAAATAAACCGGTTGTTTGAGGACACCGTCTAACCGCAATGAAAGGAGTTTTATATGGAAGAAAGATTATTTCAATCTCTCGATATTATGTGGAAAGGTATGCTAAGTATATTCTGCGTAATCATTATCATCACTCTGCTTATAATGCTCTTCCAGTGGGCTGAAAAGAAATTAACCATCTGGTCTGAGAACAGGAAACAGAAAAAAGCAGAATAATTTAAATAACTGAAAACATAATATTTCATTAATAAAAAAGTCCCCTACCTTTCACCGCTTCGGTGTAAGATATGGGACTTTTATCTTTTCAATAATTCATACTAACGGACATTTGGCCGTGAGGCCACGAGGTGCCGGATGTGAAATGTCTTTTATTTCACACTAGCAGATATGTCTTTTCCAACGCGCCGCAAGATTGGGCCGAGGATTTCGCAGGCACAATCTTGTGTGTGAATTATGCTTTTCAATAATTTGCACTAAATCCCCATGCATATCGCAGACCTGTCTGCGATACTGCCCAAATAAAAAGTTATAAAACGCATTTTTCAGACTATTCCGCCTTCAGAGCTGCTAATGCAATATAGCTATAGGGCTGATTAAAATGAGGCAGGAAGAAGAGGTCTACCAGCTTCAATTTATCAATGGTTACCTTCTCCTGAATTGCCAGAGAGAACATATGAAGTCCCATGGATATGTCATATTCTGAAGTCATCTGAGCTCCCAATACTACTCTGGATTCTTTGTCATAGACAATTCTTATCTTAACTTTCTGGTTGTTCTTTTCTATAAAAGCAGGCTTTTGATAGTCTTCATAATCCACTGCGGCAGCCTTTATTCCAAGCTTCTCAGCCTTTGCAAGAGTAAGTCCTGTTGAGAGCATATGAACTCCCCAGATGCTGATACCATTAGAGCCCTGTACGCCGACGGACTCCAGTTCCTTGCCGCAGCTGTTATGAGCTGCTACAATTCCCGATCTTACTGCATTGGAAGCTAATGCAATATAATTTACTTCCTGAACAGAGTTATCATATACGGTAGCACAGTCACCAACGGCATATACATCTTCCTGGCTGGTCTGCTGATGCTTATCTACTAAGAAAGCCCCGTTGCGGAACAGTTCCAGATGTCCTCCGGCCAGCGCCGTATTAGGCCGGAAACCAATCGCCATAATGACCATATCCGCTTTGTGTTCGCCTTTATCTGTTATTACTTTTTCAACCTTATCCTTACCTTCCATCTTCTGTACGGTTTCACCAAAGGCAAGCTTTACACCATGATTTTTCAGGTTATCCCTCATAATGTCTGTGAAATCCTTGTCATAGTAACCGGACAGACAGGTATCCACGCAGTCAATGACTGTAACTTCTTTGCCATTGCGTACAAAGGCCTCTGCCAGCTCCACGCCGATGTAACCGGCTCCAACTACTACTACATCTTTTATGGACTCATCCTTTAGCTTCTCAATTACCTCTTCCGCATTCTGATAAAGCTTCACGAGCTGAACATTCTTAAGCTCAATTCCTTCAATCTTAGGTACTATGGGAACAGAGCCTGTCGCAAGGATTAGCTTATCATAACTTTCATGGTATTGTGTACCGTCTTTTCCTTTGGCGTGTACTATTCTTTTGTCGTAATCAATGGATTCTACCGGCGTTTCCATATGAATTCTGGCGCCTTTGCCTTCTAACTTCTCCTTATTGGAATAGAATAACCCCTCCGGCCCGCTTATCTGTCCGCCAATCCATAATGCCATCCCACAACCTAAGAAGCTGATATTGGAATTGGAATCAAATGCTACAACCTCATTTCCTTTGTAATTATCTAAAATTGTATTAAGTGCAGCCGTTCCTGCATGATTTGCACCAACTACTACTATTTTACTCATAATATCTCCTTTCCCGAATGTCAAATCTTTGATTTGATATTCCTAAAGCCGCAGTTAAAAAAATAGCTTATTATTTTTTCAACTTAACCATCATTCGTGCCTTGAAGAGCGCTCCAATCAAAAGTGGAATATTTCCTAGCCTTATTTTAATCCAAGATTGTTAAATTTGCAACTAGTTATTATTACTGTTATTAAATATTTTTAACACATGACTTTCCTTAAGAATATGATAATATGGCATATTCTTTATTTTATGCATCTTTCTTTTATTTAAACGAAAGGAGCCTCTTTTATGATAAAATTTATCCAATCACTGAAACGAAAAAATGCTGTTCGAAAAACCAAAAAAAAATCCATTCTGATTTCAGAGGATGCAAGTCTTTATCTCCCACTGGTGAAAGCAACCGGTTATGAGCAGGAAGAAGAATTAATGCTTCCGATTGCCGGCGCACAGGCTTCCAAATTCATTGATATCAATAAGGATTTAAAACCCTTTGGGTTTGCTTACTATCGCCCGCAGGATATGTTTTATTCCATCATGGACTGCTGGCAGAGAGAATGCGGTTATTGCAGACTTTATGACGAGGGCTGCGCTGCCTTTAGCATGATTATTGATTGCGAGCCTATTTACTTTGATTATGCCGGTAAGAAATGGCTGATTGAATTCTGGAAAGGACAGTATGGGATGACAACCGGATGTGAAATCGGTATTTACAATACCACCGTCCCCTATATTGATATCCCTAATCTTTTCTATGGTACTTTCTATGATGCCGTATCCAATGAAGAAAGGATTCCGATGGCCTTTACTCTTATGAAAAAGGGCAAGACACTCTTTTCCCGAAAGGAGCTTCATTGGTGGCTGACAGGGTTCAAACTTGGAGAATTTTCTGAACCGGAAGACCTGGTTATGCATCCTCAGGTCACCCTAAAAGATACTGCAATGAGGGATGCTTTCATTAACGGTTTAGTAAAAGCCGGCTATAAGAGAAGTGAAATTGCTTACAGAGATAATACCGTTGGTTTTGTCTATGATAAGCCCAGATCAAAGCAACCGTATACCCGCACTCCGATTTTGGAATTTATGATGCAAACCAACAATAAACGGAATTGTTTCGCATATAATGAAGCAACGAAATTAATCGGAGACCCCTTGGATAAATTCATTTTTGTGAAGAAAGAAGCGCCTAAGATGTATAATAAGATTCTTAATGTACGCTGTTCGCAAGGACTATTCAAGAATTTCGACCTGCTTAATCAGTACAGCACACAGAGTAAGGCCGCTGCCCTTGCTATGAAAGAGAAAAAGTAAAAAAGCTAACAGAGGGGAGGTGTTCCATGTCTGTGGAGAAAAGGCTTGATGCAGCCTATCAAAATGCAGAAGAGATTCTGATTAACAAAGGCACCAAAATAGTCTTAATCAGTGACTGCCATAGAGGAACCGGAAACTGGGCGGACAATTTATTCAGCAATCAGAACCTTTATTTTGCTGCTCTCAACTATTATTATGAAAATAATTTCATTTATATTGAATTAGGAGACGGGGATGAATTATGGGAAAACCGTTCAGAGAAAGACATTATAGCAGCCCACAGTTACGCCTTCTGGATGATTTCCAGGTTTTATGAAAGTAAACGGTTCTATATGCTCTACGGAAATCATGATATTGTGAAACAAAATCCTGCCTATGTAAAGGATAATTTCACGACCTATTATAATGAAAGTTATAAGAAGACCCTGTTTCTGCTGCCTGATATCCGTGTCAGAGAAGCTTTGGTACTTCGCATCAAGGATACGGAGCATAAGATATTACTGGTACACGGGCATCAGGCAGATTTCTTTAACAACACTTTGTGGCGCCTGGCCAGATTCCTTGTGAGGTATCTATGGAGACCTCTTGAAGTTATCGGAGTAAAAGACCCCACCAGTGTATCCAAGAATTATAATAAAAAAGAAAAAGTTGAGAAATATCTGATGGACTGGACCAGTAAGAACCACCAGATGCTGATTGCCGGCCACACCCATAGACCTGCCTTTCCCTCCCTGGGAGAACCCATGTACTTTAACGACGGAAGCTGCGTTCATCCAAGATGTATTACTTCCATCGAAATTGATAACGAATCAATTTCCCTGGTTAAATGGTCTGTCTCCACAAGATCAGATCGTACCCTTTATGTTGAAAGACAGCTTCTGGAAGGTCCGGTGCCTCTTATTGATTTTTTTTCTGCCTGAATAAACGGGACTGCTGTCCTCCCATATCTCCAGCAGTCCCAGGAAAGGCAATTCACTGTTTTTACACAAATTATTCATATTTGTTACAAAGTAATCTGGTATTCTTTTCATGAAAAAATAATTTCTGGAAAGGTACTTAAGAGGTGACAGAATGAAGAAAAGAAATACACCAGATAAAGAAAAATCCGGTTCCCTGTCAATTAAAGTTAAGATTTCTTTGTTATGTGCGGCATTTATCATAATAGCATCCGTGGTAAACTTCACAGCTATTAACAGAGTGTCAAAAGATACGATTACAAGTAATACACAGGCCACCATGAAAAACCTTGCTGACTCCTACAGCAAAAATATGAACGAAGCTGTGAACAACATCAGTAACTCGGCCCAGTTCTTAATGCAGTCCAAGGAGATAAAGGCCCTGGTGCAGTCTACTGACGGAACAGACACGGCGGACATCAGCAGCATTGACAATTACATATCCATGTTTTTAAATATGGATGAAAACAGAGAGGATGTCAGTCTTGTCAGCACAGACGGTATCGTACTCTATAGTTCCAAAGATTCCTTGAAAGGCAAGGATCTTTCTAATGAAGATTATTTCAAAACTGCTGTCGATAATGGGACAAGTGCTGAGAGTGATGTCTTTGTTTCAGACTCCAGTAACAGTCCCTGCATCACTTTCGCCATTCCTTTCCGTAATGTGGAAATGGGTATGGGCACCGGCATGTCCCCTGCCCAGGATAACCTGGGCACTTTGCCGGCAAATGATGCTGCCGGTACGAATGATGCCAATTCTGTCCCCCAGGATTCCACCGTGCAGAATACCTCCGGTGAAAACTCCGCCGACGGTGCCCAGTCCAGTTCAGAAATTATAGGTATGATAACGGTAACGGTGAAAGTTTCGGCTTTTAGCAGCCTGTTATCAGAGGTTTCCTTATCCGGTATGGATACCGCATATGCCTATCTCCTTGATACCAGCGGAAATGCTATCTACTATCCCAAGTCCGAAGTTATCGGCTCCAACTTAAATATTGATGCTATCAACACTCTCACAAAGGAAATAAAAGCCGGAACCACTCCCAAAACTACTACCCTGACCTATAACTATGATGGCAAGACTGCTTATGCTTCCTATAGTATTCTTCAAAGCAATAACTGGATTCTGGTCCTTGCAGTGGATAAATCGGAAATTATGGCTCCTCTTGATAAGGCCACTTTTAATTCTCTGACCATCACCTTGATTTTAACCATTCTGTTAAGCCTGCTGGCCTACTTCTTTGCCGGAAGTATTACAAAGCCCATACGCAAGCTTACAAGCTATATTAATAAAACCGCAACACTGGATTTTGCAGAAGATGCTTCTTTTCAGTCAATTCTGAAACTCAAAGATGAGACCGGTGAAATGGGAAGGGCCATTGAAACCATGAGGGATAATCTGAAAGGTATGATACAAAAGATTGGCAATGCCTCTGATAACATGCTCCAGACCGCAGACAGTCTGAATAACATTACCAAATCCGTAAATGATTACGCTTCCGATAACAGTGCGACCGCAGAGGAACTATCCGCCAGTATGGAGGAAACGGCCGCTACCACCTCCCTTATCTGCAACAATATCGCAAATATAGAAAATCACTCCCAGTCCATCTATACCAAAGCAAGCGATGGAATTGATAAATCCTCTCTTTTAATGAAACGCGCAGGAGCGTTGAAAGCAACTACAGAAACTGCCGTAGTAAGGATAAAGGAAACCTACGACCAGTTTAAATCTGATACCGCTCTTGCTATCAACCAGGCGGAAGCCGTGAATAAGATTAATATGCTGACCAATGTAATAAAGGAAATTGCCGACCAGACTACCCTGTTAGCCCTAAATGCCTCTATCGAAGCTGCCAGAGCAGGAGAAGCCGGCAGGGGATTCTCCGTAGTAGCCAATGAAATCGGTTCTCTGGCTGACCAATCAGCAGGCACGGTCAAGAATATCAATGCTATCACCGCCGAAGTAAATGCAGCCGTAAAAGCATTAACAGAAAGTCTGAACCGTTCTCTGGACTTTTGGGAGAAGAACATTCTTACAGATTATAATTCATTTCTTGAGACCAGCAGTGAATACGGCGAGAATGCCGGGGAGATTAACCATTCCTTAGAAGCCATACATGGCGGCATCGATTTATTGAAAGGAGAACTAAAAAATATCAGTACCTCAATTGCGGAAATCAATAACATGGTAGAAGATTCTTCTGCCGGAGTCAGTGATGTTGCCGCAAGAGATACCGATATTGTCTCCCTTACCTCGGATACCAGAAAGATGGTGGAAAGCAACCGGGAGAATGCTACTGAATTAGACGGTATTGTGAAATCCTTCAAATTATAAACCTTGCTTATGAACCAATAAATATTTTAGTTTACTTTATTCTGCACTTTACCTGTTAAAAAGCCATGAATGTTCTCTGCCAGCATATCCACCAGCCTCTGTCTTGTCTCAAGACACTGCCAGCCGATATGCGGTGTGAGGATACAGTTGGTGAAGGAAAATAAGGGGTTGTCCTCCGTTGCCGGTTCTTTCTCCAGCACATCCAGGGCTGCCCCTGCGATTACTCCCGCCTTGAGAGCTTCCACCAGATCCGCCTCTTTGATGATTGCTCCTCTTGAAGTATTTATCAGGTAAGCCGTAGGTTTCATCAGCGCAAGCTTTTCTTTATCAATTAAATATTTGGTTTCTTCCGTTAGCGGACAGTGGATAGTAACAAAATCACTGTCCGTTAATAATTTCTCTAAAGATACAAACTGTATATTCTCATCTTTCAAGTCTTTCACTGTTCTGCTGTAAATAAGCACCTTCATATTAAATGCCCTTGCTCTTTTTATCACCTCTAAGGCAATCTTACCGGCACCGATTACTCCAAGGGTCTTTCCGTTCACTTCAAAATGATTTACCTGAAGATGGTGTGAAAAATTATCATACTTCTTTTCTCTTATCATAATTTGCTGAACCGTAAGGGAAGAAGATAAGGAAAGAATAAAAGCTAATACTAACTGGGAAACCGCATCGGAGCTATAAGAAGATATGTTGCACACTGCTATATTCTTCTTCCTTGCTGCTTCGATATCAATATTATTATAACCTGTACCCGCCTCACAAATCAGTTCCACAGAAGAGGGCAGACTCTCTATTAATTCTCTGCCCATGGGAATTTCTTTGGTGATTACAATATTCTGCCCTTTCATTCTCTTAAGCATGTCCTCGTTATCCGTTTTCTCATACAAGGTAATATTGACTTCTTTCTTTAGTGCATCAAAATTCAATCTACCGTCAAAATCAACTTTAGAACTATTTAAAAATACTGCATTTTTCATATACAACCATCCCTTTCCAACCCGCCTCCTATTTATACCAGGGTATCGCAGGCACAAACATATGTGTGAAAATTGCCTTTTCAAGGCTTTTTTCCTGTAGTGTAGCACTATCCATGTAAGGATGCAATAAAAACAAAGGATAATACCGAAAACTTTTATATTGAATTCAAAAAAAGAATAATTCGTTGTAAATACAACAGATTATTCTTTTTTTAAACTGTATAATGTTACTTAGAAGTTAAGAAATGGGTCACTAAACAACGATTATTATGATAATAATTCATTGGAGGATAAAAAGATGGTAAGAAAGATTATAAAAATAGACAAAGAGGCCTGCAACGGCTGTGGATTATGTGTAAATGCATGTCATGAAGGGGCCATCGGCCTGGTTGACAACAAGGCGGTGCTGCTTCGCGATGATTACTGCGATGGACTTGGTAACTGTCTTCCCGTATGTCCCACCGGAGCCATTACTTTTGAAGAAAGAGAAGCTCTGGAATATAACGAAGAAGAAGTTCTTAGAAAACAAAAGAAGGTGCCTTTCCACGGCTGCCCCGGCTCCCAGGCAAAATCCCTTCGTCCTGCTGCTGTTGCCGTCACTGAACAGACAGAACAAAAGCCTCAGGCTAACTCTGAAAGTATTTCAAGACTGATGCAATGGCCTGTCCAGATCAAGCTGGTTCCGGTTAATGCCCCTTACTTTAAGGGAGCCGACCTTTTAATCGCTGCCGATTGTACCGCTTACGCTTATGCAGGATTCCATGAGGAATTTATGAAGAATCGTATCACCGTTATCGGCTGCCCCAAATTAGATGACGTAGATTATTCCGATAAGCTTGCGGAGATATTTAAGCAGAATGACATCAGAAGCATTACTGTTATCCGTATGATTGTACCCTGCTGCGGCGGAATCGTAAATGCAGTAAAAGACGCTATGCTGGCAAGCGGAAAGATTATTCCCTGGCAGGTAGTTACCGTTTCCACTGACGGAGCACTGGTTAAATAACGGAACAATAGAGCTTGCCATTACCCGATTACACTATATAAAAAAGCCTTATTATTTTCCTCCATACCTTTGCAAGGGAAAATAATAAGGCTTCTTATTATGTTTTTATAAACAGCCCATCAAGCTGTATTTTTTAATGCGCAAACTTACTTCGATATTAACTGTGTCATCTTGTGGCTTTATTGCTTTTAGCGGCTGTCTTCAGCCGGCAGTTACTGTGCCGGCTGAAGGCCATTTGTAACAAAATCACTCCCAAGGTTTTATAAAGTTATCCGATATGCTTAATCAGAGAATAACTGTTCACAGTATACGGTACCGTTTACCTCATATACACCGATACCAATGTGCTTGTAATTCTTACTTAAAATATTTGCTCTGTGTCCTTCAGAATTCATCCACGCGGTCATAACAGCTTCCGGTGTATTGTAACCATAAGCAATATTCTCGCCGGCTGCACCTACACTTACATTATACTCTGTTAATACAGTACTCCATGCTGTGCCGTCAGGTCTTGTATGAGAGAAAGACTCTTTAATTTCTTTTGCACGCTTATTCGCAGGTGCAACCAATTCAGAAGAAATAGTTAATGCTGACACGCCTGCTTTCGCACGTTCTTCATTTACAATCTTAAGCACCTGGCTTGCAAAGCTGCTGTCACCGGTGTTGGTATCTCCGTTAGAACCTCCGGAAGTAGGGGTAGGTGTCGGAGTTGATGTTGGAGCAGGTGTGGGGGTAGCTGCAGAGCCGCTTGAAGTCTTAACTTTTACAGAAGCCTTTGCGGAAAAAACGCCGTAATACTGTACACCATTGCTGCTCTTTACACCTCTTACTTTGTAATAGTAAGTCTTACCTGCTGTTACACTGTTATCGGTATAGCTTGTACAGGTAGAACTTCCTACATACTTATAGGTTCCGTCAGCGCTTGTGGAACGGTATACATAAACCTTACCTGCACCTTTTATGGTTGTCCAAGCTACGGATGCTGTACCGGAAGTGCTGCTCTGGGCTGCAATGTAGGACGGTTTTGAAAGGGTAGGGGTTACTCCTGCCGCCGCAGAAGTCTTACTGTAATACTTCTTACCGCTTATTACTTTGTATGCTTTGGCTTTATAATAGTAACTCTTAGCAGAACTAAGTCCTGTATCGGTATAGCTGCCATTCGTTGTTTTGCCGATATATTTATAGGTTCCATTGTAGGAAGCGGCACGATATACATAATATCCGCTTGCCTGACTCACATTACCTGTTTTTAGAGTCGTTGTCGTAGCTGTTCTTACTGTTGCTTTTACGGTGGGAGTTGATGATTTGATGGGATTTACTACTGCCGCATTTGCAGTAGCTGTCGTGGTATATGCTGTTGTACCCTTTGCAGCATAATTGCTATTGAGATCCGTTGAAAAAACGGATGCTATTGTCAGAGTTGCTATAAGAACTGAAGATATGAAAAACCTTTTCATATATTTTTGCCCTCCTTATTGTTCGTCACAAGTAAGTTGCTTAATAAGGTTAACATAATGATAAAAAAGGGTCAACACACAGATTTTGGAAGCCGCTCTTCTGCCTGGTGGATAGGGGTTCCCCCTATTCAATAACAAAACTGTTGTCCAGAGTCACGACCAGTTCATACTTTTCATTCAATTCTTTTAGGGCTTTCTCTATTGCTATGAGAAGCTGCGCTCTTTGTTTCTCTCCATAGGAATAGGGAATCAGCATATCAAATATCAGTTTAATCTTCTCTTCCTCTTCTACAATACGAAAATCATGAATGGAAGCTTTTGGCTCAATCTCCCCTATCACTCCCAGAATTGCCTGTTTTCTTAGCAGATTTTCTTCATCCTCCAAATCCACCGGGTCCACATGAATTACAAGAAAGATTCCCATTTCCCTTAATATGTCTCTCTCGATTTTATCAATAATCTCATGAACACCTTCCAGATTTTCTTTTGCCTCTACTTCTACATGTATCGTAGCCATAATGTGAGACGGCCCATAATTATGAACAATCAGATCATGACTCCCTAAGATACCCTTGTAACTTTCTACCTTTTCCGTAACCTTATCATAGGTTTCTTTATCAATGGCCTCTCCTAAAAGGGGTTCCAGAGTTTCCTTTGCAATATTAAAACCTGCTATGATAACAACGACAGATACAATAGCCCCCATCCATCCGTCAATCTTTAAACCGGTAATACGCCCTATTACAATTGAGAGAATAGTAACGGAAGTAATCAGCACGTCTCCGAATGAATCCGTCCCTGTAGCTTTTAGGACACCGGAATTAATCTTTTTTCCAAGCCCTCTGTTAAATATGGCAAGCCACAGTTTCACCAGCACCGAAAGAACAAGAAGAACCAATATGCCAATATTAAACATAACACTTTCCGGCTTTAATATCTTGCCGAAGGAATTCTTAAAGCAGGTAAACCCCACCTGTAATACCAGGAAGGCAACGATAAAAGCAGCAATATATTCTGACCTTCCATGTCCGAAGGGGTGTTCCTTATCCGCCGGCTTCTGGGCGAACTTAGTACCTACCAGCGTTACAATGGAGGAAGCCGCATCCGACAGGTTATTAAAAGCATCCGCCGTAACGGAGATACTGTTTATCAAAAATCCTCCTGCCAGTTTCACCAGGAACAGCATAATATTGCAGATTACCCCCACATATCCTGAAAGCATGCCATAAGCACTGCGTACCTTGGCATTTCCCGTATTGTCATAATCTTTTACAAATTTCCTTACCAGAAATTCAGTCATATAAATAACCATGCCCTTTCCTGCACTTGCAGACTTTGGCTGGAGGCCCAAAGCCACATGTAAAAATTTCCTTTTTAAATAATTCCTATGGATATCACAAGCTCACCAGTAAGTAATATACTCAAACTTTTAAGCGAATTTAATAAAATAATAATAGTTAATATATTACCATAATTTGAAAGATAATACCATAGGGTGCAAATAATAAGAATTCCCGCTAAGATAACAACACTTCTTTCCGGCAGGCGTAATATTCAATCAAACATGCAAAAAATGCCACCTTAAGTACTGCATACTCAAGGTGGCAATCTATTTTGCTTCTGCTGTTGAATAAACACCTTTATTAACAGCAATCTATAGGCTGTGCGGTAAGCGGCAGGGGGAACCAGCTTTTTATACAGCCTTTTTTTCCTGTATCCAGATTTTTTCCATACAACGGCAGCTTAAAGTTACCGGCATAAGAAAATAACAGTGCCGTTGCTTCCAGTTCTGATAAAGTAATATCTGATTCCTGTTCTGCCCTGTCAACGGAAGGCACGTTCTCTTTTATAGCAATCTCGAATTTATCCCCACCGATTTCAACGATAAGGCTGCCCTCCGCCAGAATCTCCACTCCTGCTTTTGCTTCTAAGAGTGTTTGGATGACTGCTTTCCAATCTAAAATTAAGTAATTTTCACAGGTGCCTATTTCATACGATTCCGCCAGCTCCATAAGGAAATTTATTTTATCCGCTTCAAGAGGGGAAGCCGCAAATATATGTCTGTCTTTGCCGCTAAAGGCAAACAATGCTTTTAATGCATAGGGATAATGGTCTGTGTTTTCAAGCAGAACTTCATTTACTCCGCCATCCTGGCTTAGGCAGATATATCCTGCAAATTCAGAATTAATCAATATTCCATAGGGTTTACACTGCCAGGAGCAGAGTATGTCATAGAACTCATTTTCTTTGCGAATTGATTTTACCGGCTGATTGTCATACAAAGTGAAAGCTTGTGAAATCATTTCTTTTTCTTTTATGGGTACCAGCTCAACCAGTGCGGTATCAACCTCTTTCAGACTGTGGCGGACATTGGTCTCCGTCACGGTAAATCTGACCTGAACACCGGAGGGTTCAAACCCAAAGTATTCATATCTCTGCCGTTGTCCTCCAAGGAATATGTACTGGTATCCCTGCGATTTCAGTTCTTCCGTTACAAAGCTTAATAACTGTTTCATATACCCTTTGCTTCTGGCATAGGGATGCACCGATACCATACCGATACAGCAGGCTTTTAAATCCCGTTCTCCAATCCGGTAGGATATAGGCATGGCGCATACCAATGCCTTAATCTTCTCGTCCTCGGCAATCAGATAATGATACTCCGCATAATTCTTTCCATCCCCATAAAGCTTCGGAAGAAGCTTCTTAAAATCATGGGGAAACGCATTCTGACTGAAAATATAATTAATAAAATCTATTATGTCTTCGTATTCTTCCCTTCTTGCCTGTCTGCAACTGACCATTTCTTTCCTCCCTGTCCTGATTACCTTGATAAAAGCTCCTCTAAAAAGGCCTTTGCTTTTAAAACATCGCGTTTTTGTTCTTCGCCTTCTATCTCCCGCTCTATGGTGATATCTCCATTATAACCGATTTCTTTCAGCTTATTTATAAATACAGGATAATTTACAAGCCCCTCTCCCAGAGGTCTTTCTTCTCCCAAATGAGTTCCATCCGTTGGATAGAGGCCGTCTTTTCCATGTATCCCAAGTATATATTTTCCCAGAATACCAAGAGCATCCACCGGATTACCTTTCCCATACATTAAAAGATTGGCGGGGTCTAAATTTACTCCGATATTATCCATTCCAATATCTTCAATTGCACGCCTTAAGGTAACCGGAGTCTCCTGTCCGGTTTCAAAGAGAAAATTCTGCTTGTTTTTCTTGCAGACAGCAGCAATCTGCTTTACCGCTTCTACTACCGGGCGGTAATTTTCATCATAAGGATTCTCTGGTAAAAATCCCACATGAGTTACCACATCTCTGACGGAAAGCTTTGCGGCAAATTCCGAGCCTTTCATAAGAGCTTCCACTCTCATTTTTCTATATTCTTCCGGAACCAGCCCCAGATTAAGCTGCCCTTCATAAAAATCCCAGGTAATAGGCCCCGGCCATCCGCACCAGAAGGCGGTAATATCAATGCCGATCCTTTTAACAGCAGCATTAATCCTGTCCGCCGTATCCTCTGTCATCATATCCATATTCCAGCAGACCAACTGGCAGCTGTTCATATCCATTGCTTTTAATTCTTCCATTTGACGAATGAAATCTTCCCCCAGATGTACCAATGCACCAACTCTCATAAAATTAACCATGCCCTTTCCAGCATCAACTTCAAACTATTGCTTAATCTCATTGCCATTCAGTGCCAGGTCCAATTCTTTCAGACAAAGTCTGACGGAGCCAACCCCTTCCGAGAGAGGAAGCACTGCTATTTCTTTCTTTTGTATCAGACAGTCCAGGAAATACTTCATTTCAATGCAGTAAGGGCCCATTTCAGAGATATTAATTCCGGCAGTATGGTCCACCCGCTGATATTCTCTGCTTAGGTCGGGAGTCTTAATTTCTCCGCCTTTGTGATATTCTATGATCTTATCTTTTCCATTGCTGTTAAATACCAGCGTCGCTTCTTCAAAGACAGCTCGAAAGCCCGCTTCAAAAGGGAACCCTTTGGGATTATCCCAGATTGCCTCCGCTGAAGCTATCACATCCTTAAACCGGTATTCCGTAATAACCTGTTCCGGCATGCCTTCTATATTTTTTCTGGCATTTACATGGATACTATCCGGTTCTCCAAGGATATATCTTAAGAAATCCACATCATGTATATGCAGGTCCAAAACAACCGAACCGCTTCGTTTCATGTCCCTGAACCAGTTCTCATAGCCCCAGTCCACCATACCGCTTAAGCGCCACATAGTAATAGAGTGAAGCTTTCCGTAGGATTTATCGTCTATTAACTCCTTTAAATAACGATATTCATCCATCATACGTACAACCTGGCCCACCAGTACCCTTGCTCCCGTTTCTTCCTGAGTCTTTAAAAGCAGCTTGCAGTCTTCTTCCCTTAAGCAAACAGGTTTTTCAAGAAATACATGAACCCCCGTTTCCATTGCTTTTACTGCATATCTGGTATGCAGATAGGAGGGCAGACATATTAATACCATCTCCACTCTCATAGCTTCCAACAACTCCATGCCGTCCCCAAAAGCTATAGCCCCCGGCCATACCTCCAAAGCTTTTTCCCTTGCTGCTTCCCTTACATCCGCAATGGCAATAACCTCTATGTCATAGCCCGCTGCAAGTGTCTTTAGAGAGAGCAGATGTGTAATTCCCATACCTCCGCATCCGATAACACCTATTTTCATTTTCTTATTACCTTCACCTTTCACTTTAATTAGTCCAGTGCCTTTACTAATTAAATATCATAAAACAGACGCCTTGTCAATCCTTGCTTGACTTTTACCTGGCGGAAATTTATAGTAATCTTAATTATGTTACTATTTCCTACGAAACAGAAGCACCATGGGAGCTCATATGAAAATAAACCAGCAGTACATTAAGAATAACAACATGAAGCAGCTCTATTCCCTGCTAAAAAATAATTCCTGCCTCTCAAGGGCCGCTCTTGCCAAGATGACCGGTCTAAGCAAGACCACCGTATCTTCTTTAATAGATGAACTGATTCAAAAGGAATATGCAGCAGATAACGGAGCCGCTGCCAGCACCCTGGTAGGAAGAAAACCAAACCACTTAAGCCTGACCGGCGAAAAACACTGTATCGCAGCTATCTACTGGGGAGCGGAGTTAATGACCGGCACACTTATAACCCTGGATGGCAGGCTCATTGAAAAGCAGATACTTTCTCTTCCCTCCATATCCGGATATGCTAAGTATCTCAATCAGCTTTTTTTACGCCTGGCTGAAAAAACAGAGGGGTTTTGCCAGATTATCGGCCTGTGTATTATAATGCCTGCCATGTTGGACAGAGAAAATAAGAGAATTATATCTACCGTACTTCCCTTAGAGAAGGAGTCAGAGGTTATAGAGAACATTCGAAAAGAAATTAAAGAAATTCCAATTGCCTTCTTAAACGATACCGCCTGTCTGGCTTATGCCGAGAATCCCTCTGCCAGGCAGAAAGAAGATACCTTTGCCTTTGTCAATCTGGATCAGGGAATCGGTTCCGCCCTTTTCGTGGACGGAAAGATACTCGGGGGAGCCGGTGGCAGCAAGACCCAGTTCGGGCACTATTCTGTGGATACACATGGAATTGCCTGCGCCTGTGGCAACAGAGGATGTCTGGAAGTTATGATTGGAGAAAGAGCTCTGCCAAGACTTGTGAAAGACGGCGGCGGCAGTAAAGTTCTAAATATTCAGGAAAATCTCAGTTACGCTGATATTCAGACCGCGGCCGCAAAGGGTGACAGCGCCGCCCATTTTGCTATACACTATATTGCGGACAACCTGGCTGCAGCCTTAAGCAACCTTATCAGTCTATTCAGTCCCAAGCGTATTATAATAGGCGGTTCCGGCAGAAGCCTCGGAACCTTGTTCTTACAGGAACTGACCGCCACTATTAAGAATCATGGTTTTCGTAAAATGGTGGAAGTGGTGGATATTCAATACTCCGTTCTTGGAGATGATGCCTGTTTTGTAGGGGCAATGGAATATTATTTTGAGAACTATTTTTGCTTTACGGAAGATATGTCGGAGTGCATCTTTATCGGGTGAAAGATAGATAAAAAAGGTGGTGCAAAATGAAGTACTCGGAGTGAGACAAGTCATACTCCACAGGCTTCATTTTGCACCACCCTTTCTGTTTTGTAATTTCATTCTGGAATTTTTAAAGAACAATATTTCTAAACAAAGCTTTCCATCCTTACAACTGCAGCTCATAGAGCTTTCTGTATATTCCGTCCTGATTCAGCAATTCCTGATGGGTTCCCTTCTCTCTAAGCTTTCCCTTGTGCATTACCATAATAACATCTGCATGCTGAATCGTTGAAAGCCTGTGGGCCACCATAATAGTGGTTCTTCCGGTCATCAGTTTCTCCAGTGCTTCCTGAATCAGCTGCTCTGTCTCCGTATCAATATTAGCTGTAGCTTCGTCCATAACCAGAATTGCCGGGTCAAAAGCCAAGGTCCTTGCAAAGGACAGGAGCTGCCTCTGCCCTGCCGAAAGGGTACTTCCCCTCTCCGCCACCGCTTCTTCATAGGTATGCTGCAATTCTTCAATAAAATGGTCCGCATTAACATATTTTGCCGCACTCTTAATGTCTTCATCACTGATATCTTCCTGTTTTAATCGGATATTGCTCTTTATATCGCCGGTAAAGAGGAAGACTTCCTGCTGTACCTGTCCGATAGCTCCCCTTAGCTGGTCCGTATCCATCTCTTTGATATCCACGCCGTCAATGGTAATACGTCCTTTTTGCACATCATAATACCTGCCGATAAGGTTGAGAATGGAGGATTTACCGGCTCCGGTAGCTCCTACAAAGGCAGCTCTTTGTCCTGCTTCTATGACAAAGCTTACATCTTTTAATATCCAGTTCTCCTCTTCATAGGCAAACCAGACATGGTCGAACTCTATCTTTCCCTTAACTCCCTCCAGCAATACCGGCTTTACCGGATTCACCACCAGCGGCTCCTCATCAAGAATCGTAAAAATCTTTTCCGCACTGGCCATGGCGGACTGAAGGGTTCCTATCTGTTCGGACAATTCCTGAATGGGGTCAAAAAAGGAGCCGATATATTGAATAAAAACATAGAGAGTTCCAATGGTAATGGTATCTTTTAAAACAGCCTCTCCGCCTACTCCGATGATAATTACCATGGCTACAACGGATAACAGGTATATTGAGGGGCGAAAGATGGCAAATACCATCATTTCCCTAAAGTTAGCCCGCAGCAGGTCCTTGCTCTTCTCTTCAAATTCCTTCTGCTTTTCCTTTTCCCTTGCAAATATCTGTATCACTTTCATACCGGATAAATGCTCGGACAGGTATGTATTAATTGAGGTAAGTCTGGTCCTTACCTGCCTGTAGGTCTTTCTGGAGATGTGGGTGAATACGGAAGTAAGCAGCGCAATCACCGGAATCAGTAAAAATGCATACAAGGACAGCCCAATATTAAGACTTGCCATTACCACTGCAAGACCTATAATCTTCACCACATTCTTAATCATCTTGACCAGAATATTGGCATACATATCATTCAGCGCTTCCACATCATTGGTTACTCTGGTTACGAGCCTTCCCACCGGTGTGATATCGAAAAATCGGAGGGAGAGTTTTTGTATATGTTCAAAGACTTCCTGACGGATATTATAGATAATATTCTGTCCCGTCAGTGATAATATCCAAGTCTGTAAAAAGTTACAAACAAAGCTTGAAAGAAGTACAATAAGATAAATAAGTGCTATCTGCTTTACTCCCGCAAAGTTTTTCTTCGTAATGAATTCATCAATGACCTGACCCACCAGGATAGGCCGATATAATTCCAGACCTGTTATACACAATACCAGTATCAGGGAAATGGTAACCCATAACCAGTAGGGCCCTGCATACCTTAGCAGTCTTTTCATCACATTCCGTTTCTTACCGGTACCGTATTCTAATGTATCTTCCATGTTCCGCTCCATTCTAACAACATTTTATACAGCTTCCAGCTGTTTTTCCAACTGCTGCTTTTCATACATTCTGGCATAGATACCGCACTGCTGCAAAAGCTCCTCATGAGTACCGTATTCCGCCATCTCACCGTTTTCCAGCACCAGAATCCGGTCTGCATTCTGCACGGTGGATATGCGGTGGGCAATCATAATCGTGGTTTTCCCCTCACGGTCTTTCTTTATGTTGGATAATATCTCTTCTTCCGTATTGGTATCTACTGCCGAGAGAGCATCGTCAAGAATTAATATGGGTGCATCCTTTAATAAAGCTCTGGCAATAGAGCTTCTCTGCTTCTGTCCCCCGGAAATCGTAACCCCTCTCTCTCCTACCAGGGTTTCATACTGAAGAGGGAATTCAACGATATTATCGTGAATACAGGCTGCTTTTGCAGCCTCTTGTACCTTCTCCATATCATTTCCTTCCATCCCAAAAGCAATGTTGTTACGAATTGTGTCAGAGAACAGGAAGTTATCCTGGGGTACGTAAGCGATGTTTTCCCGCAGGGTCTTAAGAGGAATCCGGTTGATATCGTATCCGTCTATGGTAATCATGCCGGGCTCCGTATTATAAAGGCGCAGAAGAAGGTTGGCAACGGTAGACTTGCCGCTTCCGGTTCTGCCAAGGATAGCAAGGGTCGAGCCTTTTTCAATATCAAGGGTAACCTCCCTTAAGACCTCCGAAGTAACTTCCGTAAAGGAAAATGTAAGCCCGCGAAAACTGATATTGCCTTCAAGATTTTCCACCGGCAGCACATCCTTCCCGTCAAATATTTCCGCCTTTTCTACAAATATTTTCTGAATCCTTTTAGAAGACGCAATTCCCTGAGAAATAAAAGTAATACTGTCTCCTGCCGCAAGCATAGGCCATACCAGCATGCCGACATATTGGTTAAAGGCAATGAAGCGTCCCAGGCTAATCTCTCCCTTAATTACCAGATGCCCTCCATAGAGCAGGGTTATAAGACTGGAGATGCCGATAATTACATCAAGGAGCGGAATCACCGTTGCCTGAAGCTTTACCACCTCCATATTCTTATCCTTATTCATTTTGTTGGCCTTTGCAAAAGCTTTGATTTCCTTTCTTTCCTGGACAAAGGCTTTCACGACCCTTATGCCGGAGATGCTCTCCTGCACCATATCCGAAAGGTCGGAGAAGGCCTTTTGCTTCTCGCTGAATCTCCGTTCAATGGACTTGCCGTAGAATACTCCGCCCACTGCAATAAACACCAAAGGTATGGAGGCTAGCAGGGTAAGCTCCAAATTCACGTGAAATACCATCTTGCAAAGTACCATAACAGTCATAATAATTGCATCAAAGGTGCAAATAACGGCAGGACCGGCTGCCATACGAATGGC
Organism: Bacillota bacterium; assembly: GCA_023450835.1. Classification (GTDB taxonomy): domain Bacteria; phylum Bacillota; class Clostridia; order Lachnospirales; family Lachnospiraceae; genus Anaerocolumna. Next base: position 19,638 of record JAEXGM010000286.1, on the reverse strand, counting down.
ATTCAGGTCATTGGTAAAATGGGCCATTAAGTCACCGGTCTTATTCTTGTTATAATAACCCATGGAAAGGGTCTCCAAGTGGGCAAACATATCATTTCTTAAGTCATATTCGATGTTTCTGGCTGAACCGAAGATAAAGAATCGCCAGCCAAATCTTCCGATTGCCAGTACCAGTCCGATCAGAAGAATCCTTGTGACTCCTTTTATCAGTTCTGCTCTCCCAAAAGCCCCCGTCTCAAGTCCATCGGTAATATCTCCTATAAACTGAGGTATGTATAACCCGGCAAAATCCACAATGAAGAGGGTAATGACTCCCAGTGAATAGGATAACCAGTATTTCTTAAGATGCATGATTACTCTGTTTCCTTCCCGCATTTAGAAACTCCTCTCTGTTCGCATAATTTTCTATTATGAGGCAATTTTACAAAGATTTCAAGCTTAAATTCGGGAGTGAATGGCAAAAGCAAGAAAGAGAATAATGGCGAACGGACGATGAACAGAAGATTTGTTTGGGAGATTGGTTACTCGAAAGCCTTATTCTACTAGAGCAGCAGAAAATGTAACTGACAGTCAAAGCCGTGCCAAACTCGCTGTAACTATATGTTCACGGAAGGTTTCTGCGCTCAGACAATGGCACGGCTTTTCCTAGTTACATTCTCTGCTGCTTAAGTGTCATAAAAGGCTTCTTCGATACCAATCTCCCAAACAAATCTTCTGTTCATCTGCTGGTCTTCATTATTTAGTTTCATATGTTTGCCATGTTAGATTTTCTCTATTCATTTACATTCTTCGTTTAACGTGCTAAACTACACAAAAGGAGGACTGCTATGAGCGACTTTTATATTGACCCTGTTATGTATACAACAAAGCCTTCCGGAAATGGACGCCTGGAGAAGGAAATGAGGGTTTATGACTTGTTTGAAGAGCTTTCGGTGCCATTTATCCGTCTGGACCATGATGTTACGCCTACTATTGAGGCTTGCCACGATATTGATAAGCTGCTGAATATTAAAATCTGCAAGAATCTCTTCTTATGCAATGCCAGTAAGACCAGATTCTATCTCTTAATGATTCCCGGTGATAAGAAGTTCCGGACTGCTGAGCTTTCAAAGCAAATCGGCAGCCCCAGACTGTCCTTTGCTTCGGCAGAATATATGGAGGCGTATCTCGATATTACTCCCGGTTCCGTCAGTGTTATGGGGCTTATGAATGATAAAGATAATAAGGTAGAACTATTGGTAGATGAGGATGTCTTAAAGGATGAATATTTTGGCTGCCATCCCTGCATCAATACTACAAGTCTAAAGCTTCGAACATGGGATTTAACTGAAAAAATTCTTCCTGCTATCCATCACTCCATGACGGTGGTAAGCTTATCTTCCTAAATATCTATTTAGAAGTAATATTGTCCCCTCTCAAGCGATATAATACTGTAGATATCAGCTTTGCAGGAAAGACAAAAATCCAGGAATATCCAATCAAAGATTAGATATTCACGAAAGGGGTTAGGTTGAAAAAACATAAAGCTGTTTTTTCAACTACTGATTCAGGAATACCCAATCAGAGATTGGATATTCACGAAAGGGGTTATTATGAAAATATTAGTTGACGCGGATGCCTGTCCGGTAAAAAGTATAATAGAGAAGGTTGCAAGAAGCCTCCATATAAGAGTGTTGATGGTGATTGACACCAGCCATATATTAGAATCTGAATACAGTGAAGTTATACAGGTGAGTAAAGCACCGGATGCGGTGGATATTGCTCTTATTAACCGTACGGAAGCCGGAGATATCGTAGTAACCCAGGACTATGGAGTGGCTTCCATGGCTCTTGGCAAAAAAGCCTTTGCTATCAACCAAAATGGGAAATGTTACACGGAGGAAAATATCGACCTTATGATGTTTGAACGCCACCTTGCCGCAAAACAAAGAAGAGCCGGGGCACGCACTACCACCATGAAAAAACGTTCCAAAGAAGATGATCTTCATTTTGAAACTGCCTTTTCGGGGCTTTGCAGCCAGGCTCTTCTAAAAAATTAAATTGAAATTGAAACTTACACTTAATCTGAAGTTTATTTTAGGTCAACACTTATTTTTAAAATTAAACTTTTAAGCCGCGAACTTTTTTATGCTCTGCTTTCTCTGGTATTTCTCTTTACAAAAGCATCCAGAGCCCTTGCAATTGCTGCGCCGATAATAAGGCAGGTACCCGCTTCCACCAGACCATTGATTCCGACCATAGCAATTACGAACTGAAAAATATTCTTACTTCCGAAACTATCTGCTACTCCCTGAATAAAATCACTGTTGTAGAAAAATGCTAACAGGGATGTCATAAAGAGAACGGTATTTAAAACGGGGCCGAGGAGACTTGCAATAGGATAAGCTGTTTCCTTTAAGCCGCTTTTTCTTAGTCCCATAAAAATAAGGCCTGTAATCCATCCCATCAGAATACGCGGTATCAGACAGGTAATAAAAGTTGCTACCGGATTGATGGCAAGAAGTGCCACACCAAAAGCACTTAGACCAAAACACTGGATAAAGCTCGTGATACCGAAGACACCGCCAAGAAAAGCTCCCGCAGCAGGTCCCAATACAATAGCACCGATAGTAACAGGTATTACAATTAATGAAATTTCAAGTCCGAAAGTTTTAATATATCCAATAGGGGTAAATGCCATCAAAAGAATAATGGCAGTCAATAATGCCAACTGTGTTAATTTTAGTGTGTTCACTCCGTTTTTTGTTCTCATAAGAATTCCTCCTTGATTCTCTCTTATTATTCTTCTTTTTTCAGTAAAATATGTTTCCCTGTCTTCTGTTATTGTTTTGCTTTTCTTAATTTTCAATAAAAAAACGCCGCCTGCTCTAGGGTTACCGGTAACCTTAAGGCATAACAGCGTTCTTTCTCTCTATTTCTTTGCTGTTTGTGCCAAGGCACAACAGCAGAAACTAAACATCCACAAAATTGCTTTCCTTTAGTTCCCGCCGTTCTTACCGCCCGGTCAAGACTGTTAAGATTCACAAAACAATAAATAGAAGTGTAATCCATCCCTGTCCTTATCCTACCGCCCCGGATACCGGGTGCAGTGAATGGTTTCAGAGTGGAATCGCCGGAAAAAGGGGTACTTCTTCCTGCCATAGCAACTCCTCCTTATGTTTTTGTTCTTTTATTTTAGCTTTAATTACGCCAAATAGCAAGAGGAAATTTCCATGTGGAGTTTTAAACTGGTTTCCATTATAATATCATCAGAAGATTAATTCCTATATTTTCAGAATCAGAAAAGAAGTCGTAAAAGATTTGATATTCACTAAGGGGGGTAATTATGTTAGAAGCTTTTATTCGTAAGACCGAGGAAAATAACTGGCCCGTTTATGGCATAGAGATTTTTTCCAAGGGGCAAATTGCCTGCAAATATGACTTTACTTCTGAAAAACGTCATCCCATTTATTCTGCTACAAAAGCTTTTACCGCAACGGCGGCAGGCATTGCTACAGCGGAAGGTAAATTTCAGCTTGATGCCTCTGTCTATGATTATCTAAAAGATGAAATTCCTGCGGACATTACTGATGAACAGTTAGATAATCTGCGTAAAATAACCATAAAAAGACTGCTTACCATGTCGGTCCCAGGATACCCTTTCCGCCCGGAGGGAGAAAACTGGCTGAACTTTTGCCTTAACTTTCCTATCCCTTATAGCGAAACTCCTGTCTTTGAGTATTCCAACATCCCGGCCTACCTGGCAGGAGCGGCTGTAGAAAAAGCCGTAGGTGAACACTTGATAAGTTATCTGGGGGCCAGGCTGTTTGAGCCTCTCGGTATTGAAACTCCCGAATATTTAAACTGCCCTTCCGGCCATTTTTACGGTGCTTCCGGTATGTCTCTTACTGTAAATGAACTAAGCAGGCTGGGACAGCTATACTTACAGCTGGGACAATACAATAACAGGCAGATTCTTTCTGAAGCCTGGGTCAGAGAAGCTACTTCTGTCCGGCAGATGAACCGGGAAGGCGGATACGGCTATTATTTCTGGAAATACAAGGACGGATTCAGCATTAACGGCAAATGGGGGCAAAAGTGCTATGTTTTTCCTGCAAAGCAGCTTATGATTACATATCTGGCTGATTTTCGGGAGCAACCGGATACTGCCAGAATTGCCATGGAACAGGACATCCTTCCGCTGTATGGGATATGAATAATCTAAAAATACACCGGCAGTATTTCCTGTGACTCAGCATCGGCAAGGCCTTTGGTCGTAAGCTTAATCTTTGGAATCACGGACAGTGACAGAAAAGCCAGGGTCATAAAGGGGTCAATTCCTGCCCTTATTCCAAGGTTATAAGCTTCCCCTTTTAACTCTTCAAGGATTTTATCCACAGTCTCGGCACTTTCTCCGCTCATTAATCCACCGATAGGCAGCGGTAATACACCTAATATTTCCCCATCTCTAACTACCGCCACTCCCCCGTTGCTTTTTCTAATAAGGTTGGCAGCAAGGCTCATATCCTCTTCCGTCGTTCCCGCTACAATAATATTATGAGAGTCGTGGGCTATACTGGAAGCAATCGCTCCTGCCCTAAGACCATATCCTTTCATAAGTCCGATACCGATATGACCAGTATTTAAGTGGCGCTCTATTACCGCAAGTTTAATAATATCTTCTGACAGGATAATTCCCGATTGGAAGTTTTCCTGCTCTTCACAGGGCAGTATCAATTCTTTTGTTATCAGTTCTCCCGGGATTAGCTCCATAATCCGCTTAAAGTTTCCCTGGCCTTTCAAATAAAAGTCTGATGGTTCTAATTCACTGCAATGGAAAGACTGAAAGATTCTCTGCCGGTCTTCTGCTGACAGTCTGCCTGATAGGCTGCCTGACAAAGTTTTTTCTTCATCAATCTCTGCAATCCCATTTATATTCTTTTGAAGCGTATGAATTTCCTCCGATACCGCTTTGCCGCCTCTTGCAACAAGTTCCCCTTCCTTATAAACAGAATCCACCGTAAAATGCACCAGGTCCTTTAAAATCACCAGGTCTGCATAGTAACCGGGAGCGACAGCCCCCCTGTTTTTCAAACCAAAATATTGGGCCGGGTGCAGAGTTACCATCTGAATGGCAGTAATGGGATTAGCCCCATACTCTGTTGCCTTACGGAGTAGGTAGTCCAGATGCCCCAAACGGATAAGTTCTCCCGGATGTCTGTCATCGGTTACCAGCATGCAACGGCTGGAATAAGGAGGCTTTAAAAGGTCCTTTAAGCTTTCCATGTTCCTTGCTGCGGTACCTTCTCTTATCATAATCCACTGGCCTCTTCGCAGCTTTTCCAATGCTTCGGACTTTTCGGCACATTCATGGTCCGAGGCGATTCCGGCTGTACAGTAAGCATTGACTTCCTTCCCCTTTAGGCCGGGTGCATGCCCATCCGCTATCTTTCCATACTGCCTTGCCAGTTCAATCTTACGGACTAATTCTTCTTCTCCTCTAACGGTACCTAAGAAGTTCATTACCTCTGCAAGCCCTAATACACTTTCTTCCCCCATGAATTCCAGCAGCTCTTCTGCCTGAATTACAGCACCGGATTCCTCTAGAGAAGTTGCCGGAACACAAGAAGGAAGCATCATATAGACCTTAAGGGGAAGCCCTCTGGATTCCTCCAGCATATACCGAAGACCTGCTTTGCCGGCTACATTTGTTATCTCATGAGGGTCTGTGATAACACTTGTGGTGCCATGGGGAACTACCGCCTCGGCAAAGGCTTTTGGAGCCAGCATGGAGCTTTCTATATGGATATGCCCATCAATAAAGCCCGGCGCTATGAATTTATTGCGGCAGTCTATTATCTTTACCTTCTGTCCCGTAGATAACTTCTCTGAAGAGAAATTATCTATGGGAAAAAGCTTATCCTCAATGGATTTCCCTGCATACCGCCCAATTCCTACTATCTTCCCTTTATGGACAGCTACATCTCCAAATTCCAGTTCTCCGGTGAATACATTCACAATACCGGCACTCTGAAAGATGGTATCCGGCTGTATGTCCCCGGCGGCCGCCTGTATTCTCTCTTGCTGTTCTGCAACTGATTCCTTAAATTCCTCTGATTGCAATAAATCTTTTTTATCTATCTTATTAAATGTCTCCATACCTTCCGCCTCCTTGCCGATTTCTTATAGTTTCTAATTTATATCCCGTATTAATGATATTCCTGGCTTTACGCAGTCTATTGTCCGGATATATCTTACGGTTTCACTATCTCCTAATTGTAATACTATTAAATTTTAAATATTATATTACTCAGATTCCAGGGGAATTGTCAAATGAATTTATATTTTCATCTAAATAATACAATGCAGCAATAACAAAACCGGGACGCCCTTAATAACAAAGCTTCCCGGTTTTTGAATATCATGTAAATTTATATAAAATTATTCCCCCATTGTTACTATAACTTCATGCACCTTACCATCACCAACATAAGGAATAACTGCTGAAGCCACTTCTTTACCATCTAACAGGACATTTTTAACTCCCTTTGATACATGTGCCGGGTTGTTTACCGTTACCTGATAGGTATCTCCCCTGAACTTTCTGGTTACCTGATAGGTATCCCAAGCCTTAGGAATAGCCGGGTCGATTAAGAGGCCGTCATAATCCGGTTTGATTCCGAGGATATACTGGGTAATGGCAACAAAGTTCCAGGAGGCGGTACCGGTAAGCCAGGAATTCTTCGCTTCACCAAAACGCTTTGCATCCTTACCTGCTACCATCTGAGAATATACGTAGGGTTCCATGCGATGTATCTCACTGTACTCTTCCGTATAGGCCGGTGCGATTCTGGTGTAGTAATCAAAGGCCTTATCGCCTCTTCCTGCCACTGCTTCCGCACACATAATCCATGCGTTGTTATGGCAGAAGATTCCTGCGTTTTCCTTGTATCCGGCAGGATAAGTGGATATCTCGCCATACTCTACATAGTACTTTGTAAAGGCAGGATTGTTCAGTACAAGACCATACTTGGTGCCAAGTCTTTCTTCCACCGCATCAAGAGCCTTGATAGCTTTACCGTCGGAAAGTCCAACACCTCCCATGATACAAAGGCCCTGGGATTCAATGAATATCTTGCCTTCTTCGCATTCGTTGCTGCCGACTTTTCTTCCGTAATCATCATAAGCCCTTAAGAACCACTCGCCGTCATAGCCGTGCTCCATAATGACTTTTTCCATCTTGCTTACTTCACTCTCTGCTCTGAGACTTTCTTCTTCCCTGCCGTATTTCTTCATAAGCGTTGCATACTCTTTGCCGATGTATACAAACATTCCGGCTATCATAACAGATTCTGCTACTCTTCCGTCCTTACTGGTTGATGTCTGGAAGGACTCGCCGGGCTCCATAGAGAAGCAGTTCAAGTTCAGACAGTCATTCCAGTCAGCCCTTCCGATAAGAGGCAGTCCGTGAGGTCCGAGATTGTTGATGACATGATCAAAGGATCTCTTTAAATGCTCTGCCAGAGAAGTAGCCGTGCTCTCATCATTATCATAAGGCGTAGATACTTCCAGTATGCTGTAATCTCCGGTTTCCTTTATATATGCAACTACGGCTAGAATCAGCCATAAGGGATCATCATTAAAGTTTCCGCCGATTTCATCATTTCCCCTTTTAGTAAGAGGCTGATACTGATGATATGCTCCGCCGTCCTCCAACTGGGTGGAGGCAAGGTCTATAATTCTCTCTCTTGCCCTGTCGGGAATCTGATGCAGGAATCCAAGCAAATCCTGATTGGAGTCACGGAATCCCATTCCACGGCCGATTCCGGATTCAAAGTAAGAAGCGCTTCTGGATAAATTAAAGGTTACCATACACTGATACTGGTTCCAGATATTTACCATACGGTTCAACTTATCTTCCTTGGAATCCAGAGTGTATCTTGAAAGTAAGTCATCCCAGTAATCCTTTAACTTCCCGAGAGCCTTATCTGCTTTTTCTGCTGTTGAAAATTCTTCCATCATCTTATGGGCTTTGGTTTTATTTATTACATTTTTGGATTCCCACTTATCTTCCAGTTCATTTTCTACATAACCTAAGATGAAAACAAATTCCTTTGTTTCACCCGGATTCAAACTTATTTCCAGACTATGGGAAGCGATGGGTGACCAGCCGTCAGCCACGGAATTTCTTGACTTTCCGGAGAATACAGCTTCAGGATCATGGAAGCCGTTATAGGTGCCAAGGAAGCTTTCCCTATCGGAATCAAAACCTGCAACAGGAGCATTTACAGAGAAGAACGCATAGTGATTGCGTCTTTCCTTATATTCGGTTTTATGATAAATTGCAGAGCCTTCTATCTCGACTTCTCCGGTGTTAAAATTACGCTGAAAATTGGTCTGATCGTCCTGGGCATTCCACAGGCACCATTCCACAAAAGAGAAAAGGGTTATATCTTTTTTCGTATCTCCCGTATTTTTAACTACTACTTTATGCACTTCACCGTTGAAATCAATGGGCACGAAAAATGTAACTTCTGTTTCTATGTGATTTCTCTCACCGGTTATTTTTGTATAGCCCATACCATGACGGCATTCGTAACGATCCAGTTCTTTTTTAACCGGTGCATATCCCGGTGACCACACATCTTTGTCATCATAAATATAATAGTAACGTCCTCCACCTAAATCAAGAGGCACATTATTATAGCGAAAACGTGTGATTCTTCTTAACTTGGCATCCTTATAAAAGCTATAACCACCCCCTGTGTTAGAGATGAGTGAAAAGAAATCCTGAGTTCCCAGATAGTTGATCCATGGATAGGGGGTTGATACTGTATTGATAACATATTCTTTTTTGCTATCATCAAAATAACCGTATTGCATATTGCACGCTCCTTTACATTACTCCTTATTAGCCGTAATACTTTACTAAACTTTCGTATTTTCATTACTTCTCTGTAAATGTAACGATATATTTACGCTATACTTTCATTATAGACTATTACATTACCCAATGCAACAATTACATTCATTTGTATTCTCTTTATTCGAAAAATATTTACGAAACTTTCGTCATATAGTTTAATTACTATACTTACTTCTTATCTATACGCTGGATTTTAAGTTTTATCTTCTTTCAGGTATAAACAGCTTGAATTTACAGACAAAAAATTTTAATTCAGCTTATATAGACTACCTTCCTTCCTCCAAATTTGCTTTCTTACTCTTTACTATTGATTTTTCACGAATATTTTAGAATTAATTTCTTTTTTTATTGAGAAAAACGTGGTAAACTACCTAAGTAAAGTGTACGGAGATAAATCACCGCTTTTATCAGAAACAATTATTAAAATTTATTTCTGATAAGCTTATTATTGGGATAAAAGACTATTTCTATAATGCAGGAACCGCAAAATATATATGTCTTCTATCCAAAGCGAAAAATAATTCCTAAATTACTGGAATGGAGAAGATAGCCATGATGAATGAATATAAATTAAAAGATTCCACTCTGGACGATAACGCTGCCATCTATGCCCCCAGAGAAGAAAAAAGTGAGAAACAGAAGTTAAAGGAAATGAATTTTAAGGAAAAGGTCGCATATCTTAGGGACTATTACCTGGTAAAGACTCTTATTATATTGGCTGCTTTGGGAATAGCTTCTTACTTCATATATACTATGGTAACACCAAAACCGGTAACTCTCTTAGATACCGCCATTGTAAATTACTCTTTATCCGATGATACCGTAAATAAGATGAAAGAGGATATGAGCACTTTACTGATAAAGAATCCGAAAAAAGAAGATATTATGATTGACTCTTCATTTTATCTGGGTAATGGAAATGATAACTCTGAATATACCATGGGAAGTGCTCAGAAACTGCAGACCTATATGTATGCCGGAGAAATTGATGTAATAATTGCACCGGAATCCTTATTTCAGTCCTATGCTACCAGTGGGGTCTTCAGCAAGCTGACAGACGTCCTTCCTACGGACCTTTTAACCAGTTTTTCAGACTCCCTCTTTAATTCCACTACAGAGGATAATCCGGTTTCCGGAGCTTATGGGGTCTATCTGGATAACACCTCATTATTCAAGGATATCTCCAATCCATCAGACAGACCGGTATTGGGTGTCTTAGTGAATTCCAAGCATCCGGATAACGGGGTAGAATATATTAAGTATCTTTTTGATTATAATAAATAATCAAGTTTCAAGTTTATAAATTTTGCATCAGTTAAAAGTACAACCTCAATGTTTTGAAGTTGTACTTTTGTTTTTATCCGGAACCTTTCCCGTTTATTTTCGCATGTTCTTCATTGTCATATGCTTCAATATAATTAATCGCCTTTTGCATGCTTTGCATCCATTCCATAATCTAACCTCCATAAAGTAAGGATATCATAGAAACTTTTTTTCAGCTTGTCTTAAAATGCTTGAATGTGTCCGGTTAAAGGCACAAAAAAGGCTCCCCCCTATAACAGGCAGTTGACTAAAGTTGTCTGTTACAAGGTGAGCCTCATTATTAGCTATTAAATATTAAGTAATTACGCTTTTGCAGTAATGTAATTCTTTGCTGTCAGAAGTTCTGCTATTAATACGCCGCCGCCTGCAGCTCCTCTTAAGGTATTATGTGAAAGTCCCACAAATTTGTAGTCAAATACCGTATCTTCTCTTAAACGGCCGACGGATACGCCCATTCCGCCTTCATAATCCCTGTCAAGCCTTGTCTGGGGACGATTCTCTTCCTCCAGATACTGAATGAACTGCTTAGGTGCCAACGGAAGGTCTAATTCCTGAGGCAGACCTTTAAATTCTTTCCAGGCCTTAAGAATCTCCTCCTTAGAAGGCTTCTTCTCAAAGTTTACAAAGATTGCTGCGGTATGTCCGTCCGTTACGGGTACTCTTATACACTGGGTTGTAATGAAAGGTGCCGCTGCCTTTTCAAGCTTGCCGTCAACTACCTTGCCAAAGATCTTTAAAGGCTCCTGCTCACTCTTCTCTTCTTCGCCGCCGATAAAAGGTATTACATTGTCTATCATCTCCGGCCATTCAGCAAAGTTCTTGCCTGCACCGGATATTGCCTGATAAGTGGTTGCTACCACAAGCTTAGGCCCGAACTCTTTTAAGGCATAAAGAGCAGGGGTATAGCTTTGAATAGAGCAGTTTGGCTTTACTACTATAAATCCCTTTTCTGTTCCAAGGCGTTTCTTCTGATAAGGAATCAGCTCTAAATGCTCGGGATTCAGTTCGGGAATTACCATAGGTACATCGGGTGTCCATCTGTGAGCACTGTTATTGGATACAACAGGTGTTTCTGCTTTGGCATAGGCTTCCTCAATTGCTTTGATTTCATCCTTGGTCATATCCACTGCGCTGAATACAAAATCAACCTTGCTGCTGACTTCTTCCACATCGTTTACGTTCATAACAATAATATTCTTAACAGCCTCCGGCATTGGGGTAGGCATCTTCCATCTGTTTCCAACGGCCTCTTCATAGGTCTTTCCAGCACTTCTGGGACTTGCAGCGACTACTGCCACTTCAAACCAGGGATGATTCTCTAACAATGATACGAAACGCTGGCCTACCATACCGGTACCGCCAAGAATACCAACTCTTAACTTACTCATACATACCTCCATGTGGTGTGCTTTACAGATTACTTTCAGTCTGCAGCACATATTCCAATCAAAAGTGGAAATAATGCGTACATCTGCATTCTTTCGATGGATACCAATTTTACCTATTTCATATTTATGCGGCAGATATGGATTTGTGTGTCCGTCTATCACGTACATCTGTCGCTCTAATAAATATATTACTATTACAATCTATAAAAATCAACCTTTTTCTATTAAATATTCATTTATTGTCTATATTGTTGAAACTATTTGTTTTTTTAGAGTTATCATTGTGACTTATTTTATAGGTCATTCAGAATGACACAATGAGTTTTCAAACACGCCCCAGCTCCCTTACCGTGTCCTGATAAGTAAATAAAAGCTCTTCCAGTTCGGCATAGGTTTCAACTTTATTCACATTCTGCCTGAATCTGGCAGCCAGAGGATATCCGAAAGTATACCAGGCTACGTGCTTTCGCATCTCTCTGATACCTACAAATTCACCCTTATACTGCACCGCAAGTCTGCCGTGATAGAGCATCATGTCAACTGCTTCCTGCAGGGAAGGCTTCTGAGGGATTGTATTATTATTCATGTATTCTTTTATTTGTTTAAATATCCAGGGATTTCCCTGGGCTCCTCTTGCTATCATAACCGCATCACAACCGGTTTCTTCCTGGATTCTGATGGCTTCCTCCGGTGAAGTTACATCTCCGTTTCCTATTACCGGTATGGAGACGGCTTCCTTTACTCTTCGAATAATCTCCCAGTCAGCCTTTCCGCTATAATATTGTTCTCTGGTTCTTCCATGGACTGCAATGGCTGCCGCACCGTTAGCTTCCGCAATCTTAGCAACTTCCACGGCATTCACTTCCGTCTCATTAAAACCCCGTCTGATTTTTACGGTAACCGGCTTTTTTATAGCTCTTGACATGGCATAAACTATCTCTCCCACCAGTTTCGGTTCTCTCATAAGCGCGGAGCCTTCCCCGTTGTTCACTACCTTCGGTACGGGACAGCCCATATTAACATCCAGAATATCAAAATTACGGTGTTCTATACTTTTTGCCGTCTCACTGAGAATAACCGGGTCTCTTCCAAATAACTGAAGTGCTACCGGCCTTTCTTCTTCCTTTACAAAAAGCAGTTCTTCCGTATTTTTATTGTGATACTGTATTCCCTTGGCACTGACCATTTCCGTATAGATTAAGTCAGCACCCTGTTCTTTGCATAACAGACGAAAGGGTAAATCCGTTACCCCGGCCATCGGTCCAAGTACCAGATTTCCCCCTACTTCTACATTTCCTATTTTAAGACTCATTCTAATCCCTTTCGTGAATATCCAACCACTTACATTGCGTTTTGCCTGGAACTGATTACAGACTAAGCAATCAACCTGTATGATAATCGCTATTACTTCTTATTCTTATTATAGATAAGCCTAAGGCCCTTCAGTGTAAGCTGCTGGTCATATATCTGGATTGTATCCGTTGAATCGGCTATTATCTTTCCCAGACCTCCTGTTGCAATTACCTTTATGTCCGGAATTTTAGATTCCTCAATTATCTTTTTAATAATGTACTCTGTTTGTCCTATATAGCCATACACCAATCCTGCCTGCATGCTGGAGATGGTATCCGTTGCCAGAATGGATTCCGGTTTTCTGATCTCTATTTCAGGAAGTTTGGCAGTCTCATTCCACAGAGCATCCGCACAGATACGAATACCCGGGCTGGTAATAGCGGCAACGAAAGTTCCATCCTTTGATATCAGGTCATAGGTGGTCGCTGTACCAAAGTCAATTACAATCAAAGGACCGCCGTAAAGGTCATAGGCAGCCACAGCGTCTACTACCCTATCAGCTCCCACTTCTTTTGGATTGGAAACATTTATCTTAATACCTGTCTTCGTACCGATACCAACTTCCATCGGTGTTCTTTTCAGATATTTCATTATTCCGTTTTTCAAGGAATGCATAATTCCAGGTACCACGCTGGCTACAATAACCGCTTCTACATCAGAAGATGTAATTCCTCTGTAATTAAGCAGTTCGCATATGGTAAGCCCATATTCATCTGAGGTCCTTTGAAGCTTTGTGGTAATGCGAAAACTTCCGATTAATTCCTCTTCCTTAAAGACTCCGCAAGTAATATTGGTATTTCCTACATCAATAACTAGTAACATATCTTTACCTCATTTCTGCACCGCTTCTATTAAAATAAGCTTGTGCGCGGCACAGACACAAGCCGGTCAAGTGATATCTATATTTCACTTAAAGGGATATTTCTTCCCCAAGAAAAAATACTTTATAGAATAATTCCAGAGATTCCAGTAATTCTTCTTTATTTCTCTGCAATTCTTTTATCTTTAGAACACTTCCGATTTCATCAAAGAGAAGGTCCCCTTCGTCGCTGCTTACGTTAAACAAAAGATTCCCTTCCTCATCAAACTCCAGAGTCAGCACTCCTCCCACATCTTCCGTAAAGAGAACGCTCATAATCTTTAACTCTTCCTTAATGCTCTCCGGCAGACTGTTAAAGTCTTCATTTAGATAATATTTCTGTTCATAAGAACTGCTTGCACACAAAATAATATTTTCCTGATACATAATCATTAATCCTTCCTGACTTATCTGATTTCTATTCCACCCATAAAGCAGGTACCTCTGATATATACCGTTGCCTTATTCTCTCTTCTGGAAAAAGTACCATTTATCTTACTCTCAACTCCGCCCATAATGGGGACGCAGCTGACGGACACTTCCACGCTGTAAGGCAGAAAGATATCTATTCCTCCTAAAAAACAGTTTACATCGATTACAATATCTCTTGTAATAATGGCATTACGAAGATCCAGCTCTATTCCTCCTGCTACTACGGTAAGCTCGGCACCGGTAAATTCATCGGTACACTGAATTTTATTGGAGGCCAGAATTCCGGTATAGTTCTTCTTTCCTGTATTTTCTCTTCTGGGATTCTCCGTTCTGGTATTATCACTTCTTTTATATTCCTCGTCCCCAGTGGTACTGTCATAAGTATATTGGGTATAGTCTTCCCCTGTTTCACGGTTAAAAGACTCCCGGCTCTGTGCAGAATCTTCTCCTGAATAATTCGGATTTGAGTCATCTTCCATTGTTTTATCGGTATCTCTTTCGCTCTGTTTTCCCCGAAAGATGATATGAATGCCAAATAATATTAATATGAAGGATACTATAAGACCGGAAAAGGCCCCCGGCTTTAGTATTCCCAAATTAGAACTAATCCACATAAGCCCAAATCCAAGTAAAAAAACACCCCATATTGTCTTTGACTTTTTGTTTTGCATTTATAGACCCCTTTACGTTGAACTCTTCTGATTTTATCCGGGAGTTCTTCCCTATATCATATATAAAAATGAAAAATAATTCAAGATAAAACTTATGGACGAGGCAGGGAGTGGGGGACGGTAGGTTGTGGGTGCGGACGGTAAGCAGAGAAAATGCCTGGGAGGTTCGTTACTCGAGGACCCTATTCCACTAAAAGCCGCAGAAAACGCAGCTGACAGGCAAAGCGGTGCCGAACTCGCTGTGCATATATGGTTATTATGGTTTCTTGCGCTCAAACAGCGGCACAGCTTTACCTAGCTACGTTTCCTGCAGCTTAAGTGTCATAAGGGACCTCTCGAGACAAACCTCCCAGGCATTTTCCCTGCTCACCTGCGTGTCGTATCCATATATTTGCCTCTCATCTAGTACACCGTTTCAAAGTAATTGAGCCGATTATTTTTCTAAACTTCTAAGCTCAATATTCCAAAAGCTTCGGTGTAGCTTTGCTACAGGTCACATTTACAACTATGCCTATGTCTTTGAAAGTCATTTCTGAAAGTTTATTTTGTATAATCACTCCGCTTGTTTGAAAAACGGCATACTAGCTTAGCTCGTTCAAACTTGGTATGTCACCTAAAGTAATGCTGACACATTGATATGCCAGAATCTATATGAAAGGAGCCTCCTTTTATATAGGAAGCTCCTTCCGGTATTTAGTTTCTAATAACTTACTAAATCGTTAATGAAATTAGTTTCTGCATAGTTTTACACAGCTTTATATACTTTAATTTCTTACTTTAATTTCTTCCAGCCTTTTTTCTTCTGGTTAATACAAGTAGTAAAACTACGGCTGCTGCCAAGGCAGCGGCTATTAGGGTGCCCGCAATTACTATGTTGGCTGCTTTGCCACTCTTTTTATCATTTGACTGTTTTGTTTCTTTTGCTTCTGAAGTGATTTTTTGAAGTTCGCTGGTTATTTTGAAATCTGTTTCTGATTTGTTGTTTGTTTTATTCAGCAGGGCATTGGTAATATTGGTGTTTATAAAGTCTGCCTGCCCTTTTGCTCCTTTTATGACATCTATTCCATAGGTTCCACAGCCGTCTATGGTATTTCCGGTAAATACAGCTTTCTTTAGGGTTCCGCTGTTAAGGAAGGATACTCCGCTGTAGCTGCTGTCCAGGATCAGGTTGTCATTTACCAGTACCTCTGCGCTGTTATCATTTCCTCTTACGGTATTGAACCAGATTGCGCCGTCGTCTTCGTTATAGTTCAGGTCATGAGAGCCGCAGCGGTTTAAGGTGTTTCTTTCGATGGTTACTGTACCGGTAAAGGGCTCGGGATTAAAGTTGGTGCTGATGTTGATGCCTGCTCCCATGGCTTCGGTGTCTGAGAGAATGTTGTCGGTTATCTCGATGTCTTTGCCTCCGTATACGGAGATATTGTTAGCAAGCCAGGGCAGTTCTACGGTATTGTATCTGATTTTGATATTTTCGTCGCTGTACTCGGAGGACCAGAGGGCAATACCATCGTCTCCCGTATTACGGATGGTACACTGTTCTATGACTGCGTTTTTTGTACCCCGCCTTAAATTGATTCCATCTGCAAAGGTATTGGCAATACGGCAGCCTCTTATGGAAAGACCGTCTACGTTATGGGTCCAGATACCGGTCTTGTAGTGTTCAATCCAGAGGTTCTGAATGGTGAGGTTCTTCATGGAAGGGGTATTATAGTCTGTTTCGATGGCGGAAGGGTCAATGGCGTCTCTCCTGCTTACGGCAGTTCCCGATAGGGTGAAATCGTACAAGGATACATTGCTGGCTTTGATGAAAAAGGCTGCATACTCTCCCTTTAATACCGTTTGCCACATACCTGCTCCTCTTATTACCAGGTTGTCATCGGTGATTACAAAGCCTCTGTTTTTATCGGAATTGTCCCCTGCATCAAGGTCCCTGGTGGGGGTATCTATCTGAAAGACACCTGCCGGGATGAACACTTCTTTTCCTGATTTTACGGCTTCTTTGATACAGTCTGAAAAGGCTTTGGTATCATCTGTCCCGTCATCTGCTATGGCACCGAAGTCAGTTACGGACAGGGCATTATCAGGTACCGTACCCGGCTCTGTTACAAGCGTGGCCTCTACCCTATCAATAATATAGTAGTCCGCCATATTGGCAGCATCTTTTTGCAGCTTGATTACGGTACCCTGGGGATAGGTTTTATCCAGCTTAATTCTGACCTCATCAAAGAAGTGATGTCCTTCACCGTCCTGCGGATTGTTAGTCCAGGGGTAACTGCCATAGACCAGACTATAGGCTGTGGTTAATTCCGCACTCTGTATCTCCTGACCATCTGCATAGAGATTCAGGGTCTCTGTCTTCTCACTGCCATCAATTGTATCCGGCAGAGAATAACGGATTACCAGAGCATTGGCAGGCTCTTGTAAAGTAATCTTGATGTTCTCTCCCGTTCCGGACAGTTTCACTGCCTTTCTGCCGGAAGCTTCACTGGCAATCTCATGATAGACTCTGCTGTCTTCCAGGAGGCTTCCGCTGTAGACGGCATCTTCCGCCTGATAGCTTAAGAAGGTACTGCTGGCCCCTCTGTAATTCTTATTTATACTATTTGAGACTGTAAGACTCTCTACTCCTTCTTCCAGCGGAAAACTTACAGAGTTTATTCCTTTTTTCAAAGCGGCTTCAAACTTCTTTGCGGTTACTTTACCGGCTGAAATACCATTTACTGTAAGGGTGATCTTTTTATTTTCTGCGGAAGCTTTCATGGTGTAATTGCCGTCTTCGGCTGCAAATACCGCAAATACCAGGCTGTCCTTTGATTGGTAAGCATCGGCTGCTCTATACCTGCTGTCTGACTCTATCTTTTCTGCCTGTAATGTATTGTCACCATTTGTTAACAGATATCTTCCCAGACTTTCGGTTGCCGCATAGTCAAAGGAAGTATCGTTTTCCTTTTTCTTCTCCGTGTAAATACCATTTTTACAGGAAAGATATTTTCCCGTGTCGCTGTTTTTTATCTGAGCCTTGCGGCCGGTATATTCAATTATGTAGGTGCCTGCTATATAATCCTTCCCGTCAAATATCCTGTAAAGATTCGTGTCTGCAAAGGTCTTCATAGGTACTTCCTCCTCCTTTTTTTCACTCTCAGATGTGTTAGTATTCTCCGGCGCATTTTCCATTAGCCAAAGAGAGGTAACGGCTTCCTTTGATACCAGGCTGCTTTCTGCATATCCCTTATCCTTCTGGATATTAAGATAGGGCTGCAAATAGTTTTTAAGGTCCGAGTATGCATTGATGATTGCCATTTTACCATCCGGCTGTTCCATCAGTCTCCAATAGGCTCCATCTGTCTTTATCTCTGATTCTTTCTTCCCCTTTAGCATGCCATTACCCTGATTCATAACAACATGACCGGTCTTTCTGTTTTTCAGGTAATAGACACCTGCTTCGTTTCCCTGGGTAAATTCCCAATGAGAAGAGGCATCTCCTTCCTCACAGGTACCATAGCAGATTGCACCATTGTTATTTTCATAGAGGTATTCTCCCTCCTTTGCCGCACTCTGCAGTCTGACATACCCTTCCGGTGCTTTTCCTGCTTTTTCTGCTTCTGTCTGACCCGAAGCTTCTACGGGTATAGGCTCCCAGTGAGGGGTTCCCCAGGTTGGCTGTACCGCATTGGTATCTTCCGCATATCCGGTTAAGTTCTCCATATGAAGATATCTGTCAGGGTTTACGCTATCCTGAAATATTACTGCATCCGGATAATCTGCATTCTTACTTCGTAAAAGCTTCCAATAGTAGGATTCCTTACGATTGCAGACAAGTTCCCCGGATTCTGTACCGGCGCTTAGATAGTCACCGGTTCCTGTATTTTTTAAAGCAGTTTTTCCGGAAGTCTTATCATAGATAACCTGCCACTGGGCTGCGCTGTCAGATGGATTTGCATTCCCGTACACAGCCTTTCCGTCATCCTCCATGAGATACATGGAATACCAGCTATTTTTCAGGTTATAGATTCCTTCTGTAAGAATAAGATCACCGGAGACTTCTCCCACCTCCGAGGAGGGCAGAAAGCTCCACTTCATATTATCTGATGGGTAATCCGCGGATTTCTTAATGTTATCAAGAGTCACCTTCTCCTTATCCCCTAAAATTAATCCATAATCCCGGAAAGCTTTGTCTCCAGGTACAAGAAAGCTTGCCGCAGAGAGCTTAAAGTTCCAGACAGCCGTTTTATCACTTAATGTCTTTGATAGGCTTACTTCACCATTCTCCTTTTGGTACCCTTCTATGGACAGATACTCTCCTGTCTTCTTATTTTTTATTGCTTTTCTTCCGTCTTCTTTCTCTTCTATCATCCAGATATAGGCGTCATCCGCTCCGGATGGTTTCCCCACAGTTAGTTTACTGTCGTCTGCACGCAGAAAGGTTCCCTCTGCTTTATTTTTAATACAAAATCCATCGTTTATAAAATCACTCACCTTAGCACTGTCACTATCAATAATATCCCACTTCATATTTCCCCATAGAAGCTGGTCGTTCTCTAAAAGCTGCCCTCTGACCTGCCCGTTATCCGCTCCTTCTATGTGCAGCGCAAAGTCCTTATACCGGCTGCTTACGGATATAATGTTAATACCGTTACCGGAGTCTGCATTCCAAAGAAAAGTATCATCTCCTTCTTCGTAGGGAATACATGCCACCGGGTCGCCAAA
>JAEXGM010000262.1 GCA_023450835.1 Bacillota bacterium | reverse complement strand
TCTACTTAAAAATCTCTTCCCTTTGCAGAATACTTCCGCCCCGAAGACTGTTCCGTGCATGCTGCATAATTCCGTCGATACGGTCCAGTTCCTTCAGCAGTTCTTTTTCTTCGGGAGTGGTTTCCAGTACAGCATGGATACCGCCGTTGCGGATTACAATACGCCTGTCCGCCATCAGTGCCAGCAGCGGATCATGAGTTGCCATCAATACGATTTTATCCTGGGACACCAGAAGCTCCAGCGCCTTTCTGCGGTCAATTCCGGCGTTTTCAATTTCATCAATCAGCACAATGGGAGAGGCACTTAAAATGGCCGTATCCGCAATCATCAGCGCACGGGACTGTCCTCCGCTGAGACTTGTAACCGGAGTATCTGCCGAAAAAGCTTCTCCCGCCAGATGGTTGGCAGAATCCAGGATTTTTGCGGCAATTTCGTCCGGATGTTCCACCATGCGGCTCTCCGCATGCATTTTGAGAAATTCACCGGCACTTAGGTCCATTACAAAGTTCATGTTCTGGGATAGCTGAGCCACCAGTTTATTGTTTGGAGAATAACGCCATTTGAGGTCCGGCAGTGAGCCGTTAATCAATATACTGCGCCCGGTGGGAGTATCGCCTTGTGCGGCCCATTCAATATCTGCCAGAAGCCGGCTTTTGCCTGAGCCTGTGGGACCCACAATGGAGACAATCTGCGAGGATAGGATTTCCAGTTTTTCAAACTTCTCTGCCTCTCCGCTCTTATTTTGCCCGGGCAGGATGGTCAGGGAATGCATGGTACTGCTTTTTTCCAGCCCCAAGAATTCCAGCATCTGCAGGATATAGCTTTCCAGCTCTCCAGGCAGGCTTTGTGCATCTATGGCTTTCTCTTCCAGGTCGTCTTCGCTTAGTTGTGCCAGATATTCTTCAAAGGTCAGATTCTCAAATCCATTGGTTTCAAGCCGGTTCTGCTGTAAAAAATCAAAGACAAAAGGATATTGCTCCAGGAGCTGAGAGAGTGTTAGCTGCTTCATTGTTGTTCCTCCTCCCAGGACATTTTCTTTGTATTGCCTAATTGATAACTTTCTCCGATGCGGGTTTCACCCAAGCAGTAGGAACACATGGCAGAGGGCATAGGAAAGCGCAGTTTCATACCTTGCACGGATTTCAGGTTCTGCGCTTCATCATAAAGCAGAGTACTGAGCTCATAAGCGCCCTGTCCGCTCAGACCGTTTACATGCAATACCATTGCCTTGGGATTTACCGCACTTACACGGGAGGCAAATACTTCCCGTTCCGCCTGGGAAACGATATCCCCTTTCGTAATTACCACAATGTCGGCAGACTTGAGCATGGGTCCGATTTTCTTCGGGGTGTTGATACCGGACAGATTGTCGATAACACAAATACCCTTTACACCGACCAGATAGGGTGAACAGCGGTTACATAATCCTGCAGATTCAGTAATCAACAGGTCCAGTTCTTCACGATTTCCCCAATGAACCACATCCTCAATATTGGAGGCGAAAAAGTGGTCAGGGCATAAAGCACCGGATAATCCCTTTTTAATCGGGATTCCCGCCTTTTCGTACAGCAGGTCGTCATCGGTATGCAGGCAATCGAATTTGACTACGCCAACGGAAATCTTCCGCTTTTGAAAGGCATCGATAGTCTTAAGAATTACAGAGGTCTTGCCTGAGGAAGGCGGACCCGAAAAAATTGTCAGATTCATATCTTACCTCCTGCCCCATCAAAGAAAATATCTTCGGTCTCCTTTAACAAGGCTCCGATGTCATGATTGTAAATAAAGTCCCAGCCCGGCCACAGGAAGGTTTGCTCCTTTGAAAGCCCGTTATCTACTTCCGGATGGGTAGAAGGGAATTTTCCGCTTGCGGAAAGAACACCACCCATTTCCCTGGAGAACAGATAATCTACCAGCGGCTGAGAGGTTTCCTGTGAGCCTGCTTTTGTCATCAGGAAAATCGGACTGATGATGGCACCATCCTTTGGCCACACAGGACGCATGGGTCCATTATCCTTTGCCATCAAGGTAAAGAAATACGGCATGACAGTAACCACAGGAGCTTTTTTCTGCTGTTTCTTAGCACCGGATTTAATCATCTGGGCCGGATGCATACTGAGCAGCAGGCTTTTGCCTAACTGCCGTACTCCTTCTTCTCCGTATTCCTTATAAAACCCCAGAAGAACCGCATTGAACAAATCCAGATCCCGCATGGGCAGAGCAACCGTATCTTCAAATTCAGGCTTCAGCAAATCTGCCCAGCTTTCCGGAAAAGGGCGGTCAGCCAAAAGCTCGGTATTTACCATAAAGATAGCAGGTACCACACCAATGATGGTATACTGCCGTCTGGGATCTTTTAAATCGATGGAATCATTGTCAAAGCAGGTATTCAGGCGCTTGGCGCCGGTCAAGTCGGCAAAAACTCCGTTGTTCAGGTGCTGTTCCATTACACTTCTGTCAAAAAACAGACTGAAGCCCGCCGAAAGGTATACATCCGCTAATCCGGCCGCATCTGTACTTTCAGACATCTGTTCCCTGAGCCAATCCAGTCCCATGCTGGCAGCCTGCAGTTCGTAGCTCACTTTGGTTTCCTGACTGTTCAGCCAGTGCTCCAGATTCTCTAAAAGCTGAACCCGGATAGGGCAAGGCAGAACTCCGGCCAACTTTAGTTCCCCGTCGGGATGTTCCTTATGGGTATCGGCAAGACCCGTAGAAAGCTCCGGATTTTTTTGCTCAATGACTTCCACCATTTTTTGTTCAAATACCTGAACATCATAATGCTTGCTTTTCAGGGCAGTTTCAATGGAAATAGTTTTACCGACGGTCTTGCGCATCATTTCATTTTGCAGATTCTCGAAACCGTTGGCAGCAAGCAGATCAATCAGCTCGGGATAGTGTTCGGTCACATCATAGACTTTATCTGAAAGAGAAAAATATTGATTCATTAAAAACCTCCTTGATATAAGTTAGCAAAGACTAACTGAACCGGAATATCCGGTAACGTTGCTTTTTATAATGATTTTATTATAACCTAATATGCAATCCTCTGTCTGTAACATATGTTACAAAAAAGAATCTTCTATTAAATTTTCGACCTATAATTTTTCCGCCGGTACGGTTGTGGCTTGTGTCGAGGGGATATGGTGTTTGTAACAGCAAGGACAATTATACTGGATAGCCCTTGCTGTTACAATATTATTCGACTATTATTCTATAATTAAGGATACTTGAAGTGCTTTCTATGGAGTCGTTTGGAACAATATTTTCAATGATATCTGAAACAGTAAATTCAAAGCCTGCCTCTTCCAGGGTTTGAGCGAATGCATTAATATATTTGTCAGTTTCAAAACTTTGCATAAAATTAATCGTAATATATTCGCCTATTGCCAGCATTTGCAGGGAGAGGCCGTTCGTTCCGCTGGTATAAGTGTGAAAAGAATCAATGTATTTCTCGCAATCGCCAAGTTTTGTCTGGCCGACATAGCTAAGAATAAATGTATTTGAAATCAAGTTGTTAAAAAAGGATAACATATTCTTTTTTTCCTCTAATGAATGCAGCTCATCCAATTTGTCATATAAATGGGCCTGTTTCTTTATTTCACTTTTTAGGTTATCTTCCTTTTTATATTCTTCAATCATTTTTCTGTATTCCGCTGCCTGTTTTTTCAAAGGCAAATCTTCAAATTTATCCGGATAAGGCAGGCTGATACTTCCTACGCAGTTTTTGAAAGTATTATTCATATGGATGCCTTTTCGAAGGTCACTGGCAAGGTTGCACACAACCGGTTTTTCGGTGTCGGTATATATGCTTTTGATTGCTTTTGAGACCAATAAGGCAATTATTATTGCAGGTGTTGCATTGTTTGCTTTAGAGAATTTTTTAAAATTCTCCTGCTTGATTTTTACTTCATAACGGTAGAACTTATTCTGACCTACTGAATCTATACTGTCGGGTAAGGCAAATCCATCCTTGTAGATTTGAGGTATCTGAGTTTCTTTTAATTCGAAGTCTTCACTTAAAGGTTCGGCAGTTTCATCCTTTAATAAAGGTTCATCAGCAAGCCTTACATCTGGTACATAAAATGTCCGGTTGTATTTTTGCGTACAGTAATAATAAATCAGTGTCTTAACAAAGGGCATGATACCTTTTCCGTCACAAAGACCATGGTGGTAGGAGAGGTAGATTGTCTTATCTTTATAAGATATGTCTATCAAATGATAGTTAATCTTTGCACTG
Source organism: Bacillota bacterium (assembly GCA_023450835.1). Classification (GTDB taxonomy): domain Bacteria; phylum Bacillota; class Clostridia; order Lachnospirales; family Lachnospiraceae; genus Anaerocolumna. The sequence continues at coordinate 8,576 of JAEXGM010000262.1, read as the reverse complement.
CCTAAAGAATGTAATTGGGCTGTTTCTTCTAATATAAAAGGCAGTGGATTTTTGACCAGATAAAATTCTCCGCTTTTTTCGAGTATCCTTCCGGTTAAATATGGGTACCGCAGCAAGGAATAGTTTAGTGCTGATTTTAAGGACCTGCCGCAAATATTATCTTTCATGCGTAGCTCTAAGACCATACCCGGACTTCCGCCTTTACGATATAAAAATGTCTGTCCGGAACGTATTTTTTCTATTTTTTTTGATGTCTCCATAGTTTATTTCCTTTCTATATTAGCTGTTTATAAGTAGTTATGGCCGGTATATTTCTGAAACTGTCTTTTATAATGCAGCATGAATATTTATAAACTGTTGTTGGAATGTTTAAGAAACATTAATTAGCAGAATTAAATTATAGTTAGAGGAAGCCATCGATTAATGAAAATAATCTATCTCATTCAATAAAATAAGACATTTACATAGGAAGCAAACAGGAATAGAGTTAAGACAGACATTGAATAAATATCAAAGGAGATATTAGAATGAGTTATTTTGAGAAGGTTAAGTATCTGGTAGATGACTTAAGTGTACCCTGGGTCCAGATGACTTCTGTCAATAACCCCGGCAAGAAAGTTAACTACTGGCAGGACCGAATTGCCTATGAATTAATTTATCTGATGGAAATATCTTTTATTCGTAATCACAAGTATATGAATCTGATTGAGGAAGCATCAAGGAAGGTTATTGATGCTATTGAAGAGGAAGGTTCAATCACAAAACATATAGTTTCAGAAGTGGAAGCTGAGCTTAAGCCGGTGCTTGAAGAAGAGGCTAAGAGATACACAGTCCACTGTGTTTCCCATGCCCACATTGACATGAACTGGCTGTGGGGATACCATGAAACGGTTCAGGTAACGCTGGATACCTTTCGGACAATGCTCGATATTATGAAGGAGTATCCGGAGTTTACCTATTCCCAGTCTCAAGGGTCTGTGTACAGAATCGTGGAAGAATATGACCCGGATATGCTTCAGGAGATAAAGGCAAGAGTACAAGAAGGACGCTGGGAACTTGCAGCCTCAACATGGGTCGAAAATGATAAAAACATGCCAAACGGCGAAAGTATGGTACGCCACATTACTACCACAAAACAGTACCTGCATAAGGTGTTTGGGGTAAATCCCGATGAAATCAATATTGACTTCGAGCCGGATACCTTCGGACATAATGCAAATCTACCGGAAATACTGGTTAATGGAGGAGTGAAATATTATTACCACTGCCGCGGCAATGAAAGTGATGTCCTGTATAACTGGGAGAGCAGCAGCGGTGAGAGGATATTAGCCTTCAGGGATCAGATCTGGTATAACAATTCCATAACACCTAATACTGCAAGGCATATTCCCGTTACATGTGAAAAGTTTGGCCTGACGGAGATGCTTTATATATACGGAGTTGGTGACCATGGCGGCGGTCCTACAAGGAGGGACATTGAAGCGATTCTTGATATGAATACCTGGCCTCTGTTTCCTAAATTTATTTTCAGCACCTATCATAAATTCTTTCAATATGCAGAAAAGTATAGAGAGCAGTTTCCGGTAGTGACAGGTGAATTGAATTTTGTACTAACCGGGTGCTATACTTCATCCTCCAGAATGAAAATGGCAAACCGTTACTCCGAAGCCTCCCTGTATCAGGCTGAATTTGCAAATTTACTGGGGCATGAACTTAGCACAGCAGAAAACGAAAATAATAAGCTGACGAAAGCCTGGAAAAATGCTCTGTTCAATCAATTCCATGACATACTTCCCGGCTGCGGTATGGTATTTACAAGAGAGTTTGCCTTAGGTAAATTCCAAGAGATACTGGCCACAGCGAATCAGGTAAAACGGGCAAGCTATTCCAAAATAGTTGATGAAATAAAGCTGCCCAATTTTATTTCAATTGCCAATAAAAATGAAACGGCTTACGGCGCAGGGGGAGGCACCAATCCATCACGCCTTTATGGAGACAGCGGGCTGTCCTTCAGCTTAAATCTGTCCCAGGTTTCCAGAGGAATAGGACCAAACCGTGCCTTCTATATTTTTAACAGTACAGAATACAGCCGCAATGATATAGTGACCATTATGCTATGGGATTACAAGGATGACCTTGGTAAGATTACAGTTTATTCTTCCAATAAAGAGAAACTGCCCTTTGAAAAAGTGAGCGATGGTTACAATCAGTTTTGGGGCCACTGGTATACAGAAATACTGGTCCAGGTCACCGTACCGTCCTTTGGTTACGAAACGGTTGTTGTAATGCAGGAAGATAAAGACTATCCCGAAAGCTCATACATACCGTCCAAAAATGATCCGAGGGTCAACCATTATGTAGATTATATTCTTGAGAATGATTATATATATGCGGAATTTGACCCGATAACCTTGGATTTAATCAAATTAACAGACAAGCAAAAGGGCCTTGTGCTGATAGAAGATAAGGCGAATTTCCGTTATATACAGGAGAATGCAAAGAACAGCAATGCCTGGGTAGTGGGAGATTATATAACCATTGACAACTGCCGCAAACAGATTGTGAAAAAGCAATACACCGGTAATACTTTGCTGAAAAAAATCAGTTATACCTTGGAAATTGCCGACTCCAAACTGGATGTAGAAGTAATTCTAAAAAATGATGCGAAAAGCTTGGAATATAAAGTTGTAGCCCAATGGAACCAGATTGGGGATCAGGTCTATACTCCTCAGCTGAAGTTTTATATTCCGCTGAAAAATCATCAAAAGAAATACATTTATGATATTCCAATGAGCTTAATTGAACGGGGACCTGTTACCGATGAGGTGCCCGGAAACACCTTTGCCTATGCGAAATTTAAGGATGATTCAGGGCTATTCCTGATAACGGAATCAAAGTATGGTTACCGCGGTCTGGAGGACAGCCTTTCATTGACATTATTGCGGAGTACATCAAATCCTGATACTCATCCTGAAACCGGAGTGCATTATTTTAACTTTAGAATTGGGTATGGAGATGTAAAGGATGCCTTAAGAGAATCAAAGCAATTTAATAATCCTATGGATGTCGTTAGCGGACCCATAAACCGGAACGGAAGACTTGATGCCGCACAATCATTTATCAGCAAGGATAATCCAAATATCATGATATCCGCGGTTAAAAACAGTGAGACTGAGGATGGAGTTGTCATCCGTATGTATAACATATCGGATAAAAGGGAAGAAGTTAACTTTACTTTTGCAGCAAATATAGAAAGTGCTTATAAGACGGATTATTTTGAAAGGGTTTTAGAAGAGCTTGAATATAACCGGAATACAGTCAGTCTGGCGGTGGCTCCTTATAAAGTGGCTACTCTAAAAGTTTCTTTAAAATAGTATCTGGTATAAGATTAAAAGGCTAAGTTACAGGTCAGTAAGAATGACCTGTAACTTAGCCTCTTCTTTCTGCTGGCAAAGGGCTCTGGCAACTTCCGCAGCATTCTGAAAGTCTTAGCTTTCATATGAGTGAGTTATTAAGGACGGCTTCGGGCAAGACTTTCAAGGGCTGCGGCTATCGTCTTCTCCGAAGAGTGTTCACTGCCTTCCAAGGTCATAAGATGGCTGTTTGGAAGGAGGGAGGCACTGGCATGTGCAATCTTAAAAGGTATCATTTCATCTGTCTTACTATGATAAATGTATACCGTATTTGTGATTTTTTCAGCGTCAAAGCCCCAATATCTGTATTGCAGCTGAGTGGATAACCCCAGCCCTTTCCAGTTGGGCCAAACATTATTTTCAAATATTGTATCCATGCTGCCGCCACAGGGAGGCATTCCCCAGCCTTTTTTACGTTCCATAGCCTCAATTGCTTTGACACTGTATCTCCCCATAAGACCGGCAGGTATATGCTTTGACAGGGAGAAGAGTAATTTCTCACTGCCGGAATACATACCGAAGATATCCTTGTTGTTTGCCAAAGGTATCCCGGCACAAAGGTGGACTGCTCTTATAGCAGAAGGATAGGCTGCCGCCATTGCATAACAATAGGGAGCTCCCGCAGAAAGCCCCATCACATCAAATTGTGCAAAATTAAAATGCTCAATGAAGGGCTTCAGGTTTTGTACATAATTGAATATGGTTTTGTGTTTAAGGGGTGTTGATTTGCCATAGCCCGGCCGTAAAACGGTGATTACATACAAGTTATGTGTCCGGATAAAATCAATCAAAGCTTCTGAAAATGGCATAGGAATCGCACCATGCATATAAAATACGGGGTATCCATCAGAGCACCCATATGTATAATAATCAACGATGTTTCCATTGGGATACTGATATGTCATGCAGTTGTTCATTTATATAACACCTCCGGAAATTTTCTATTTGAATGTTCCTCTTCATTTCTGCAATCAGCTCTGATAGTTATGAATAAATGCTGTGATTTCTTTGATGTCTTCATCATTTCCGTCTCTTTCAATATTTCGAATAACAGGCACATGATATTTTTCCGTTATCTTTGGACCGGCGGCGCAGTAGTGTTTTTTGAATCTCCGATCCCCATTTATTACGACTCCCACAACATACTGGCCGTACTGGTCCAGAAATTTCTTCGTCGATTTGGGAATTTTCCCGAGTCCTTCATTTCTGGTTATCAGTAGACAGGGTGAATCTACCGCTTCAGAAACAGGCTGCGTATAGCTTGATACTGCCTCTGCAAATTTTTTTCCTAATCCGGTCCTACTATCATAAACAACTTTTAGCATAAGTTTTCTCCTTTATTTGAAAATAAACTACGGTATATTCCAGCCAAAACTATAGTTAGTTATTACTAACTATTATACTTTTTTCTCTTATGACTTTCAATATAAACTTCCGGTTACGGATTAGATTTATACTTTTGAGCTTGGTACATTCTTATTTTTTAAAAATCTATGAGGTATCTGTTTCTATTTGTCAGGTGATATAATTTTCTTAGCAAAATGAAAGGAAGTGGAGCCCATGGTAAAATAGAAAAATTTATATCTGTCAAAGGAAGTTGTGGGAGCTGGAGGAAATATGGAAATGAAAATCTGAAAGAATAAATCTATTGGTGGCTTAGCTGGGGCTTATCCATCAACAAGCCTGGGAGATTTGTTCGGTTGTGAAGTGAAAGAGGACAGTAAAGAGGCTGTCGCAAAATACAAAAATTCAACAGGATATGGTTCATAGACACTTGGTCAGCACCAATATTTCGTATGAAAATTCATTTTGCGGCAGCCTCTTTAAAAATCTAGAGTAACTTAATCAGTTCTTCTAATTCTTCGGATAAAACTTTTGCAAGCTCAAAATCCGTATCTTTTAAAGCGAGTTCGATTTTAGTTTCTATGGCCTTTTTCTTTTGTTCCGTTTCCAAATAGTCTTTATCAAAATGATTAGCATAGATCATCTTTCTGAATTTACGCATACTCATTTTACGAATATTTTTATCTTCAATGATCAAAGCATAATCCATACAATTTACGATAGAATAAAAATCATGTGAAATCATCAAAATAGCACCTTTATAATTCTCAATGGCTTTTTCCAGTGCTATTTGTGAATAGGTGTCCAGATGACTTGTCGGTTCATCAAGAAGTAACAGGTTTGCTTTACCGGCAGAGATTTTAGCTAATTGAAGTATGTTTTTTTCACCGCCGGACAGGGCCTCTATCTTTTGCTGGAGGACTTCTTCACCGAAACCATAGTTTGAGAGATAGGTGCTGACCTCGTCATAAGTTTTGAAGCCTATATGAAAGAACTCATCCAATACCGTATCAGCTTCATTTAACATTTCGCCCTGGATTTGAGATAAGAACCCTGTTTTAACATTTTCATCTATTTCAATAGAAGGTTGATTATTTTTAAAGATTTCCCGGAGCAGAGTCGTTTTCCCGGTGCCATTTGGGCCAATCAAAGCTGCTTTATCTGTAGATTTCAGCTCAAAGTTAACATTTTCTAAAAGCACATCCTCAAAGGCTGCACTGTAATCTTTGACTTTCAAAACAGCGGTTTCCTCGGGGATATTATCTGTGGCAAAGTGAATATCCGGCTGCTTGATATCTACAAAGGGAGCTTTAATTCTGCGGGCTTCTAATCGCTCCTGGATTTTGACTCTGGCTTTCAGGGATTTACCTCTGGAAGCTTCCGTATGAACAGTCGCGATAGATCTTAGATTATTAATTATAATCTCATTTCTCTTGATTTCTTCCGTATCGGCGGCAGCCAGTTCCTGTAACTCAATTTTGGTTTGAAGTAAGGAGAAATTATAATCGATATAGCGTCCGTCAAATTCTTGGAGCAGCTTGTTTTCAAGGTGTATTATTTTATTGAAACAATGGTTCAACAGATATCTATTGTGTGTAATAACAAGCATGGTACCTTTGTAGGAATTAATTAAATTCTTAAGTGAATTAAGGTTTTCAAAATCTAAAAACACATCGGGCTCGTCCATAATCATTAAGTCGGGACCTGTCAGCATCTCCTTAATTACCTGAATCAGTTTGAACTCTCCGCCGCTGAGTTTAGACACCGCCAGACCTTCCTGTTTGTTCAGATTAGCCAGAGTCAGCTGCTTATTCATATTACTTTCGAAATCATCCCCGCCAATCGCCTGAAATGCATCCAAAGCGTCCTGGTACTTTTCCAATAGAGAGTCTATATCGGAGGAGGTCTCCATTTTGGTACAGATAGATGTTATTTCATTTTGCAGTTTAATAAATTCTTCCCCTATATATTCGAAAACGGTTATTTCTTTTGTTTTATCCAGCTGTGAGAACTGGCTTACGTACCCAATTCTGCAATCAGGGTCTATCTCTAATTTTCCCTCGAACATATATTTATCCGGGTCCATAAGGATATCGACCAGTGTACTTTTTCCGCTTCCGCTTGTACCTATAAAGGCACAATGCTGACCTTCTTCTAAGGTGAATGAGATATTATTATATAAATCCTTTTGCGGAAATGAGTAGGATAGGTTATCAACTTTTATCATATTAACTCCTTTGTGATGCGCTTTGGCGCATATTTAAATCAAAAGTGGAAATAGCGCATTATCTTTCTATCAGTAAAAAAGAGCCTATGAAAATAAGCTCTTCAACATAGTATCATTTTTTATGAACTATTTCAATCATTTCATATGAAAGCTGTTTGCAGTAGTGGAGGTTACAAGATATTTTTTATCCATTGTCAACCTTCCATCTTTCAAGTAAAATTAAGAAGATCCCGATTTTAATTCGGGGATAAAGGATGTTTTAAGATGGATAATAGAAGTTTTGATGATTTTTCTTTAAGTGAAGAGATTAAAAAGGCCCTGAAGGGTCTGGAGTACGAGGTACCCACTGAGGTTCAGGAACGTGTAATTCCCTTTGCATTAGATAAAGGTGATTTATTTGTAAAAGCACAGACTGGCAGCGGTAAGACTGCCGCCTATGCAATACCGATCTGCGAATTAATAGAATGGCTGGAAAATAAACCCCAAGCACTTATTTTAACGCCGACAAGAGAACTTGCAGTTCAAGTGAAAGAGGATTTTACCAGCATCGGCAGATTTAAAAGGATAAAAGCGGCGGCAATCTATGGCGGACATCCCTTCTCTATGGAGAAGACGGAGCTAAAGCAAAAGACCCACGTGGTTGCCGGTACGCCCGGGCGTGTCATGGATCATATTGAGAGAGGGACCCTAGCCCTTGATAAGATTCAGTTTTTGGTGCTGGATGAAGCGGACCGGATGTTGGATATGGGATTTGCCGAACAGGTTGAATTCATTCTCAGGGAAATTCCCAGGGACCGGGTCACAATGATGTTTTCAGCCACTATGCCCGAAGCGATTAAAAGTATCTCATCAAATCACATGAAAGATACGACGTATATTGATATCAGTGAGGATAGTATTACAACCGGTGATATTAAGCATTTTCTTTATTTTACCGATGAGGAAGAAAAGCTGGCACTGCTTACAGATGTTACTATCATGGAGAAACCGGATAGCTGTATTATTTTCTGCAGGACGAAGGAACGGGTGGATATGGTATGCAGTCAGCTGGCAGAAAGGGGATACCGCTGCAGCAAAATTCATGGCGGCATGGAACAGGATGACCGGTTAATTGCCATGAAGCGCTTTAAAAGGGGTGAGTTTACTTATCTGGTCGCTACAGATGTGGCAGCAAGAGGAATTGATGTGGAGAATATCTCTTTGGTTATAAACTATGACATCCCTTTTGAGAGGGAAGTATATGTGCATCGTACAGGAAGAACCGGGCGGGCAGGGCAGACCGGGAAAGCGATTACCTTTGTGACCTCCACGGAATTAAGGTATTTAAAGGATATTGAGAAATTGATTGGATTTGAGATTGAGAAAATGACAAAACCGTCAAAAGAGGAAGTATCTCTTCAGAAGCCTGTTTTTGAGGAAAAAGAAAATGCAGTTCCTGTCATCAGGCAAATGAAAAGCGACCAGTTAAATACGGGAATAATGAAGCTGCGCTTTCATGGGGGAAAGAAAAAGAAGCTCAGAGCTGCCAATTTTGTCGGAGTGATATCGAATATTGAAGGAGTCACAGCAGAAGACATCGGAATTATAACTAT
>JAEXGM010000268.1 GCA_023450835.1 Bacillota bacterium | reverse complement strand
ATCGAAAGGAAAAGCTAAATCTATGCCAAAGCAGCAAAGAAGAGGATATGTACCGGAAGATGACAGGGAGTTCAATGAAGAAGCACTTACTGTACTTGCTAAGGCAGGGAGGGATGTCTGCTATCTGCTCAACCGGGGATACCGTATAGAGGGGGCTGTTACCTTTGTATGCAACCATTATATGTTATCTCAAAGGCAGCGTATTGCGCTTATGCGTTTTGCAGCTTCCGATGAAGCGGTTAAAAGCAGAAAGGCAAAGGAGATAACAGAAGATGACTGTGAGGGCAGGACTTTCAGTATCGATGGCTTTAATACCATAATAACCCTGGAGGTCGCACTCTCCGCTTCGCCGGTCATACTGGGCCGGGATGGATGTTTTAGGGACCTGGCAGGGCTTCGGGGAACGTATCATCCAATTGATAAGACAGTGAAAGCAATTAATATGATAGGAGAATTTCTTGAGAATAGAAAAGCCGCTAAGGCTGTGTTCTATTTTGATGCGCCGGTATCCAATTCGGGCAGGCTGAGCGTATTGGTGAAAGAAGAATTGGGGAAATACCCCTTTCTTACAGAGGTGTATTGCATAAATGAGGTAGACCGGGTTCTGAAAGGGCTGGAATGTGTAGTTACCGCAGATTTTGCTATATTGGAACAGGCAAAAAGTTATTTCAATCTAAACCGATACCTGCTGGAGGGCATTTCTGATTTATGGCTGGTGGATTTTTTTCGCTGAAATTTTGGTAAAATGGATCAGGAGACTGGTGCCGTTGGAAAAAAGAAGCTCATGGGAGAATTTATCCTTGTCTACAATCAGCAATTCGCTGAATTCTACCGCCATATATCCGTTGGTCAATGCAAGAGAGTTTTTCTTTCCGGTAGCAGGATGATAATCCAGAAGTTCCAGGCCATAGTAAGTAAGCTGCCACATATCAATGAGATCGGACAGCAGGATTTTGCAGGTGGGAAGATTTCTCCAGGCTGTATCGCTCTTATTCTTACTATTGGAGGATAAGAGCAGGTCAGACAGGAAACAGCCCCGATAGCCAAAATTATCTTCATATGTCTTTATAAAAGCCTTGGATAAGTATTTTTTAGTTTCTAAATATTCGCCTACATAGAGATTGGCGTTTTCCTCCCATTTTTTTATAGCTGTCAGGCGTGTATTTTCTTCGTCACTGTTGGTATCTATCCAAAGATTGTATTCCAGGTATTTCATTTATTTGTCACCTCACTTTCCGCTTCTGATTTTGTTATTAGTTTAACCGTTTTCTGCAATTTATTTCAAATGTTGTAATTCATGTATCACGAAGTGTGTTATTGTTCACAACACTCTGAATTTGGCAGGGATGTGAACAATAACCTTTTAAGTCTTGAAGCATATTATCATTGACATAAAGGTTTCCAGGGTTGAAAATATTAAATATAGAATATAAATAAAAATACCGGGAGGAGGTATTGCTATTTTAAGAGAGAACTTTACATTTCGGTCCATGGACGGAATCAGTGTACACGGGTATCTGATAAGTCCTGAGAAGGGAGAAACGTTAAAAGGAATTGTCCAGATTGCACATGGTATGGCAGAAACAGCAGAGAGATATGAAAGATTCGCTCTTTCTCTTGCCGCAGAAGGATTTTTGGTATATGCCCATGACCACAGAGGGCATGGAAAGACAGCGGGAGAGCTTAAGAATGTGGGATATCTGGCGGACAAGGAAGGTTTTGAGTGGCTGGTAAGGGATATGCACCATTTGACGGTTATTATCAGGAAGAAGTATCCGTCCTTGCCATTATTCCTGATGGGGCATAGTATGGGGTCTTTTGCCGCACAAAGATACGCCATGGAATATGGCAGGGAGCTTAAGGGTTTACTACTGTCAGGTTCCAATGGAAACCAGGGTATTATGCTAAAGGCAGGAAGCCTGATAGCTGCCACGGAAGTTAAAAAGCTCGGAAGAAGGAACCAAAGTGAAAAGATGAACAAGCTTCTCTTTGGCGGCTTTAATAAGCTGTTTCATCCCAGCCGGACAGATTTTGATTGGCTTAGCAGGGATGAAGAGGAAGTGGATAAATACATCAGTGACCCTTACTGCGGAGGTGTATTTACCAGCGGGTTCTATCATGATTTTATAATAGGGCTCATGGTGATTGAAAAGAAAAAGAACAGAAGAAAGATACCAAAGGACTTGCCCATGCTTATCGTATCCGGTGACAGGGACCCTGTGGGAAAATGCGGTAAAGGCGTTAAAAATCTGTATCGGATATATAAAAATACAGGGGTAGAAGATATCACTTTAAAACTTTATCCCGAAGCCAGACATGAATTATTGAATGAGCTTAACCGGGAAGAAGTGACCAAGGATATTATAGCATGGCTTAAGCAGCATACGGTTTGACAAGATTTTTTAAGTAGAGATAGAAGAGACTGCCGCAAAATACAAAAATTCAACAAGATATGGTTCATAGACACTTGGTCAGCACCAATATTTTGTATGAAAATTGATTTTGCGGCAGCCTCTTTTGCAACCATCAGCCCAGAAACAAAATTATGGCTAAGCTGAGTGTTTAAAATGTTCCTTTAATTCTGATTGTTCAGCCTGTCAATCATGTCCTGGATATCTTTTGAGGTAAATTGTCCGCCAAAGGAAAGGATGGAGTGAAGAGGAAGGCCAGCCATCATTTCACGCATCATTTCTGCTGTGCCTTCACCTAAACCTTCTGCATCGTCAGCAGGGATGGCGGGCATCAGGTCACCGCCGTATTGCTGTATTAATTCATCTGCATTTTTTACATATTTCATAATATCGCCTACGGTAGTGGTATGGTCAGCTACAAAAGGAAATGCCTTTGTTCCGGTGACAAAAATATCTTTTGCAAGTACGATATCACGGGAAGATTTGCCGATCATGATTGTAAAGTCACCGGTCTCCACATACCAGTCTTTTAATTCCTTGCTGTAGTATGCAAAGGAGCGTTTGTCAAGAGTAAAGGATATTTCCTTCTCTTCACCGGGAGCAAGTGCAACCTTTGCAAAGCCTTTTAATTCTTTCTCAGGGCGGCTTACATAAGCTTCTTTGTCATGGACATAGAGCTGGACTGCTTCTTTACCGGCTATTTTACCGGTATTCTTAACCTTTAATGTTACGGTAAGAGTATCCGTATCTTTCAGGTCAGTGTCAGGAGTTACCTTCAAGCCGCTGTATTCGAATTCAGTATAGCTTAAGCCGTATCCGAAAGGATAAAGGACATCTAATTCCTTGGTATCGTAATAGCGGTAACCGATGAAAACACCCTCGCTGTATACTACTTCCTTTTCCGTGCCGGGGAAGTTCAAAAAGGAAGGATTATGCTTTAAGGAGAGAGGGTAAGTTTCAGCAAGTTTACCGCTTGGATTAACCTTTCCGTAAAGTAAATCTACACAAGCACCGCCCACCGCCTGGCCTCCCAGATAAACAGTAAGAAGTCCCTTAATATCATTAAGCCAGGGCATTCTTACGGGGGAACCGTTATGAAGAATAACAACAATGTTCTTCTGAACTTTGGCGATTTCCTGTATGAGGTAGTTCTGGCACTGAGGCAGTTCCATATGGGTTCTGTCATAGCCTTCACTTTCAAAGGCATCGGGAAGTCCTGCAAAGATAACTGCTACCTCTGCTTCAGAGGCTGCTTTTACCGCTTCCTTTAACAACTCTTCCTCTATTTTATCTTCCTTGGTATCATATCCCTGTGCATAGGTTACTTCTGCAATATCTCTTACGGCATCCAAAGCGCTTGTAATCTTAAAGCTGTTAATATGGCTGGAACCGCCGCCCTGGTAACGTGGAATCGCGGCAAATTTACCGATAAAGGCTGCTTTTGTCTCCGTTTTTAAGGGAAGGATAGAGTCATTCTTTAATAGCACGGCACTTTCCGCAGCGGCTTTTCTTGCCAGGGCATGATGTACTTCTTTGTCATAAGTGGCATTTTCTTTTTTATGTTCATAATAATGTTTAACAAGATTAAGTACACGTCTTGCGGCAGTATTTAATACTTCTTCGGATAACTCACCATTTTTTACCGCTTCAACAATTTCCTTATCCCGGATTCCGTTGCTGCCTGGCATTTCCAGGTCGAGACCGGCTTTTAAGGCACTTACCCTATCATTCATAGCGCCCCAGTCAGTCATGACCAGTCCCTCGAATCCCCATTCCTCACGAAGGACTTTGTTTAAGAGCCAGTCGTTCTCGCAGGAGTAAACACCATTGATACGGTTATAGGAGCACATTAAAGTGGTAGGTCTTGCATCTTTTACAATAGTTTCAAAGGCTGAAAGATAAATCTCTCTTAAGGTCCTTTCATCAACCTCGGCGCTGATGCTCATTCTGCGGTATTCCTGATTGTTAACGGCAAAGTGCTTAACACTGGTGCCAATTCCCTTGCTTTGAATACCCTTTACAAGAGAAGCAGCCATTTTACCCGCAAGATAGGGGTCCTCTGAAAAATATTCAAAGTTACGGCCGCAAAGAGGGGAACGCTTCATGTTGACGCCGGGTCCCAATAAAGTGGACACGGACTCTGCCTGGCATTCATCGCCGAGAGCCTCTCCGACGGTGTTTGCAAGGTCAGTATCAAAGGAGCAGGCCAGAGCGGAAGCGGCGGGAAAACAAACTGCCGCTACACTATCCGACAGTCCCAGATGATCACTTTCCTCAGCTTGCTTTCTAAGTCCGTGAGGGCCGTCAGATACCATTACACCCGGTATGTTAAGCCGTTCAATGCTTTGGGTATGCCAGAAGTCAGCCCCCGAACACAAAGATGCTTTTTCCTCCAGGGTCATTTCAGATAATAGCTTTTTAACATCCATAAGTAATCTCCTTTACTTAAATGTAATCAGGCATAAAAAACACACCTGATTGCTGCGGGACACGTGTCCTGCTATAATCTGAATATAGCATTTTGTACAAAAGAAGTCAAGAGATGGACTCTATTTAATAAAAGTTTCATAATCCGCCAGGTTAGTGATTAAGAGAGAAGGTGTATCCAGGCCGTAGGGACAATGTTTTTTGCAATGGTCGCAATGAATACATTCCTTTATCTTAGCCATTTTATCCTGATGTTCGTCATTCAGGTAGACAGACAGGGGAGCTCTTCTGATTAAGAGGGACATTCTTGCACAGGTAGGAATGTCAATTCCCTTTGGACATGGCAGACAGTATCCGCAGCCACGGCAGAAGTCACCGCCAAGCTCCTTTTGGTCGTTGGTGATAACAGCGGTCAATTCTTCATCCAATACGGGAGGTGTATCGATATAGGATAAGAATTCTTCTAATTCACTTTCCTTTTGTACACCCCAGATAGGAAGCACATTATCAAATTGGGCCAGGTAGGCATAAGCTGCCGCAGAATTGGTGATTAAGCCGCCGGACAGTGCTTTCATAGCGATAAAGCCCATGTCATGTTCTTTACACATTTTAACCAGTTCCAGTTCTTTTTCGGTGGATAAATAGCTGAAAGGAAACTGTAAAGTTTCATAAAGTCCGGACTCGATGGCTTCCTTTGCCACGGCAAGTCTATGGTTGGTGATGCCTATGTGGCGGATAAGTCCTTTTTCTTTCGCCTCCAGCATTGCCTCATAGAGGCCGCTGCCGTCATTTGGCTTTGGACAGACCGCCGGATTATGGAATTGATACAAGTCCAGATAATCTGTCTGTAGTTCCTTTAAGCTTGTATGTAAATGATTCCAAAAGTCCTCGGTTTTGGTGCACATAGTTTTGGAAGCAATATAAATATTCTCCCTCACATCCTTTAGGGCATAGCCTATCTTCTCTTCACTGTCGGTATAAAAGCGGGCAGTGTCAAAAAAGCGGATTCCCTTTTCATAGGCTCTTCTTAAGAGCCGTGCGGCTTCTTCCTTTGTGATTCTTTGAATAGGCAGGGCTCCGAAGCCATTCTTACCTACCGTAATTTCTGTTGTTCCAAGTGTAACGTATTCCATGATGTTCTTCCTTTCTGTAGAAATGTGGTGGATAAATTCTCTGATTATTATAACATCTATTTGCTGGTGTGTATATGTATACAGGGCATGTGCAAGAAATATGGAACGTAAGACGTTGCTCTCCTGGTCACGTTTTCTGCGGCTTAAGTGTCATAAAGAACTTCTCGATACAAATTGAAAAATCAATCTCCAGGTCATCTGCGTATAGCTGCAATTACTTCATGTATTGCCGTATGTACATGCTTCAAGTTGACAAAAGGAAGTACGGACATCTATAATAAAGGAAATAATTTGGGACATTAAGAAATAAAGAAATAGATTTAGAGATGGAGATAAGCTGATGGCGAGGGTATTGGATGAAATGGATAGAAAGATACTGGAAGTATCCAGAGAGCTTTTTATGTCAAAGGGTATACGTGAGACGGAGATGAAGGATATTGCGAAGAAGGCTGAGATAGGAAGAAGTACCTTGTATCGGCATTTTGCAGGAAAAGAATTGATTGCTTTTTATATTGCAAAGGATATTCTTACCGGGTTAAAGAACTTTTCGGAAGATAAACTGGCCGAGCAGAAGAGCATGAAAAGCGGTTATGAAAAACTTGTCAGCGGCATGACTCTATTTGCAGGGAAGCTGATAGAAAGCAGAGAAGAGATACGCTTTCTGGATGAATTCGACCAGTATTTTACCGACAGCTACCCGGAGTCTGAGGAGGCCAGTGAATATATCCAGTTTAATAAGAATAAGGATATGGGAATCTATCAGATGTTTATGGAAGGGATAGCGGACGGCAGTGTAAAGAAGGTGGAAAATCCGGAATTTGAGGCTGATGTAATGGTAAATGCCGTATTTGGTATTGCCCAGAGGATTATCCCAAGGCGTGAGCATTATCTGGAGGAACACGGATATTGTGATGAGATGCTGGAGGAGGCAGTAAGGCTGTTACTGTATGCAATAAAAGCATAGAAGGAAGGATTCAGCACCCGCTATCTGCACTGGCGCTGGGTTGGCATCAATCGGTGATTTTGAGTGAATAAATATTCGGCGTTGCATCGGTAAAATATAAGAATTGTAACAAAGACAGCCTGACTTTAATAAGCGCTGCTTATCTGCTAAGAGAAAGAAATATTACTTTTAATAGGACAATGCTTGTGATATAATACTGCTAAAAGGCCAATGGAGGTAGGAAAATGTATTCATTTGAAGAAGTTGTGGGATTTGATCCGGAGCTTGCCCAGGCTATCAGTAAGGAAATCGGCAGACAGGAAGATCATATAGAGCTGATTGCCTCTGAGAATTTTGTAAGCAAAGCGGTAATGGCTGCCATGGGAAGCCCACTTACGAATAAATATGCAGAAGGATATCCCGGAAAGAGATATTATGGCGGTTGCGAATATGTTGATATTGCAGAAAATCTTGCAATCGAACGTGCTAAGAAACTGTTTGGCTGTACCTATGCCAATGTTCAGCCTCATTCCGGTGCCCAGGCAAATATGGCGGTATTTTTTGCCTTGTTAAAGCCCGGTGATACTGTTATGGGAATGAACCTTGCTCATGGCGGACATTTAACTCATGGCAGCCCGGTGAATATGTCCGGCAGCTATTTTAATATAGTACCTTACGGAGTTAACAGCGAAGGTTTTATTGATTATGAAGAGCTTGAGAAAATAGCGCTTAGTGTGAAACCGAAGTTAATCGTGGCAGGGGCAAGTGCCTATGCCAGAAAGATAGATTTTAAACGCTTCAGGGAAATTGCAGATCAGATTGGTGCCTACCTGATGGTGGACATGGCCCATATTGCAGGACTGGTGGCAACAGGCTATCATGAAAGTCCTATCCCCTATGCTCATGTAACTACTACCACTACTCATAAGACCTTAAGAGGACCAAGAGGCGGTATGATATTATCCAGTGAGGAGTTCGCAGAAGAGCATAAGCTTAACAAGGCAGTATTCCCCGGAATTCAGGGCGGTCCCTTAATGCATGTAATAGCGGCAAAGGCCGTTTGCTTTAAAGAAGCCCTTGACCCTTCATTTAAGACATATGCCGCAAATATTATTGATAATGCGCAGGCTCTTGCAAAAGGCCTTATAACAAGAGGATTTAACATTGTATCGGGCGGAACGGATAATCATCTGATGCTGGTCGACTTACAGAATAAAGGTGTTACCGGCAAGGAAACAGAAAAGCTTCTGGACGCCGCCAATATTACCTGCAACAAGAATACCATTCCTAATGACCCTGCTTCTCCTTTCGTTACCAGCGGTATCCGCCTGGGTACACCGGCGGTTACTACCAGGGGCATGAAGGCGGAAGATATGGATGTAATCGCAGAAGCCATCAGCCTCTTAATTGCAGACGTGGACAAAAATAAAGTGACAGCGATGGAACTGGTAAAGACCTTAACAGAAAAATACCCGCTTTACAAATAAACCAATATAAGATGCCTTGCTTTTTACCATATTTGTGTAAATAAAAGCAAGGCATTTATTATGAGTTGTTTAGAAAAGTATACATACACAAACTTAAAGAGGATTGGAAAAGGAAAGAGCGTTAGTTTGGTCTGGTATTAGAAAATATAAAATATGGAAAGGATTCCGCAAGGTCTGCGGAATACAAGGGTATAAAGATGAAATCAAAAGTCAGGATTGGTATTATCGGCGATTATGACGGCCGTCCATCTCATCTGGCAACGGAAGAGGCTCTGGGGCACAGTGCCGGGAAATTGGGGATACAGATAGAATTCCAGTGGCTGCCGACGGATTTTATAGTGAATGAAATAGAAAGATTAATTGATTTTGACGGGCTCTGGTGTGCTCCCGGCAGCCCTTACAAAAGCATGAACGGTGCCATTGCTGGAATAGAATATGCCAGAGTGAACAACGTTCCTTTTATAGGGACCTGCGGCGGATTTCAGCATGGGGTAATAGAATTCGGAAGAAATGTATTGCATATCAGTACGCTGGAAGATTTGAACTTTGACCCTTATGAGGAGAACGACTATATTAGTGCCTTATCCTGTTCTTTGGTCGGTCAGAGCAGGCATATTACCCTGGATAAGGAATCACCTGTCTCAAGAATATACGGTTGCCATGAAATCACAGAGAAGTATAATTGCAGCTTTGGCCTGAATAAGAACTTTCAGGAGTTACTGCATAAGAATTGCTTTAAGGTTATTGGTATCGATGAGAATGGGGAAGCACGGTTAATGAGGCTGGAAGGTAAGAACTTTTTCATAATCTCGCTGTTTCAGCCTCAATTAAGTTCTACTTATGAAAACCCTCATCCGTTAATTTCAGAATTTTTAGATCAATCCAGGCGGATTCGCTGACCGCCGATTTGAAAGGGATATTCTCATTAGAAGTTAAATATAGGCATCAATACTCTTAAATAAAAGAAATCCTGAGCTGTTTTGAATGTCAGTATACAACTCAGGATTTTAGTTTTTGTAGCAGTATTCTATTTAGATAAATAATTTCATCTGTCAAACTTCTTTATGAAACAGACACCGACAGCGCCGGGGCCGGTATAAGTTCCAATGGTTACTCCGATCTGGAATACCGGATAGGTAACAGGTCTTCTGATTAAGCTCTCAAGCTGTGCCTGAACAGCTCTTGTATCCTCTATGGTCGTGGCATTTGCCAGACAGAAATCATAATCCTCGTAACGCTCGTTATTCTCGGTAAAATACTCTTCCGTCATAGCAAGAATTTTATCCAGAGACTTTTTGCGCCCTCGAATATTCGAATAAGGAACCAATTCCGCATCTTTTAACTGAATCATAGGTCTGATGTTAAGCATAGTGCCTGCAAGAGAAGCTACTTTTCCGATACGTCCGCCTTTCGCCAGATATTCCAGCGTATCTACGGTAAACATAATTCTGGCTGTTTTTTTGATTTCTTCCAAACGATTTACTGTATCCTCTAAACTATAACCGGCTTCTTTTAAGTAAGCGGCCTGAAGCAGCAGGATTCCCTGACCGGCAGTGGCCTGTATAGAGTCTATAATATGTATCTTGCTATCGGGATATTTTTCCGTCAGGAGTTCTCTGGCATTTATGGCAGCCTGGTAAGAACCGCTAAATTTCCCGGTAAGGCATAGACAGAGGATATCTTTCCCTTTTGTTATTTCCTGCTCAAAGGCGTGGAAATAATCCATAATGGAGGGAAGAGAGGTCTTTGGAAATATCTTTTCTGTTGCCAGCCTTTGATAGAATTCTTCGTTGCTTATCTCTATATTTTCTTTGTAGTAATGTTCCAGGTCAAAGGTAATATAAAAGGGTACCAGAATTATATGATGTAGATCCAGCAATTCCCTTGGCGTGTCGCAGGAAGAATCGCTGAATATCTGATAGTCGTCCATGAGTTTCTCCTTCAATGTGATAATAGAAATATTATATCGAATCTGAGGCTAAAAGTATAGTGGTAAAATTAT
>JAEXGM010000220.1 GCA_023450835.1 Bacillota bacterium | reverse complement strand
ATAGTTCTCAATCATTTTCCCCCATTTAGCCTTCAGCTCTTCTGATACCCTTGCATAGCCATATCCGGGTAAATCCACATAATACAGCATTTCATTAATATTATAAAAATTTATAGTTTGAGTCTTTCCAGGCTGGGCGCTGGTTCTGGCATATGCTTTACGGTTCATCAGCCCATTGATCAAAGATGACTTTCCCACATTGGATTTCCCCGCAAAGGCAATCTCCGGTTTGTCATTCTCTGGGAGGGTACTGGTTATACCGCAAACTGTCTCCAGATTTACACTCTTTATCTGCATAAAGCATCTCCTTTCCAGTATCTTACTTATGCAAAAGCATCTTTCAGTACTTCAGCCATGGAATCTACATATTTTAAATCTATACCTTCCAATATTTCTGCTGATATTTCCTCTATATCTTTTTTATTCTTAAGAGGAACTAGCACCTGTTTCATATGTGCTGCCTTGGCTGCCAGAATTTTCTCCTTTAGGCCTCCGATAGGAAGTACTCTGCCTCTTAAAGTAATCTCTCCGGTCATGGCAGTATCGGCCCTTACCGCTTTCTTTGTAATAGCTGACAGCATTGCTGTTGCCATGGTAATTCCGGCTGAGGGACCATCCTTTGGTACTGCTCCTTCAGGTATATGGATATGAATATCATTCTTGTCAAAATAATCTTCCGTTATTCCATATTCGCTGCTGACAGAACGGATATAGCTGATTCCCGCCCTTGCAGACTCCTTCATAACGTCTCCCAATTGGCCGGTCAGCTCAAATTTTCCTTTTCCGGGCATCACATTGACTTCTATCTGAAGGGTATCACCGCCTACGCTGGTCCAGGCAAGTCCCCTTACGATTCCTATCTCATCTTTTTCGTTGGCTAACTGAAAGGAGTACCTTTCCTTGCCAAGGAATTTTTCCAGATTCTTTTCATTTACCCGAACCTTTGGAGCCTGGTTACTGACAATTTCTTTGGCAGCTTTTCTGCAGATAGCACCCAGTCTGCGCTCCAGATTTCTGACGCCTGCTTCCTTGGTATAACCGGCAATGACCTTTGTAAGGGCTTTATCAGATATGGCCAGTTGCTTGGTAGTCAGACCGTTTCTAAGAATCTGTTTTGGCAGGAGATGCTTCTTGGCAATATGGAATTTTTCATTTTCCGTGTAACTGCTGACTTCAATGATTTCCATTCTATCCAGAAGAGGTTTGGGTATTCCCTGCAGAGAATTAGCGGTAGCAATAAATAGGACCTCTGATAAATCCACCGGCAGTTCCACATAATGGTCGATGAATTTCTTATTCTGCTCAGAGTCCAATACCTCCAATAGTGCTGCGGAAGTATCCCCCTTATAATCACTGCTGACTTTATCAATCTCATCCAGAAGCATAAGAGGATTCTTTACTCCTGCGTTCTTTAGACCGTTAATGATTCTGCCAGGCATAGCACCCACATAGGTTCTCCTGTGTCCCCTGATTTCAGCTTCATCCCGGACACCTCCAAGGCTGATTCGGACATACTCTTTATTCAGGGCTTTGGCTACGGAATGGGCAATAGAGGTCTTACCGGTTCCCGGCGGTCCTACAAGACAGAGTATAGGGCTTTCACCCTTCTTTGTCAGAACTCTTACCGCAAGAAATTCCAATATTCTTTCCTTCACCTTATCCAGGCCATAGTGCTCTTTCTCCAGAATATGCTCTGCATGCTTCATATCCTGCTTGTCTTCACTGACTTTATCCCAGGGCAATGCAAGCAGCGTTTCAATATAGCCTCTGATAACCGCTCCCTCAGAAGAGTTTCCGGCAACATTCTTAAAACGCTCGACTTCTTTGATAATTTTATCTTTTATTTCCTTTGATGCTTCCAGCTTTTCTGCCGCTGCGAGATAATTATCGGCATCAGCACCGCTTCCGCCCTCACCAAGCTCTTCACGGATTAGCTTTAGCTGTTCCCTAAGAATGTATTCCTTCTGGTTTTTATCTACTTTTTCTTTTACCTTAGCCTGCAGTTCCTTGCGGATACGGATAATGTCAATTTCCTCTGTCAGAATTATCATCATTCTCTCATATCTATCAACAGTATCCTCTGCTTCTAACAGGCTCTGCTTATCTTCAAGGCTAATGGGAAGATTTATGGCTATCTGATCAAGTAACTCCGTTACTTCCGTAAGTTTATTTAAGGTTTTGGTAACTTCTTTTCCAATCTTGGGATTTTCATTAAGATAGACTTCCAGAACATCTTTCAGGCCTCTAAGCATTGCTTTCTTTTCCGACCCGTCAAGTTTTTCATCGTTCTTCTCTAAAAGAGCCACCTCTCCCAACAGAAACGGCTTATCTTCTACAATAGAATCAAGTTTTGCTCTGTCCGTACCGGTAACCAGTACTCGAATTACATTTCCCGGGAGCTTAATTATCTGTTTTACTAATGCTATGGTACCAACGGAAAATAAATCTTCCTGTCCCGGTGCTTCCGTATCCGGATCTTTTTGGGTCAGCAAAAGTACCAATTGGTCATTTTCCATAGCGTTTTCGATAGCCTCTATGGACATCTGGCGGTTCACATCAAAATGCAGCTGCATTCCCGGAAGTACAGCCATTCCCCGCAGCGCTACTATAGGCACTTTTTTGCTGTATTCACTCATTGTTACCTCCTTGCTTTCGTAAGATAAAAACTGCCTTAAAACCTCTAAGAGGTACTTTAAGGCAGTCCCTATAACAATCGAATCTATGCAATCTCATTGCTGTTCTTTTTGGATATTCGTTTTGATATTGCTTTTCTGGGCTGATTATCTTCCGTGTTAATTAACATTGGCTGATTACTGCCCTCCGCAGCTTCTTTTGTTATGATGCACTTTAATATTTGAGTATCTGTTGGGACTTTATACATGGAATCCATCATAACAGCTTCCATAATAGCACGCAGACCCCTGGCACCGGTTTTTCTCTCAAGAGAACGTTTTGCTATGGCACGGATGGCTTCTTCTTCAAATTCAAGTTCTACGCCGTCCAGCTCAAACAGCTTTTTATATTGTTTAATAATAGCATTTTTAGGTTCTGTCAGAATACGGACCAGAGTTTCCTCATCCAGTGCATCCAATGCCACACATACAGGAACACGTCCTACGAACTCGGGTATTAAGCCGAATTTCACAAAATCCTGAGGCATTGCCTGGCGGAATAATTCGCCGACATTTTCCTTCGTCTTCTCAGAAATTGTAGCGTTAAAACCAATGGATTTTTGTCCGATTCTTGCTTCAATAATTTTTTCCAGGCCATCAAAGGCACCGCCGCAGATAAATAAAATATTAGTAGTATCTATCTGTATAAATTCCTGATGGGGATGCTTTCTTCCTCCCTGAGGCGGAACGGAAGCGACTGTCCCTTCCAGTATTTTAAGTAAGGCCTGCTGAACACCTTCTCCGGATACATCTCTGGTAATCGAAGTGTTCTCTGACTTTCTGGTTATTTTATCAATTTCATCTATATAGATAATACCATGTTCTGCTCTTTCGATATCAAATTCTGCTGCCTGAATCAGCTTCAACAGAATATTTTCAACATCTTCACCTACATAACCGGCTTCCGTTAATGCTGTAGCATCTGCAATCGCAAAGGGTACATTTAAAAGCTTCGCCAGAGTTTGTGCAAGAAATGTTTTACCGGAACCGGTAGGTCCTACCATAAGAATATTGCTTTTTTGCAGCTCAACATCCAGGTCTCTTCCTGCCAGCACTCTCTTATAATGATTATAAACGGATACTGCAAGCACCTTCTTTGCTTCTTCCTGACCAATTACATACTGATCCAGAAAGTTTTTAATCTCCAAAGGCTTTAATAAATTGATATCCGTGTCATGTACTTTGTCATCAAACTCTTCTTCTACGATTTCGGAGCAGATTTCAATACACTCGTCACATATATATACATTACCAGGTCCTGCAATAAGCTTTCGCACCTGGTCCTGAGGTTTATTGCAAAAGGAACATCTTAACTGTTTTCTGTCATCGGTTCTGTTTGCCACTCTTTTTACCAACTCCCTTCATGCCTGATTCTTATCTGCTTACAATTACATTATCAATCAAGCCGTAAGCTTTTGCCTCTTCCGCTGTCATGTAGTAATCTCTTTCCGTATCAATTTCAATTACTTCCAGAGGCTTTCCTGTGTTGGCTGCCAGGATTTCATTGAGTTTTTTCTTTGTCTTTAGGATATTCTCTGCTACGATCTTAATATCAGTAGCCTGGCCCTTGGCTCCGCCTGAGGGCTGATGAATCATAACTTCCGCATTAGGCATGGCAAATCTCTTGCCTTTTGCTCCGCCGGCTAAAAGGAAGGCTCCCATGCTGGCTGCCATACCGATACAATAAGTAGATACATCACACTTAATATAATTCATAGTATCATAAATAGCCATACCGGCAGTTACGGAACCGCCAGGGCTGTTGATATATAAATGAATATCCTTTCCGGGATCTTCGGATTCAAGGAATAGTAACTGTGCTACGATAACACTGGCAGATACATCGCTTACTTCCTCTCCCAAAAAGATGATTCTTTCTTTTAATAATCTGGAATAAATGTCGTAGGATCTTTCACCGCGGCTTGTCTGTTCAATGACATAAGGTACTAAACTCATAGTTCGCTCCTATCTCGTGCATTAGCACGCGTATAAAATCAAGGTGTGAAAATCATCTCGTTTACTTTGCTGCTACGGCTGTCTCTCCAATCAGATCAACTGCTTTTTGAACCGCCATATCCATAATGATTTGTTCTTTTTCTTTTTCTCCGATTAAAGCTTTTAACTTATCAGCTTCCATTTTATAACTCTCAGCCATGGTAGCTACTTCTTTCTCATAATCTTCATCGGATACGGTAATGTTTTCAGCCTTTACAATTGCTTCTAACACCAATCTTACCTGAATAGTCTTTAATGCCTGAGGACGCATCTGCTCTAAAAGCTGCTCTGCGTTGGTTCCTGTAAACTGGAAGTACTGCTCGATGGTAAGTCCCTGGGACTGCACTCTCTGGGCAAAATCATCTGCCATCTGTTTAACCTGAGTATCAATCATTGCTTCCGGAATTTCCATTGTAGCATTCTCAACTACTTTATCAATAGCTGCATCCTCTGTTGCTCTCTTGGCATCCTTTTCTTTCTTTTCTTTTAATTTTGCCTCGATATCAGATTTGTATTCAGCTAAAGTATCGAATTCGGATACATCCTGTGCGAAATCATCATCAGCTGCAGGTAATTCCTTTGCCTTGATTTCTTTTACGGTAACCTTAAATAAAGCAGGCTTTCCTGCCAGTTCTGCTGCATGATATTCTTCGGGGAAGGTTACATTTACTTCCACTTCTTCTCCGATGTTTTTACCGATTAACTGATCCTCAAAAGTATCGATGAAGGAATGAGAACCGATAGTCAGGGAATAATCCTCTGCCTTGCCGCCTTCAAAAGGAACGCCGTCTACAAAGCCTTCAAAATTAATTACAGTATCATCCTTATCCTGAACAGCTCTGTCTGTTACTGTGATAATTCTTGCATTCTGCTCTCTTACTTTATCAAGCTCTGCTGTAATATCCTCTTCTGTTACCTCGGCTGTTGGAACCTCTACTGCAATTCCTTTGTACTCGCCAAGTGTAACTTCAGGTTTTACTGCTACTTCTGCGGTAAAGATGAAAGGCATGCCTTTTTCGATCTGTGTCACTTCGATTTCAGGTCTTGAAACCAAAGTTAATCCGCACTCATCTGCTGCTTTTTCATAAGCATCAGGAATGATCAGATTAGCTGCATCCTCATAGAAAATGCTTGCGCCATACATCTTCTCTATAAAAGCACGAGGTGCTTTACCCTTACGGAAGCCCTGGATATTGAATTTCCCTTTATTTTTGGCATAAGCTTTTTCGATAGCTGCATCAAACTCTTCTGCTGCAGTCTCTACAGTAAGCTTAACCATATTCTTCTCTAACTTTTCTACCTGTAAACTCATTTAAAATTTCCTCCTTAAAATATGTGAAACTATAAACGCTGTAACACGCAATTGTATAACTTCCCATTTTGACGTTTTGACATTAGTATATTATATCATAACCATTCTGTAAATACCATATTTTTTTAATTTGTTGTATGTCCTTTGACCTGCAGCTTTGCAAGGACCAGATTAACATATTTCTCGCAAATATCCAGCGAAGGGGCTTCTACCATTACCCGAAGTACCGGTTCTGTTCCGCTTTCTCTGACCAGGATACGGCCATCGCTTCCAAGCTCCTCTGTAACATCTTCAATAATTTTTACCACATCAGTATCTTCTCTGGCTGTTTTTTTATCCTTTACTCTGACATTCTTAAGAACCTGAGGATATATCTGCACTTCTTTGATAAGTTCGGAGAGTTTCAGCTTTGTTTCCAAAATGACTTCCATTATTTTAAGAGAAGTCAGGATTCCGTCTCCCGTGGTGGCATGCTTGCTGAAGATGATATGCCCTGATTGTTCACCGCCGATGGAATGTCCGTTCTCCATCATATTCTCATATACATATTTATCTCCGACAGCAGTTTTCTCATAAGCAATGCCTTTTTCCTCCAGTGCTTTATAAAGCCCCAGATTGCTCATGATGGTCGTTACTACGGTGTTATTATTTAATTCATTCCTTTTCTTCATGTATGCAGAGCAGATATAAAGAATCAGGTCACCATCTATAATATTACCTTTATCGTCTACGGCTAAACATCTGTCCGCGTCTCCGTCATAGGCAAAACCTACGTCCAGGTTATTTTCCAGCACGAATTTCTGGAGTGTTTCCATATGGGTGGAACCGCAGCCTTCATTAATATTAGTTCCGTTGGGTTCATTATTTATTACATAGGTCTTTGCTCCCAGGGCATCAAATACTACTTTCGCAAGACTGGAGGCAGAGCCGTTGGCACAATCCAGACCAACTTTCATATTTTTAAAAGAATTTGGCACCAATGAAATAAGATATCCGATATAGCGGTTTCTTCCTATTACATAGTCCGTAGTTCTTCCGATATTCTCTTTTGTAGCGTAGGGCAGCTCTTCTCCTTTACCGTCTATGTAGTTCTCGATCAGTTCTTCCACTTCGTTCTCTAACTTGTAACCACTGCCGTTTATAACTTTTATACCATTATCATAATAGGGATTATGGCTGGCTGAAATCATGATACCGCAGTCAAAGTCCTCGCTCCTCACCGCATAGGATATGCTGGGCGTACTGGTTACATGCAGCAAATATACATCTGCGCCGCTGGCTGTCAGACCTGCTACCAAAGAATATTCAAACATATAACTGGAACGTCTGGTGTCTTTTCCGATTACGACCCTGGCTCTGTGCTCTTTGCCAAAGTAATTACCAAGAAATCTTCCTACTTTATAAGCATGTTCCACAGTTAAATCAACATTTGCTTCTCCTCTGAATCCATCTGTACCAAAATATTTACCCATAAATATACCTGTAACTGGCGATTTTACCTGCCGGTCATCCTTTCTTTCTATTATTCTTTGCTATGTACTTTTATTGGTAAGCCTGCATCTATAAAAGAAGCAGACCGGTATAAGCGTGGTTTAATGCAGTTCAAAAACGATTGTAACATAAGCATCTTATGAGTGCAACCCATTAAAGCCTCTATCCCAATATATGTGAAGGCATTTGTCCCGGTTCTTTGCAGGAAAAATTGAAGTACATTTTTCCTGCACAAGTTCGTGCCTGTGAAATCCTCGGCAATCAAAAATCAAATACACTTTTCCTGCACATATAAAAACATCATCTTACATGTATGACTTGCCGCCTGTAAAAAGGGGTGGTCATATATATTAGATGATGTTTTATACGCCAGTCATATGGCAGCTATAAGGCATCTGTCTTATAACTTAAGCCGACGCCAAATCTTTTTATTTCAGAAATTAATAAGAACCGGACTGACCAGACATGGATTCTTCCTGTCTCTTGATCATACGTTTAACCATTTCTCCGCCTACAGAACCATTCTGAGCGCTTGTTAAGTCACCGTTGTAACCTTGTTTTAAAGGTACTCCGATTTCTGAAGCAACCTCCATTTTAAATCTGTCAAGAGCCTCTCTAGCCTGAGGAACTTCTGTTCTGTTTGATCCACTATTGCTACTTGCCATAAAATTTCACCTCCGAAATTAATTGTTTAATATTCAGGAATCTTTGTTCCCGTTTTGCCGACAACCGACTCTATTGAATCAGTTATCGTAATATTATTGTTATCAATATTTCAAAAATTATTATGGTAAGTTATGGAATCTCAGATTTTTTTTGTTTCTTTTTATTTCATCTTATTTTTCTTCCCTGCCGGTCAGCCGGCCTTAAGATATCCAAACTGCATTAACTGCTTGATTTAATCATACTTAATGTCCAATTAAGAGCATATACTATAGAAATCACATCGAACGGTAGCTTCTCATGGAACATATTTTATCATTGATCAAAAGTCTGAACCGCCTGCTATGGAACGGTCCAATGTTGTATCTCCTGATTGCAACCCATCTTTTTTTGACCTTTCGTCTGAAATTTATTCAAAAAAAGATATTTAAAGGAATCCGCCTGTCAACGAAGTCCTCGGAGGATGCAAAGGGTCAGACCAGCAGCTTCGCTGCTCTCACAACTACATTGGCCGCAACCTTAGGTATCGGAAATATCGTGGGCGTCTCCACTGCCGTGGCCATGGGCGGCCCTGGCGCAATTCTTTGGCTTTGGCTTACCGGAATCCTGGGCATGGCCACAACCTACGGGGAATGTTATCTTGGTATCCGCTACCGCACCCTTGCGAAGGATGGTACCTACTCCGGCGGTCCCATGTATGTCCTGGAACACGGACTCAAATCAAAACCCATGGCAGTCGTATACGCCCTGTTGACCCTCTGTGCCTCTTATGGTGTGGGATGCTCTACCCAGTCCAATTCCATCACCAATGTTACCTCTTCCCTTTGGGGCTTCTCACCTTATATCATAGGAATTATTGCCGCTGTCCTCACTGGTCTTGTGATTCTCGGCGGTATTGAATCCATCGGTAACCTTTGCAAAAAGCTGGTTCCGGCCATGGGGTTCTTTTACATAGCAGCTTGTATGGTTTTAGTAGTGATGAATTATAATTACATTCTTCCTGCCATTTCCCTGATATGCCGTTCCGCTTTTCTGCCAAGTGCCATGGTCGGCGGATTTGTCGGAAGCACAATAAAGACGGCTGCCAGATATGGTGTTGCCAGAGGACTCTTTACCAATGAAGCCGGTATCGGTACCGCTGCCATAGCTGCTGCCAGTGCAAAGACTGATAATCCTCATACCCAGGCGCTTGTATCTATGAGCGCAACCTTTTGGGATACCGTGGTAATGTGCGGAGTTACAGGTATTGTAATTGTTTCAAATATCCTTAAGAATCCTGCTTCCGTAAAAGACATTCCCGCCTCCGATCTGACAACCGCTGCCTTCATGCAGCTTCCTTACGGTCAGTATATTCTTGGCTTTGCCATAGTTGCCTTTGCCATGGCGACGCTCATAGGCTGGTCCTATTTCGGGGAGCGGGCCGTTGTATACCTCTTTGGAAAAGATGGTATTGCAACCTATAAATTATGTTATATCGTCATGATATTTGGCGGCGCCGTTCTATCTCTGGAATTTGTCTGGGAGCTTTCCGACCTGATTAATGCCCTGATGATATTGCCGAACGTCCTGACCCTCTGGATACTGCGAAAAGAAATTAAAAGTACTGAATAGTCTTTCCTATCCTCTCCGCTGTTTCGTTATTTGCAAGAAAACGAATGATTTCAAGAGAGAATTCAATGGCAGTACCCATTCCTTTCCCTGTTATAATATTACCGTCTGTAACCGCTCTCGCTCCAGTAGCTTTTGCTCCTATCAGTTTTTCCTCAAAGCCCGGAAAGCAGGTTACTTTCTTCCCTTGAAGCAATCCGTTCTCTCCCAGAACACTGGGTGCTGCACATATGGCTGCCAGAGCCTTGTCCTCTGTTCTGAATTTCTTTAAAAGCTCTACGAGTTCCTTATGGGCGCCCAGGTTCTTTGTTCCGGGCATACCGCCAGGAAGCACTAACAGTTCTGCATCTTTGTAATCATAATCTTCAAACAATCCGTCGGCTTCTACTTTAATATTGTGGGAGCCGGCAATTTTTAAATTCCCGGTTACTGAAACCATGGTAATCTTAATTTCTGCACGGCGCAGTAAGTCTACTACTGTCAGTCCTTCAATTTCTTCAAATCCATCTGCTAAAAATAAATAAACCATATAAAAAATCCTCTCTTTCCAGTCAAATTCTAAAATTTATACCGTAACTTCATTATTCCTTTTACTATGCATCTGATGAGTCTTATTATACCAGAATTTCTCTGAAAGAAAACAGTTCTTTATAGCACTAAACGAAAACTACAAAGCATTATATGGCTATTACTGCGAATTTTTTCTGAATATAATATTGAATAAAGTTCGATTGTTTCTCCGGTAAGCAGAACAAGAATGAAAGACAAAAAGAGGAATTGTATGCGAATTATTAAATAAGCATAATTCACAAACACGATTGCGCTGAGAATTTCCCAGGCACAATCTTGAGATGCGTTAGAAAGGCAGGATTATAAGTATGAAAATTGTAGTGTTAGCAGGCGGGCTAAGTCCCGAAAGAGATGTATCCTTATCCTCCGGCAGTTTAATTGCCAATGCCCTGATGACTTCGGGCCATGCCGTAGTATTAGCAGACGTCTATGAAGGTATAAAAACCAAGGAGGATGACCTTTCCGGTTTATTCATAACAAAGGAAGATAATCATCTATTTGAATACCATATACCCGATACCGTACCGGATCTGGAAGAACTTGTTGTTAAAAATAACGGCAGAAAAGAATTAATCGGGGAAAACATACTTCCCTTGTGCAAACTGGCTGATGTGGTTTTCATAGCTCTTCATGGCTCCATGGGGGAAAATGGCCAGTTGCAGGCAGTGCTTGACTGCAACGGCATTCCCTATACCGGTACCGGTTACACCGGCTGCCTTCTTGCTATGGATAAAGATATTACCAAAAGATTATTATGTCATGCAGGTATTCCCACCGCTCCCTGGATAATAGAAGAAGCAGAGGGGATTACTCCTCAAAAGATTACAGATACCATCGGATTTCCCTGCGTCATCAAACCGGTAAGTAACGGTTCCAGCATCGGTGTATCTTTAGTCTATAACCTGGAGGAATTGACGGCCTCCCTAAACCTCGCTGCCGATAAGCTCTCCTCCTTTGGCTCAAAAAGAATAATTGCGGAAAAGTTAATTAAGGGAAGAGAATTCTCCGTGGGTATTCTGGAAGACAGGGCACTCCCGGTCATTGAAATCATTCCCAGGGAAGGCTTCTATGATTATAAGAACAAATACCAGCAGGGGCTTACCACAGAATGCTGCCCGGCTGCTCTTTCAGAAGTTCTCACAGAAAAAGTCCAGTCCCTCGCACTTGCGGTTCACAAGACCCTGCATCTTGGAAGCTATTCCAGAATAGACTTTATCCTTAATGAAGAGAATGAATTCTTCTGCCTGGAGGCCAACACTCTCCCCGGCATGACTCCGGTAAGCCTGCTCCCCCAGGAAGCCAAAGCCGCCGGAATCTCCTATGAGGCACTTTGTGAGAAAATAGCTCTATTAGCTGATTAAAAGACTTCTGAAGCACCTTTTTTTATTGATATTTTCTCTATCATACTGATTAAAACCGAGGCCAACAGAAAAAAAAGAACTCCAACTCCCGCTTCCCGCAGTAAAAGCATTGAAAATTGATATTTTTCCATGCCATCAAAGAGTATATTTACTGCCTTTATACTATGGGTAAGCGGGAGAAATTCCGAGATAATCCTGGCAGCTGGCGGAAGCTGTTCTATCGGAAAATTGGCTCCGCAGAAAATCATTAGGACATAGGACATAAAATTCAGTACAAAATGCATTTGGTCTGAAATCAATCCAAAAATGCCAATGAACATACCAAAACCTGTCGCAGCGAACATAGCTGCTATTACAGCCAGTAAAAATAAAAACCAATTCATTCCTGAATAGTCCACAGAAAAGAGCAGCCCTCCGGCAATAAAACCAAGAACAACGGTGGCCATGGCAACAAGACAGGTATAAAAACTTTTATGTAAGATGATTCCAAGCATATGGGCCGGGGATACAATCAGGCTCTTGACACATCCATAAGCCCTCTCTGCCATAAAAGTGCTTCCTAATGTGAAGATACAGGTATTCATGCAAAGTAAAAAGGAATTGCCGATTACCCATCTTGTCAGATTGGAGGTCTGATAACTATAACCTGCAAGTATACAATAAAAGGCCAGCGTAAGAAGCGGATACAGAGTCTCATAACAAAAAAATTCTTCTATACTAAACATAGTTCTCCGGCTTTTAAAACTCAGCCATGATAATGTCAGAAAACGATTCATAATTAACTCACCTCCAAAGTTGCCAATATTCTTACCTGGCTCTCTATTAATCTCAATAAATAACGTCCCAGAACAAGATAGACTATGGTCAGCACTGCCAGCACCCCTAATCCCAGATAATATTCCCTTTCATTCCAAGCGCCTGATACACTAAGCCTGATTATTTTTACTGCCCAGGTGGGAGAAAGAATATAACTGATTGGTCTTACCCAAAGGGGAAGGATTTCCGGCGGAAATACAAAACCGCATACGAGAATAACAGGAATTTCAATGCAATTCATATAAAGCTGAGTTTTTCTTGATAAAGTAAGCAGATAAGCAATAATGACGGAAATTACAGAAAAGCTCACCACGGTGCAAATAAGAGCCAGTAACAGGAATTTGGGATGGGAGATTTCTATCTTTACCCTAAAGAGAATTGCCGCCGTAAGAAATGACAGGATAAAAGTTACCATACTTAATAACGTATTCCCTATTACCTTACCTGTAATGATACTGGAAAATCCTGCCGGTGCCACATATATAAGGGAAAGGGTGCCGCTATACCTCTCTCTGTTAATATCCCCTGCAGAAGAAAAGCAAATACAGCTCCACAACGCCATAAGACCTGAGCCAAGAACAACATAAGTAACAAAGTCCTCCCTGCCGGACTTTCTAAACATTTCATATAGAAGAATTGTATTAACAACAGGATTTGCCAGAAGACAGAAGCGAAACATCGGCCTTGCCAAAGAACATTTCATTTGAAGAAGTGCTGTATAATATAGTACTTTCAGCTTTTTCACGACATTCCCTCCAGCATCTTTATGTAGACATCTTCCAGGGTTATTTCCCTGTTGGTAAAGGCGTATATCTTTATTCCCTTCAAGACTTCCAGCAGTCTTTCTATGATATCCATCTCTATATTGTATTTTACCGTAAGAAGATATTCCTTTTCCTCTTGAACCAGATCTGTCTTTCTTACGCCGGGTAACATTTTTATTTCCTGTATTTTTCTATCCTGTATTCCTTCCAAGCGAATTTCTATTACCCCTTCTTCCTCCACCAATTTCTTCAAGTTCACAGGTGTATCGACAGCCATGAGCTTTCCGTGGTTTAAAATTGCTATCCGGTCACAAAGTTCATCCGCCTCATACATATAGTGTGTTGTAAGAAGTATTGTCTTGCCTTCTTCCTTTAACTTTCTTATAATATCCCGAAGCATTCTGGCTCCCAGCGGGTCAAGTCCCACGGTCGGTTCATCCATAAACAGAATTTCCGGATTATTTAACAATCCTCTGGCTATTTGCAGCCGCTGTATCATCCCCTTGGAAAAAGTCTCAACGAGAATATCTGATTTTTCTTTTAATCCTACCAGCTCCAGAATCTCTTCAATCCTTTTGTCAGTTTCCTCCTGGTCTAAATGATACAAACAGGCAAAATACCTAAGATTATCCCTTGCAGATAACCGTCTGTAAAGCCCAAGCTCGCCGCCAAAGATAAAATTAATCCGGCTTCTTATCTTCTTTTCCTCTGTGAAAGTATCAAAGCCCAATACTTTGCATTTACCACTGGTTGGCGCAAGCAAAGTAATCAGCATCTTTATAGTGGTCGTCTTACCAGCTCCATTTTGCCCCAGAAGCCCAAATACTTCCCCTCTTTTCACTTGAAAGGAAACACCGTCAACAGCTTTAACTATCTCCTTCTTTCTCCGCCCCCATCCCTTTGATGCCCAAAACTCACGGCATAAATCTTGCACTTCGATAACAGAATTCAAAAAAATCCCTCCTTAATATTCGATATTTATCGAATATTATTATAATCGAATAATATGCTTATAGTCAATGGTCAATATACAAATTTAAACATTAACAGTCATTCTCTTTCCAATTCATCTCATATTTGACCGAAAATTTCATATGTGCATGAATTATTCTTTAATTCATATATTCGGACTTGTTTTAATTATAATCATTCGCTATACTGGGATAAAATAGAATTGTATTAATACCAAGGAGGACTGTATGGCAATTGAGAAAGTAAAAAATTATTTTAGACAGTTTGACATGGATAACAGAATTTTAGAGTTTGATGTCTCAAGTGCAACCGTTGAATTAGCCGCAAGGGCTTTAGGCTGTGAGGAATGCCGCATTGCCAAAACACTTTCCTTCCATGCAGGAGAAAAGATTGTTTTAATTGTTATGGCTGGCGATGCCAGAGTGGATAACGCAAAATACAAGGCCCGCTTTGGAACAAAGGCCCGGATGCTTGCCGCAGAAGAAGCAGAACCATTGATAGGCCACAGTGTAGGCGGCGTCTGCCCATTTGCCGTCAATGATGCCGTAGAAGTCTATCTGGATATTTCTTTAAAACGCTTTCAAACAGTATTCCCCGCTTGCGGAAGTTCCAACAGTGCCATAGAACTTACCCCGACAGAGCTGGAAGAATACTCAAATTCCTTAGGTTGGATAGATATTTGCAAAGATATATCACCTGCAGAAGCATGATAATTAACCCTGGTACTACCTTGCAGTACTGGTATTTCTGACGAAAGTATATTATACTTCTCTTTTTAAAAGTCTTTCCAGAGTTTCCAGCAATTCTTTACCATTATTCCGGCTGATACTGTAATACTTTGAACTTCTATCCTGTTCTTCATTCAAAAGACCGCAGCTCTTTAGCTGCTCCATATGGTGAGATATAGTAGAGGGTGCCATAGAGAGTTCCTTCGCTATATCAAGCCCCCTTAAGGGCTCCTTCGCATTTAGCAGTGTCAGTATTTTGAACCTGGTTTCATCTCCAATGGCTTTGAGCTGCTTCAATAGCTTTTCCTGGTTTTCCTGAGGTTCTCTCACCGAATAAATCAGAACCTGATTTTTCCCAAAAAAGCGTACCATTCTATGCATTATGAATAAACTTGGCGAGAAATAGAATTCCTGATAGGGACCCCTGTTATGAAAGGTCTTACCCATAAGTTTCTGTGAATATTCTAATGGCTCCAGGTGCTCCAGCTCTTTCTTAGCCATTTTCTCTTCCTCCGCAAGCATATGGTCAACCCTTACAATTTCTTTATGGAAACCCTCTGTATCCAGTTCTTTTGTAAAAGCGAAGAAGTCACAGATTATCCTTTTACTTTCACGAAAGAACATCTTGTAACCCAGATAGCTTCCCTGAGACTTGGAGTATGTTCTATAAAGCTTCTCAAATTCCTCATCCTTCTCAAGAGCTCCTCTGACAAGCTCTTCATTAAATATATTAAAATAACGGGATAGAAAACCGGCAGTATCCATGCTTAACAGGTAATTACTATAGGCATCTATGTTAAAATCTTTTAATGTGTAATCTGTCAATAATTCCAGCATGCCATAAGGGCATTCTACCGCATGGAAGATTTCTGTAAGAAAAGCATACTTTTTCTTCAATGCATCTAATTTCGCTTTTGTATATATCTGTAAACTGATATTATGCACTTTTCCGCCATCCAGTATGTGAATTGCTGCCATCATAAGCTCAATCTCACTAGAATATATATAATAACTTTCCTTTTTCAATTCCTGATAAAACATAGTAATACTCTCCATCTTCCGTTCTTCCATAATGCCTCCATCGTATCATCCCATTATCTTTTTGTCAACAAAACGAAACAGGACCCGAACCATTTATAGGTTTCGAATCCTGTTATTTACTGCCGCTGTTTTTATTACTGGTTTATGATTATCTCTTTTTTCTGTCTTTTATTTCGCACTATTTTCCTATCTTTCTTCCCTGAAATAGGCCTCTCCAAGACTGGCAGGCGGCTGATTTTCATGTTTGTTCCGTTTACTGGACAGGATTAATACAATGATTGTAACCACATAAGGAACCATTTTGCAAAGCTCCTGAGTAGCTCTTGTTAATCCGGGTAAGTAGATATAGAGAATATAGAGTCCTCCAAAGAGAAAGGAACCCCATATGGCATTCACCGGCTTCCAAAGAGCCAGGATAACCAGTGCAATCGCAAGCCAGCCTCTGTCACCGAAGCCATTGTTGTTCCAGGTTCCGCCAAGGTATTCCATAACAAAATACAGACCGCCAAGACCGGCTATGGCAGCCCCGCTGATGGTCGCAGTGTATTTGTATCTGGATACGTTAATGCCGGCTGCATCTGCTGCTCCGGGGTCTTCTCCGATAGCACGAAGGTTAAGTCCTTTTCTGGTCTTCATTAAGAAGAATGCCAAAAATACCGCAATCACAATGGAAAGGTAGGTTAAAAACCCATAGGAAAATAACAGGTCCCCAATTACAGGAATCTTAGACAATCCGGGTATTTTAGCACGGTAGGCCGAAGCTGTGGTCTTAACGGATATCTGTCCTACTCCGCCGGCTAACTTTGATATGGAACCGCCAAAGAAGTTACCAAAGCCAACGCCAAAGGTAGTAAGGGCAAGGCCGACAACATTCTGGTTGGCACGAAGAGTTATGGTTAAAACACTGTAAATCAGCCCGCCAAAGGCAGATGCCAGCAAGGATATCACAAGGGATATAATAAGACCCAGAAACGCATTGGGGTGACTGGTGGATTTCTCATAGAAGAAAGCTGCCATTAAGCCTGCTATACCACCCATATACATAATTCCCGGGATACCAAGATTTAAGTTACCGGATTTTTCCGTAACAATCTCACCGGAAGCACCAAAGAGAATACTGATTCCCTGACTGATTGCATTTTGAAGAAATGTTAATAACAATGTCATGTTACTGTGCCTCCTTTTTCAGTTTACGAAATTCCAGTTTATAGTTAATGAAGAACTCACATCCTATGAGGAAAAATAGCAAAATACCGGTTATAATATCTGACGCATTCTGATTCAGCCCGTACTGGGAAGCTATCTGAACGGACCCCTGCTGCATAAATACCAGGAAAGCAGATACGAAAAGCATGGCAATGGGGTTAAACTTTGACATCCAGGCAACAATAATTGCCGTAAACCCTCTTCCTCCTGCCGTACTGGTGGATATGGTATGGCTGGCACCGCTTACAATAATACTTCCTGCCAGACCGCAGATTCCGCCGGAAATTAACATTGTACGGATAATAACTTTTTTCACGTTAATTCCTGCATACATAGCGGTATTCTGGCTTTCTCCGACAACCGCAATTTCATATCCATGCTTGCTATGTCTCATATAGAGGTACACTGCCGCTGTCATAATAAGAACTATAATAACATTTAAGCCATACTGTAAGCCGAAAACATTTCCAAACCAGCCCTGTCTGCTGGCACCGTTTATAATTCCGACGGTATTGGAACCGGTAGGATTCTCCCAGAAAACAATGCAGAAGGTAACAATCTGCATCGCCACATAATTAAGCATCAATGTAAATAAGGTCTCATTGGTGTTATAGTATGCCTTAAATACAGCGGGAAGAAGCCCCCACAGCATACCTGCAATACTGCTGACGGCAAAAATAACCAGAAGTAACAGCCAATTAGGCATTGCATCTCCAAAATAGATCATCATGGCTGCAGTTGCCGCACCGCCCATTAATATCTGTCCTTCCGCTCCGATATTCCAGAATCTCATCTTAAAAGCAGGCGTAAGCCCTACCGCTATGATAAGAAGAGTCATCGTCTCACGAACGGTTACCCATAATCGGCGTTTTCTGCCTATCGCTCCATCTATAATTCCAAGATATACCTGAATGGGATTGTCATTTGTAATTGCTACGATAACAAGGGCACATACAATCAGGGAAAGGATAATAGCAATTCCTCTGATAGTCCAGGCTTTCTTTCTGGAAATGCCATCCCTTTTGGTCATTTGTATAAATACATCTCTACTTGCTGCTTCTTTGCTCATGTTTATGTACCCCCTTTCTATCCGATGTCATCATAAGTCCGATTTCTTCCTTGGTGGCTTTTCTTGCATCTACAACGCCGGAGACTCTTCCGCCATTCAGTACAAGTATTTTGTCACATAAATCTAACAATACATCCAAGTCCTCACCAACGCAGATTACGGCAACACCTTTTTCCTTCTGTTCATTTAACAGGTTATAGATGGTATAAGAAGAATTGATATCAAGCCCTCTTACGGGGTAAGCCACCATCAGCACTGTAGGATTGGAAGCGATTTCACGTCCAACCAGTACCTTTTGTACATTTCCGCCGGAAAGATGTCTTACAGGGGTATCTACTCCGGGTGTTACAACATCAAGCTTCTCCACAATACTGCTTGCCAGATTCTTTGGTTTCTTACGGTCTACAAAGAAATTCTTTCCGTCCTTATAACTTCTGAGCATCATATTATCCGTTAAGTCCATGGAGCCTACCAGGCCCATACCAAGCCTGTCCTCCGGAACAAAAGACAAATGAATCTTTAAATCCCTGATATCCGCCGCCTTCATATCAGATATCTTGCTGGTACTGCCATCCGGCGCATAGTAAAGTATCTCGCCGCTCTCAATGTTCTGAAGTCCCGCTATTGCTTCCAGAAGTTCCTTTTGCCCGCTTCCGGCAATTCCTGCAATCCCTAAGATTTCACCGCTGTAGGCCTGAAAAGAAGCTTCTTTTAAGACCTTAAGCCCTTCTCTGTTTTTACAGGTTATGCCTCTCATCTCAATCCGTTTCTCTGTATTAGAAGGTTCCGTACGGTCAATATCCAACTTAACCTTTTCCCCTACCATCATCTCAGTTAAAGAAGATGCGGTTGCTTCTGAAGTATTTACCGTATCGATATATTTACCCTTACGGAGAACAGTAACACGGTCAGAAAGCTCCAATACTTCATTTAACTTATGGGTAATGATAATAATGGATTTGCCTGCTTTTCTCATGTTACGAAGCACATCAAAGAGTTTCTTAGTTTCCTGGGGAGTTAACACAGCCGTAGGCTCATCCAGTATCAGGATATCAGCTCCACGATAGAGTACTTTTACAATCTCGACAGTCTGCTTTTGAGATACGGACATGTCGTAGATTTTTTGTGACGGATTCAGATCAAAGCCATACTGGGAGGTGAGTTTATTAATCTCTTCATGAACCTGGTGCATCTTTAAGGTTTTGCTGCCCTGTAAGCCCAGTATTATATTTTCCGCAGCAGTCAATATATCAATCAACTTAAAATGCTGATGGATCATGCCGATTCCCAAGGTAAAGGAATCTTTCGGAGAACGTATAGTCACTTCATTTCCGTTAATAAATATTTGTCCTTCATCAGGAAAATAAATGCCGGAAAGCATATTCATAAGTGTGGTCTTGCCGCTGCCGTTCTCTCCTAAGATAGATAGTATTTCACCCTTTTTAACAGAAAGATTCACACTGTCATTTGCAATAACTTCGCCAAACCGTTTGGTAACATTTTTTAATTCAATGGCGTTTACCTGTTCCACAAAAAAACCTCCTACACAATAAATTTGCGGAACTGCAAAACAGCAGTCCCGCTAAGGAGGGCCAAATAGCAGGCCCTGTACAATTTAAGCAACTAAGCTAATTATTTTGTCAATTCGGTAATTCCATCAATTCTTAAATCAAAAGCAGGAGCGGAGATAACTTCTGACTCATGGAAATATCCGTCGGAAACATAGGCGGAATACTTAGAAAAATCAGCGTTGTCCTTGATTAAGTCTTCAACTTTGGAACCCTGAACAGTAAATTTGCTGGTATCAAATACCTTAAGGGAACCATCCTTTAAGGAAGCTTCTATCTTGGAAACTTCATCAGCTGTTCCGGGAGCAACTACCTTGTCATTCAAAGGAGAGATACCAACTGCACCGTCAGCATAGCCCTGGCTCCAGTCAGTAGCAATTGGTGTTCCGTCAATTACAGACTTCACTGCATAAGTATAGTAAGGTGCCCAGTTAATAGTTGCAGAGGTCAATGCTGTATTAGGAGCAACGGAGGTCATATCAACATTATAACCAACACAGGGAATATTTGCTTCTTCACAAGCGGTAGGTGCACCGGTGGTATCGGCATGCTGGCTGATTAATACACATTTATCAGCAATCAGCTGTTTTGCAACTTCATTTTCTGTTGCCATATCACCCCAGCTGTTGGTGTATTTTACTTCCATGGTAACGGAAGGAACAACACTCTTAGCTCCAAGATAAAAAGCGGTATAACCGGATACTACTTCTGCGTAAGGATAAGCGCCAACATAGCCCATCTTAACCTGATCTTCTGTAATTGTTCCGTTTTTGATCATGTCCTGTAACTTAAGGCCTGCTACCACACCGGATACATAACGGGATTCGTAAACTGCTGTAAAGTAGTTATGCATATTGGCAAGACCGGAGGATTTGGCCTGATAACCGGTAGCATGGCAGAACTGAACATTAGGATAATCTGCTGCTGCCTGCATTAAATAA
Source organism: Bacillota bacterium (assembly GCA_023450835.1). GTDB lineage: Bacteria > Bacillota > Clostridia > Lachnospirales > Lachnospiraceae > Anaerocolumna. Next base: position 4,183 of record JAEXGM010000220.1, on the reverse strand, counting down.
GTTTCGTGTCCAAAGCTGTTGGCAAATATGATGTTACAGCCCTGATCTGCCAGATCCACAGCAGCATCATAACATGCTTCATCTTCACCGATATTGGTTTTCTCAATAACCTGATCTTTGGATAAACCAAGACTCTCTATCATAGCCTTGATACCATCCATGTGGGCAGCCGTATAGCCTTCATTCTCATCGCCGATGTAAATAATACCTACTTTGATTTTAGACTTGTCAATGCCTTTTGCTGTTTCCGACCCCGACCCGGTGCTTTTGTCAGTTTTACCGCATCCTGTCATCATTCCGACTACCATTGCCATTACCAGCAATAATGTAACCACTTTTTTCATAAAAATAATCCTCCTGTGAAATTTGTAGTGTCTATAGGCCTGAATCAGAAGCTTGTCCTATAGAACAATGTTTAGGAAACTTGCCCGCCGCATAACTTTTATCCATGCAGCAAAATTTATAACATGATGCCAGAAGCATATGTATCATAAGAAAGTAAATCATACATCCCATAAAGAAGAGAGTTGAATGTATTATAAATACATGCAACTCCCTCCATTGGGATATTGTTGAAACCATTATCTGAAGGAGTATACTATGCTCTGTTTTCAAGCATAGCCAGGTATTTATCTGCACTTACAAGCTTAACGCATAGTGTAAACAGCTCCATGGCAGTCTTTAGATCCTTTTCCGGAGGAAAAGAAGGCGCAATACGTATGTTACTGTCATGGGGGTCCTTTCCATATGGATAGGTCGCCCCTGCAGAAGTCAATTTTACTCCTGCTTTTTGAGCCCTTTCAACTACCGCTTTCGCACAGCCGTCTATTGTGTCAAAGGAAATGAAATATCCGCCCTTAGGCCTATACCATGTTCCTATTTCAAGCCCGCCAAGCTCTGTTTCCAAAATATTTAGAACTGCTTCGAATTTTGGCCTTAATATATCCGCATGTTTCTTCATATGGCTGATAATACCGTTAATATCTTTATAATATCTTACATGGCGCAGTTGATTTACTTTATCATGGCCAATGGTCTGAATAGCTAATTGTTTCTTAATATCTACCAGATTATTCGGTGAGGTCGCAATAGCAGCGACACCGGAACCCGGGAAGCTTATCTTTGAAGTAGAAGAAAATTTATATACAATATCAGGATTACCGGCTTTTTTGCATTCCTCTAAAATCTCTAAGATATTGTCCTGCTCATCTTCATATAAATGGTGGATGCTATAGGCATTATCCCAATAAATGCGAAAATCCTTAGCAGCCGGTTTTAATCTGGCAAAGCGTTTCACCACTCTGTCAGAGTAGGTAATACCCTGGGGATTGGAGTACTTTGGCACGCACCAGATACCCTTTACCGCTTCATCCTCCGACACATACTTCTCCACCATATCCATATCCGGACCTTCCGCCGTCATAGGGATATCAATCATCTCAATACCAAAGTATTCCGTAATTGCAAAATGCCTGTCATAACCAGGCACGGGACATAAGAACTTTACTTTTTCCAGTCTGCACCACGGGGTGCTGCCCATAACACCATGAGTCATGGATCTGGAAATAGCATCATACATAATATTCAAACTGGAGTTACCATATATAATCAGATTCTCAGCCGGAACCTCTATCATATCACCAATAAGCTTTTTTGCCTCCGGAAGTCCATCCAGAATTCCGTAATTGCGGCAATCCATTCCGTCATCGCAGGTAAGGTCGGAGGAACTATTTAAAATATCCATCATTTCCATGGAAATATCTAACTGCTCTATGCAAGGCTTACCTCTTGACATATCAAGACTTAAATTAAGTCCTCTCATTGCTTTATACTGTTTCTTTAAATCGTCTCTTAATTCCAGTAATTCTTCTCTGGACATCTCTTTATAAGGTTTCAAGAGAGTGACCTCCTTTGCACTGTCATTTGTGTCAGTCTATCACAAAACATCTTCTCATGCAATGGAAAAGACGCCAGTTTTACCGCTTTTCGCAAAATATTTTTAATTTTTATACATGCTAATGCTTATTTATAAGAGCCATTTATGGCACTTATATTGACAGCTTATTTATGCTGTAAATCAATTCCTGTCAGAGATTTTTCCATTGTTATTTCCTGTCAAAACCTTTCTTCCTGTACTACTTTAAAGTCCAATGGAATACCGATAGAAATATATAGAAAAAAATGTTATAATGAAAGCATTCTAGAAATTCACAGATATTGTATACTTGCTCTGCTCTTTATAAATATCACTTGAGAAAGGGTCATAGTGTGAATTATTGAAAAGCATAATTCACACACAAATTTGTGCCAGCGCCCAAATTTGCGGCGCTTTGGCAGCATGGAGGTTATTATGGGAGAACCGCTGGTCAGTATTATTGTACCATTATATAACGGAGAACAAACCATCGAACGTTGTCTAACCAGTATTCGCAACCAAAGCTACAAAAATATTGAAGTACTTGTAGTAAACGACGGAAGCAAGGATCATAGCATGAAGGTCCTAAAGAAATTCAGAGACAGCGATTCTCGTTTCCATATACTGAATAAAGGAAATTCCGGGGTAAGCGACAGCAGAAACTTAGGAATGAAAAATGCCCGGGGTAAATACATACAGTTTGTAGACAGCGATGACTGGCTTATCAAAGATGCAACCGAGAGTTTTGTCACCACTGCTGAGACCTATAGCTGCGACATGGTTATAGCCGACTATCACCGGGTCGTAAATCATAAAATATATATTAAAGGCCATATACCGGAAGAAGGGCTTATCAACCGAAAGGAATTTGCGGAGTACATGATGAAAGCCCCGGCTAACTTTTATTATGGAGTCATGTGGAACAAATTCTTCCGCACTGATATTGTGAAATCCCACAAGCTAAGATGTTCCAGAGATTTAAACTGGTGCGAGGACTTTCTCTTCAATCTGGAATACCTGCAATATGTAAAAGATGTCTATGTTATTAAAAAGCCGGTCTATTATTATGTTAAAACGAAAGGCAGTCTTGTGGCAACTCAGGTCAATCTAAGACAGACCATCCGTACAAAGGGAATTCTCTTTGATTATTATAAAGACTTATATAAGAGCATGGATTTGTATGATGAAAATAAACTTCGTATACAAATGTTTTATATTGCCGTTGCCAGAGACACCGGGAAGCGCAAGAAAACCTCTTCCCGTTCGGAAATGACTGAAAAAATCAGAAAGGCAGCTTCTAAAAAGTTAATTGACGGTGAAGAAACCTCTGATACCTTATTCCCGGTAAAGAAATCTGATAAGAAGAAGCAGGAAAAAAAGGCTGAAAAGTTATCTGAAAAACTGCTTTCAGATGAAAACACAGAGAAGAAGCCAGAAAAGATATTTTCAGATAAAAGAGCAGAGAAGAAGGCAGAGAAAATATTTTCAGATAAAAAAGCAGAGAAGAAGGCAGAGAAAATACTTTCAGATAAAAAAGCAGAAAAGAAAGCTGAAAAGATTCTCTCGGATAAAAATCTGGAAAAGATATCTGAGAATATTCTTTCAGATAAAAAAGTGGATAAGAAAGCGGAAAAGATTCTCTCGGATAAAAATGCGGAAAAGATATCTGAGAAAATATTTACAGATAAAAAGGCTGATAAGAAATTTGAGAAAATACTTTCAGATAAAAAGCCTGACAAGAAATCTGAAAAAATACTTTCAGATAAAAAGGCCGATAAGAAATTTGAAAAAATACTTTCAGATAAAAAATCAGGGAAGAAATCCGAAAAAAATCAGGAGAAAAATACAGCGGGGAATTTATACCTTTAACATGAAAACAGCCAAAAACATAATTGTTTTTGGCTGTTTAAATAGTTCTTTTAACTGCGGATGACAGGACTTGAACCTGCACGGTATCCCACTAGATCCTAAGTCTAGCGCGTCTGCCAATTCCGCCACATCCGCTTAATTGTTATTACCAATGAGACATCCGGGATTCGAACCCGGGACACCTTGATTAAAAGTCAAGTGCTCTACCAACTGAGCTAATATCCCAACTATTTTTATCACCTGCGGCAGGTGCCCTCATTTCAGCTTATAAAGGCTGACTGGGCTGGCTGGATTTGAACCAGCGACTGCAGGAGTCAAAGTCCTGTGCCTTACCGCTTGGCGACAGCCCAATGGTACTATTACCAAGGTGGATAAAGGGATTCGAACCCTTGGCCTCCA